>NZ_JABWPQ010000030.1:0-70580 GCF_013366255.1 Pseudoalteromonas sp. McH1-7 | reverse complement strand
TAGTCGAAAGATCTGATCTTGGAACAGGCATATAGTTCCCTGGTTTTTAAACTCTTATCCCGAGCTGGGGTTAATTACACTGATCCTCAGTATCGCCTCTATAGAGTGCTGTGCCAGCTTGAGACACGCTAAGTTGTTGATTGTTATCTTCACTGCCCGGACAATAGGTGAAATTACCAGTAGCTGCGCCACTAAGTAACCCACTAGAGTCAAATCTTAGGCGATTATCGCCAGAAAATACCATATTATCACTGGTATTTACGACTTCCATTACTCTGTGAAGCGTATCATTATTGTTAAATTGGCCGTCATTATTCCTATCGACAAAAACGGAAATTCGGTTTGTTGCCCAATCATCTGCACAAGCGAACGGAGCCCGGTTTTGTATACTTTCAGGGGGAGCTGGGCATAGAATGACAATCTCATCAGACGCTGTAGCTTTGACGCGAGCAAAGGCAATATTTCGCTGTAACTCCTGTAAAAAAGATTGCGCGCGGTCACGTTGCAACAGGTTGCCATCAAAGCTAAATGAAACAGCTAATACAATTGCTAAAATGGCAATTGTTATCATAAGTTCTAACAGGTTGAATCCCGCTGATTGTTTCATTACTGCCTCACAACCAAAAATTAATAATTTAATATTAGTATTATTGCGTGAAATCACCTCAACTTTCAATGTCTTTGTTTGCCTTGAACAGGTGTATTGTCTAAAATCGACGCTATACCAAAGGAATCGAGATAGTCATGAAGAAAATAGAAGCAATAATTAAACCGTTCAAACTAGATGATGTCCGAGAGGCGCTTTCGGATGTGGGGATCACGGGGATGACAGTGTGTGAAGTAAAGGGCTTCGGTCGTCAAAAAGGCCATACTGAGTTGTATCGTGGTGCCGAGTATATGGTAGATTTTTTGCCCAAGGTAAAACTTGATATAGTCACGGCAGACGAAGATGTTGATAGAGCCATTGAAGTGATCTTGAAAACAGCACAAACAGGCAAAATTGGCGATGGCAAAATATTTGTGACTGATGTTGAGCGTGTGGTGCGGATCCGTACCGGTGAAGAAGACGAAGAAGCGATTTAAGCCAGTGAGTCGGCTATTGTAGTGTAGTCAGTCGCGACCAGTATGTAGTCGCGACTGACTAGTGTATCTATTTACTGCGTGGGTTAGCTGATTTTGCTTTTTTTACGTTTTCTGCAAGATCCTGTAACCCCAATTTACGGTAACTCTTTTCCATAATATCAAAAGCTTGTTTTAAGTAACTACTTTGTGAGTAGTGTTCCACCACATATTTACCTCGGTTAGCTGCTGCAAGGTACGCTTCACGTTCAAAGTAATATTCAGCTACTTTTAATTCATAACGCGCCATTTTGTTTAATAGCCAGACGATGCGCTTTTTGGCTTCTGGTGCATAAGGACTGTTGGGATAATTTTTAACGAGTGTGGTTAAATCTTGAAATGCTACACGAGTACGATTTGCGTCTCTGTCAGCCCTATCCACTCCAAAGTACTCCTGAAATGCGTTTTCATCAGCTTTGATGCTTACAAGACCGCGCATGTAGTACATGTAATCAAGATCTTTATGGTTTGGATTTAAACGGATAAAGCGGTCAATTGTCGCTAGTGCTTGATCTGTGTTACCTGTTTGGTAATAAGCATAAACTAAGTCCATTTGAACTTGTCTTGCATATGGCCCAAAAGGGTATCTTGCGTTAATTGCGCCAAGTAACTCAATGGCGCGTGCATAAAGACCTGAATCTAAAGTTTGCTTTGCATCTTCATACAGTGCTTGTGCAGATTTGTTTGGTACGCGTTCTATATCTTCTTGTTCTGGTGCGGATGAACAGGCTGCCAAACCTAAAACAGACGCGGCTAACGCCAGCCTAAAGGCGTGTGTCCTTAAGTTTTTAATCATTTTATTTTACTACCTTTGTTTTCTTCGGCTAGGCCAACTCGGCAAAACCGAGTAAACTATGCATTTATACGATTCTAACCCAGTCGAGCACGGCTTGCACTGGTAAATTAGGTAAAGTTTCAGATGTCAGAGCAAATTTCCCTCCAAGCGGAGGTTCCAGTCGAACTCGGTGGTAAACGTCTAGACCAAATATTGGCGCAATTGTTCCCGGATTTTTCTCGTTCAAGAATAAAAACTTGGATCCTTGAAGATAAGGTCACCGTCGATGGTGAAGTTTTCAACACGCCTCGTGAAAAGTTATTAGGTGGTGAAAGCGTCGCCATTGAAACGGTTATCGAAGCCCAGCGTGAATACGAAGCGCAAGATATAGACCTAGATATCGTCTATGAAGATGATGATATTCTGGTGATAAATAAGCCGATGGGATTGGTCGTTCACCCTGGAGCCGGTAACCCCGATGGCACAGTATTAAATGCTCTGCTGCACCATCACCCAGAAATTATTAACGTACCTCGAGCTGGTATTGTTCACCGTCTCGATAAAGACACGACCGGTCTAATGGTTGTGGCGAAAACCATTCAAGCGCAAACACATTTGGTGAAAAACTTACAGGCGCGTGAAAACTTCACTCGTGAGTATGAAGCAATTTGTAACGGTACCATGACAGCTGGTGGCATGATTGAAAAGCCAATAGGGCGCCACGCTACAAAACGTACGCATATGGCGGTACATGAAATGGGTAAACCTGCTATTACGCATTATCGTGTTGCAGAGAAATTCCGTGCACACACTCGGCTTCGTCTGCGACTAGAGACCGGTAGAACGCACCAAATTCGTGTGCATATGGCATATTTAAATCATCCACTGATTGGCGATCAGTTGTATGGTGGTCGTCCTCGTCCACCGAGAAATGCCACTCAAGGGCTTACAGAGCAGTTAAGAGCATTTAAACGTCAGGCATTACATGCGATAAAGCTTAGTATCGCGCATCCAATTACAGGTGAAATGATGACATGGGAAGCGCCAGTGCCTGAAGATATGGTAAATCTGGTGACGGCGCTAAGAGAGGACACCAAAGAAAACCCAGACTTGACGCTGTAAGATGCAGCTAGCTCAGTGGCCACTTTCTCAACTTGTTGGGACACTATCGACAACGCGCGAAGGTGGTGTTTCTCTACCGCCTTTCGACAGTTTTAATCTTGCCTCTCATGTTGGCGATAATGCCGAACATGTTGCAGAAAACCGTCGAATCTTGCATGGTTACGTTGCCAACCCCATTGTTTGGCTTGAACAAGTCCATGGCGCTGAGGTTGTGGTGGTTGATGAGCAGTTTGAGGCGGCGCAAGTCCATCAAGCAGATGCACTCTATACGCGCTTACGGCAAACGCCTCTAGCTATCATGACGGCAGACTGTTTGCCGATCTTGTTGGCATCAGAAAATGGCGAAGAAGTAGCAGCTATCCATGGTGGCTGGAAGCCGCTCGCCGCTGGTATTATTGCAAATACACTTGCTAAGTTTCGTTGTGCCCCTGAAGAAATTCACGCATGGTTTGGCCCTGCAATAGGACCTGATGCTTTTGAAGTGGGTGAAGATGTAGTAAATGCGTTCGAAGCACAAAAAAGTACGGCCTTTAAAGCTACAAAAAAGGGTAAGTACCTTGGTAATATTTTTGCGCTTGCTGAAACACTATTGCGCCAACAAGGTGTTACAAAATGCTACGGCGAGAGACACTGTACAGTCAGTTTGCCTGAGCTGTACTTTTCTTATCGTAGAGACAACATAACAGGCCGTATGGCGACTTTGATTTGGCGCAAATAATCAGGTTAAATTATTACTTTAACGCTTGATCTTCGCTCCACTAATACCCATAAATAAAGTAATTCAATATTTTATATGGGTAAATAAATCATGCGTTTAGATAGATTTACAAGCAAATTTCAAGCTGCGCTTTCTGACGCGCAATCACTCGCGCTTGGGCGTGACCATCAATTTATTGAACCTGTTCATTTAATGTACGCTCTGCTACAGCAAAGTGGCTCAAGTGTACGAGCGTTATTGGCGCAAGCAGGTGTAAGCGCTGATGAACTCAATACCAAGCTATCTCAAGCCATTGAAAAATTATTTAAGGTTGAAGGCGTAGGTGGAGATGTCCAGCTTTCGAATAACCTGATTTCACTTATCAATCTATGTGATAAATACGCTCAAAAACGCAAAGATAAATATATTTCTAGTGAGCTTTTTGTTTTTGCGGCAGTTGAAGACAAAGGAGCTTTGGGTGAAATTTTCAAAACTTTGAATATTACCCAAGCAAAAATCGAGCAAGCGATTAAAGCGATCCGAGGCGGGCAGAAGGTTGACGATCCCAATGCAGAAGATACACGTCAAGCACTTGAGAAATTCACCGTTGACCTTACTGAGCGAGCCGAACAAGGTAAACTAGACCCGGTAATTGGTCGCGATGATGAAATTCGTCGCACCATTCAGGTGCTACAGCGCCGTACTAAGAATAACCCTGTACTTATCGGTGAACCGGGTGTTGGTAAGACAGCTATCGTTGAGGGACTTGCACAACGTATTATCAACGGTGAGGTGCCAGAAGGGCTGAAAAATAAGCGTGTACTATCACTGGATATGGGGGCGCTAGTCGCTGGTGCTAAATACCGTGGCGAATTTGAAGAGCGTTTAAAGTCGGTGTTAAACGAGCTTGCCAAAGAAGAGGGGCAAGTTATTCTGTTTATTGACGAAATTCACACTATGGTTGGGGCCGGAAAAACCGACGGTGCAATGGATGCTGGCAATATGCTCAAACCTGCACTTGCGCGTGGAGAGCTCCACTGCGTCGGAGCCACGACGCTCGACGAGTATCGACAATATATTGAAAAAGATGCTGCACTTGAGCGCCGCTTCCAAAAGGTATTTGTCGCAGAGCCAACCGTTGAAGACACTATTGCCATACTCCGTGGCTTAAAAGAGCGCTACGAACTTCATCATTCAGTCGACATTACTGATCCGGCGATCGTAGCTGCGGCGAACCTGTCACACCGTTATATTACGGATAGACAGCTTCCAGATAAAGCCATTGACTTAATTGATGAAGCCGGTTCATCAATTCGACTGCAAATAGACTCAAAGCCGGAGCAATTAGACAGACTTGAACGTCGTATTATTCAACTGAAGTTGGAAGACAGTGCACTGGCCAAAGAAAAAGATGAAGCCAGCCAAAAGCGTCGAACCGAGATGCAAGCACTCATCAATGAATTAGAAATGGAGTATCGTGAGCTAGACGAAGTATGGAACGCTGAAAAAGCCTCGCTTCAGGGTACACAAGTGATAAAAGCGGAGCTGGAGCAAGCGCGGTTAGATTTGGAAGTCGCGCGCCGAGCAAGTGATTTACAACGTATGTCTGAGCTGCAATATGGCCGTATTCCTGAACTAGAGCGTAAGCTTGACTTGGCATCCCAAGCAGAGATGCAAGAAATGAGTCTACTGAAAAATCAGGTTGGCGAAGATGAAATTGCTGAAATTCTCTCTCGCTGGACAGGGATCCCGGTGGCTAAAATGCTTCAAGGTGAACGTGAAAAATTACTCCAAATGGAAGATGAGCTGCACAAAAAGGTCATTGGTCAAGATGAAGCGGTGAATGCGGTTGCCAATGCTATCCGCCGCTCTCGAGCTGGGCTTGCTGATCCTAATCGTCCAATTGGTTCGTTTTTATTTTTAGGCCCAACTGGTGTTGGTAAAACGGAGCTAACCAAAGCATTAGCCAACTTTATGTTTGATACCGAAGATGCCATGGTGCGGATTGATATGTCTGAATTTATGGAAAAGCATTCGGTGGCAAGGTTGGTAGGTGCGCCTCCGGGTTACGTTGGTTATGAAGAAGGTGGATATTTAACTGAAGCGGTGCGTCGCCGTCCGTACTCAGTGGTGTTACTTGATGAAGTAGAAAAAGCTCACCCTGATGTGTTTAACATCTTACTGCAAGTCTTGGATGATGGTCGCTTAACTGACGGACAAGGGCGTACGGTAGACTTTAAAAACTCAGTGATCATCATGACTTCAAACTTAGGCTCAGATGTAATTCAAGAGCAGGCCGGTAGTAATGATTATGCCGCACTTAAAGAGCGGGTGATGGCAGTGTTGGCAAATCAATTTAGACCGGAGTTTATAAACCGGATTGATGAAACCGTTGTGTTCCACCCGTTAGTTAATGAGCATATTAAAGAGATAGCGAGTATCCAATTAGCGCGATTAAGCCAGCGCTTAACGCAAAGAGGTTTTGTGCTTGAACTAAGTGACGCTGCGCTTGATAAAATTGCTGCAAGTGGTTTTGATCCAGTCTATGGTGCGCGGCCATTAAAACGTGCTGTACAACAGTACATTGAAAACCCGCTGGCACAGGATTTATTACAAGGTAAATTTGTGACAGGAGATACTATCAAAGTCGATGTAGTGGATGACCAAATCGTTTTTAATCATTAACCGAGATTTGGATAAAGCATAAACTATCCACCACTAACAGTATACAAACGCGCTTGCTGGAGTAAGGCAAGCGCGTTTTTCATTGTTGTAAATTGCGTCTTCTTTCGCGTATTCTAAAAAACAACAAGCTCTCTCTAAAACTGAATCTCTTATGATAAATGAGTCAACTACTTACGGTGTTTATGAATTTGGTGATAGCAGCCAATTATGTCCGCTCACTCGTACTTTGCCAGCCCTTAACAACGGGCAGGTAGTGGTGAGGGTACTCAGCACCAGTGTTAACCCAATCGAGCTTAAAACAAGACAAGGCTTAGGCTATGTTGCAGAACAAAAAGAGGCAGGTACCTTTCTACCTTTGGGGTATGACTTATTTGGCGAAGTGGTGGGAGTATCTGACTCTGGTACACAACTTCAAGTGGGTCAACATGTTATAGGCATGGTTGGTTTTGCAAACAACCCTGGTACCTACAGTGATTATGTGGTTGCCAATGAAACTGAATTATTAGCGGTTTCAGCGCAAGAAAGTCTAGCGATCTCTGGTCTATGTTTAGCAGGCTTAACTGCAAAGCAAGCCCTTGATAAATTTTCCCAGTACGAGCGTCCCTTATATGTGTTGGCACCTACTGGGGGAGTCGGTCATTTAGCTATTCAATTAGCACAACTTCAAGGGCGTAACGTAGTTGCTGTGTCCACTCGTGCAGAACACCCACTATTGGCTCAGCTAAATGTTACCGCGATTAGTTACGATGCGTTTTATCAGTGTGATGTTGAATGCGACCTATTGGATTTGATTGGTGGTGAAATAGCACTACAGTGTTTGAATGCACTTCGCAGTGGCTCACAATTAGTTACAGTCCCCAGTGTGACCAAGGCACTTATTTGTGAGCAAGCCACGATAAAAGGGATAACGGCACAGGGAATGTTGGTTGCGCCTGATTTAGATGACCTGAAACATTTGTATCAGGCGTACCAAGCTGGCAAAATCAACATCAATGTGAGTCATTATTTTGATCTGGCAGACATTGCGCTTGCGCATGCTTATATGGAAAATGCGCAACATGTCGGTAAAGTTATTATTAAAGCCTGACCGTGGTGAGATAGGCAGTGATGGACAGTGAGCCTCACTCTTTTTATCAACACCCTTGGTATAAACTAATTTCGACCCCATAAACTTGAAATTGGCCTGTAGGTTCGAGGAAGAATTTTTGAAACAATTAGACTTAAACACTAAGCTGGATTTGTTGTCTGGCGGTGTACATCGCGGCGCTTTTAAGGGTATCAAAAGAGGTATCGAGAGAGAGGCCTTGAGGATCCAAGAGTCAGGAAAGATAGCAAAAACTCCACATCCAGAAAAGACTGGCCATGCTCTAACTAATGGTCATATTACCACGGATTTCTCTGAATCCTTATTAGAGTTCATTACTCCAGTCAGTGAAAATCCTGAAGAGACGCTAGCGCAGTTGTCTGATTTACAGAAATTTACGCTAGCCAATATGGGCGATGAGTTATTATGGCCTTTATCTATGCCATGCTTCATTGAAGATGAAGAAGATATTGTATTGGCGCAGTTTGGTACTTCCAACATTGGGAAGATGAAAACGCTGTATCGTGAAGGGTTAAAAAACCGCTATGGTAGTATGATGCAGGCCATTGCTGGGGTGCATTTTAATATCTCTTTTCCCGAGCAAGTATGGCAAAGCCTGCAATCCATATCAGAAGATAAACAAGCTCAGCAAACGTTTATCTCACAACAGTATTTAGGCTTAATTCGCAACTTTAAGCGTGAAATGTGGCTGATCAGTTATCTCTTTGGTGCTTCACCGGCGCTGTGCCCATCATTTTTGCAAGGTAAGAAAAGCGACCTACCATTTAAGACACTAGAAAACGGTGCTATTTACTTAGAATATGGTACTGCGTTGAGACTAGGTGATTTAGGTTATACCAATAGCGCGCAAAGCTCGCTGAAAGTGATGTATAACGACTTGGATGAGTATATCGCTGGACTTAGAGAAGCGATTAGATGTCGCTCTGATTTATATCATGAGATCCCAGACTACCGTGCAGCAGAGCCAAAGCAGTTAAATCGTAATATTCTACAAATAGAAAACGAATTCTACTCGCCAATTAGACCAAAGCGTAATGCGAAATCGGGTGAAACGCCAACTCAGGCACTAGAACGTGGTGGCATTGAGTACATCGAAATCCGTGCCTTAGATGTTAACCCATTTGAACATACCGGTATTAGCCTTGAACAAATTCATTTCTTGGATGTCTTCTTAACTTACTGCTTATTAAAGCCAAGTGCTGAGTTGACCTTTGATGCGCAAAAATTAGCAGGTAAAAACTTACGTCAGGTAGTAAACCAAGGGCGCTGTACTGAGCTTGAATTGGAAAGAGAAGGTGTACCAGTCACAGTAAAGCAGTGGGGGTCAGAGATCTTCGCTGATTTAGGTCGTGTCGCACGGATGTTAGATTCTAATAGTGGTAAATCTGTTTACGTAGAAGTAATTGAAAAGCTATCGCGTGCGATAGAGGCACCTGCACTGACCTTTTCAGGACAGTTGCTATCGCAATTACAAAACCGAACCCTTGAACAGGGGTCAATGGGACTTGAGCTTGCAAACAACTATAAGCAGCTGCATCAAGACGTAGAATATGGTTACTATGATGAAGCAGAACTTGCAGCATTTGCGCAGCAATCATTTGAGGATGAAGAAGCAGTAAGAGCTGGTGATACAGTTGATTTTACCAGTTTCTTAGATGATTATTTTTCTCGAGCATAAAAAAGCGCAGCCATAGGGCTGCGCAAATAAATTTCAGGGATGAAACAATGCTAAACTGCTGCATTCATAAGTTCAGACCAATGCAAATTGTTAAAGTTCATTAGGTTTCGAAAAAAATGCAAAAAAAATTAATTTTAGTTAGTCTTATTGCTGTTTTATCTGGATGTGCGACTGCACCACCAAAGCAACCTCATGATATTTGCAAGATTTTTGAGGAAAAAGAAGATTGGTACTATGACGCTCGAGATGCCCAAGAAAAATGGGGATCGCCCAAACATGTTCTGATGAGCATGATGTTTCAGGAAAGCTCTTTTCGTCATGATGCTGCACCTCCGATGGAATATTTCCTTTGGTTTATTCCCATTGGCCGTGCCAGCTCAGCTTATGGCTATTCTCAGGCCAAAACTCCCACCTGGTCAGACTATATTAGAGAAACGGGTAATTCTGGGGCAGATCGTGATGACTTCGACGATGCTATCGATTTTATGGCTTGGTTCGTTTACAAAACCAATAAAGTAAATGGTGTGTCTAAGTGGGATGCTTATGCGCAATATTTAAATTACCATGAAGGTTGGGGTGGCTATCGCCGTGGCACCTATAAAAAGAAAAAATGGCTCATGCAGGTCGCTAATAAAGTGAAACATCGCGCGGCAAGATACGCCGTTCAGCTAAAACGCTGTGAAGATGATTTAGATAAAAACTGGTTCGAAAGGCTATTTTCTTAGAGGCGTGTTTTCCTTATTTTAGAAAAGGTGATAGCGCATACTTGGAGGCAAAATTTAAGTCAGCATATTCACTTATATTGTTTAATCCCTGCCGGTACGCTCGATAAGGTTCAATGAAGTGAGATAGAAAAAGGCTATCATTTCTATTTCACTTTGATAACCCTAAAAGTTATCTTGCTTTTTACACAATTCCTTATGATCCAGACGTTACAAATATTACTTCCTATAGATTTAAAGTATAATATTATGCCCAGTTAGCTTAATATTATGTGCAAATTACATTGATAAGTATTCTGATGAGCAACATATTCAACAGAAATTTGAAACTTTTGATATTAAAGAATATGTGGCAAAAACAAAAAGTTAACAATGCTGTAAAGCCAAGGACACAAAACAGCAGACTCGCGCTCCTTCGCCGCCAGCTTTAGCCAACTATTAACCGCCGCTTTTAGGGGCGTTGTTTTCAATCGGGTTCTAATCATACATTCGAAAAACAAAAAGGCAGAAAAATGAAAAAAGTAGTATTAGCAGCAAGTATTTTAGCATTAAGTGCGTGTTCAACAATGCAACCGCCACGCTACGCTGTTTCTGTAGATAATATTCAAACTTTAAAAAGTCTAACGGAGATTAAAGGCGAATTTGCATCATTAAATCAACCTGCAAAATTTAGTTCAAATTGTCGTCTAATGGGGCCAATTGAACCTGCGGATGGTTTATCGATTCCGCAATTTATTACTAAAGCTTTCAATGATGAATTGAAGATGGCTGATAAATATTCAAAAGATAATGTTAAAATTACGGGTGATATTACAAAAATTGAATTTTCATCAATTTCAGGTTTAACCAGTGGGTATTGGGAAATTGGTCTCAAATTGAAATCAACGAATGGAACTAATTTAACTGTTAATAATAAATATTCATTTAAGAGTGGTTTTGACGCAATCACTGCGTGTAATGCTACAGCAGATGCCTTATCCCCAGCAGTACAAGATTTAATTAAAGCAACAGTCAATCACCCTGAATTTTCAAAATTAATGCAAGAAAGCTAATAAGGTGCTCAAACGGAAAAATTACAGTTGGCTAGCGCTCCGGGCAGTTTAGTCGAACTGTATTTTTCCGCTTATCTTAGCGTTAGCTGTACAAGGAAAACCGAGTAGTGGAAATGTTCGTAGAAATTATCAAAAATATGTATGGGATATCACTGGCTGAGTTAGCAGTGATGATAGTAGATACTTTTACTTATTTAATTGCTCTTTTCATAGTACTCTTCGCATTTGTTAAGCTCGATAAAGTTACAAAAAGTAAGCATGCCAAAGGAGTTAAAATCTCTATTGTTGCTACAATTTTCTCTTCGTTTGTAGCGAGCTCAATTGTAGAGAATTCTGAAGAGCTTGGCTTAATTGAGGTTTCGGTATTTCTTATACCCTCCATTTTCACACTATTAGCCGCAGTTTGTTTTTATCGGTTTGCTAAAGAAGTTCTGGTAAAGTACAGTTAACAAAGCCGTTTACAGCAAGGGTTATGTTGTACGGAAAATAAGCTCAGAAATTAATATAAGATTAAATAAAAAGGAGCTTTATGAAAGCAGCTATGAATGAATTAAAAAATGAGGCAAAAGCTAAATTATTGTTTTGGAATAAGATTGACAGCAAAGCAATTAAGGTTGGTCTCGTATTTGTTTTTATTGGTTTAATCGCTTTAAAAGTGTTTACCACCGCACTTACTTTTGACTGGCTGAAAAATTTATTCGCTTAATTAACTCGTGGCTAAGTATGACATAACGAGCTGTTCAAGTGAGACTGCTAGCATTTGGTTCGGGTTCGCCTCGCTACACATTTTAGTCAAATATTATCAGCCCCGTAACAGGATGTCATGTTTCTAGGCAAATATACTCAAGCTTTTAGTTGTGCTTACATTTTAACAAGTTGGAATGTTGTGGCGTCTTATACCTTACATATTGAGCGTGAAAACCAAATCTCTGAGACCGAATGGCTCGCAATTTGTGAAAGTGACTCATCGTTAACGGTTCAGCATGTTGCTATAACCACGAACCCACAGACGGGAGAAGCTATTGAAATTCAAACACCAAACAGTTGCATCTGGACGAGCCCAATATTAAGAAGAAAGTACAACTTTAGTTATACTAATGGCAGTATCACCTTCGGTAGCGATAAGGCTCAAATTAAAAAAGCTAAAAAACTAGCTCAGCTACTTAGTGCAAAAGTCATTGGTGATGAAGGCGAAGAATATTAGGAATATAAAAAGTTAATTAAAAAGTGGACGTAAAACCGTAGGCTTGCGCTCACTCTTTGCGTTGTAAAGCCAGCTATTTTACGCCATTTATTAACGCGTCAGTACTTACTCAAAGGAATAAGCATGATTAAAATACTTACTATTACATTCCTTATAATTTCATTCGCTTGCCCTGCAGTTGTTAAACGACATGATGTTCAGCCAGAAATGTATGAAGTTAAAAAGATCCCTGATTTTTTTATTGATATGCCGCATGAAGGAGCTGCTGTTCTTATTGATAAATACTGGTTGGTCACTGCTGCGCATGTAGTCTTTTACGATTATCACGATAAACCTATAATGCTGCACGGCGTAGAAAATAGAATTGAAAGGGTTATCTTTCATCATGGATACAAAGAAGATCCAGGTAATTGGGGGCCAGGAGCTGCTAAGCCATTAATAGATTTTTTGAGCAGTCGAGATGATATAGTGCTACTCAAATTAGCTGAACCAGTTGAACACTTAAAACCTATATCTCGATACTATGATAATAAAGAAATAGGTGAGGAAGTCACGATATTTGGTAGGGGAGCAACTGGCACAGGTCTGACGGGAGAAATATTGACAACTAAAGCGCCTTCTCTTTGGGAAAGTATTTCAAACACGATAAGATCTCCGTTTACAGATCTAGACGAAACTCAAGCTAATAGAACACTCAATAATTATAAAAATATTATAGAGTCAGCAAATGAAAGCTGGCTTATGTTCCGGTTCGATAAAGCTGATGATGCACTTCCTCTAGAAGGTAATGTTGGTTCTGGTGATAGTGGAGGTCCTGCAATTATGATACGAAATGGCATACCTTTGCTGATCGGATTAGCAAGCTGGCAAGAGTACGAAGGTGATTTAGAGGGGTATGTCGGAGGAAAGTATGGCGCTGTTTCCGTATTTGTCAGGATTTCGTCATACAATCAATGGATCGATAAAACAATTTTGGCATACAGAAACAAAACCTAGCAAGGGTTTTTAAGTTGGACTCGAAACAGTTTGATCTGTTTCATTTCATACTTTGACAA
This sequence comes from Pseudoalteromonas sp. McH1-7, assembly GCF_013366255.1. Lineage (NCBI taxonomy): Bacteria > Pseudomonadati > Pseudomonadota > Gammaproteobacteria > Alteromonadales > Pseudoalteromonadaceae > Pseudoalteromonas > Pseudoalteromonas sp. McH1-7. The sequence continues at coordinate 57,366 of NZ_JABWPQ010000030.1, read as the reverse complement.
GCTACTACTTGCCGCTTAAAGCGGCGTTAGGATTCTCTTTATGATAAAAATGCTACGTATGAGTATTTTATCTTTTCTGTTTGTACCTCTCACTCCATTTGCTAATGGGTTAGAAATTCAAGATATGAAAACAGTCAACTATCGAGATGCCATTTCATTTCAAATCCTCACGAACTGGGAAGTCTAGGACGAGTTTGGCGTCCAGGGCACATTTTATGAAGACCTGCCTGATACTGGGACTTTAAGGATTAGCGTATTTGAATTTACCAGCAATTCTGAGGAGGAAAGAAATACAAAAATAAGAGATACTTACTTCCCGGCACTGTTGAAATGCTCATTACAGTTACAGCACTGAATGAGAGCTTGTTGACACACCATGAGAATTCTAACAAGTGGCTGAATAGAGATTATCAGAGCAAGTCATGTCTCTGCCTTAACAACTGTCACGCTATACTCAGTTAACTCGTTAGTCACGCGTTACTTTACAAAAAATAGCGATTAATTAGCCTAAATGCGTTCATTGTAGTGATTAAGGTGATGTGGCATTAGTATTGCGAGCGTTACACCTTGGTTGGGCCTTTTGACTTCCTGCAGTAATGGCTTTTGATAGTATGGTAACAAAGCCTAGCAGATACAGCTAAGTACAAATAAGGCGAGCTAACTAGCTCGCCTTTTAGTATTAGCTGTGTTTTGTTGCTTCAGTCTCTAGTGAGACCTTTACTTGCTTAATCATGTTCTCTTTGATCTCAACCACTTCCATACGATAGTTGTCGACACGTAAGCTTAGCGGGGCATCAGGAATGTCTTCGAGGTACTCGACAATCAAGCCGCTTAGGGTTTTAGGGCCTTCTGTAGGTAAGTCCCAATCCATCTCTTTGTTTAAGTCACGAATGTTGACACTGCCTTCTACCATTACTGTGCCGTCGTGTTGCATGTTGACGTCTTCACTCGGTGCACGCGTCTGCGTTGTCGTAAAGTCGCCCACAACTTCCTCAAGTATATCCTCAAGCGTTACTAGGCCTTGAATATCACCATACTCGTCAACCACAAGCCCGATGCGTTCTTTTGCTTCTTGGAACTTGATGAGCTGAGTATTTAACGAGGTATTCTCTGGGACATAGTAGATTTCTCGCACTGCTCGCAGTAGCGATGGCTTATCAAATTGTTCTTTGGTCAGTAGGCGTAGTGCATCTCTGGCATGAATAAAGCCTACTGCATCATCAATTTGGTCACGGTAAAGTAGTACACGGGTGTGCTGAGCATTGGTTAAATGACGGGCAATGTCTTTCCACTCGTCGTTAATATCAATGGCATTGATTTCACTTCGTGGGATCATGATGTCTTCCACAGTAACATGATCTAAATCGAGAATAGAAGTCAGCATATTTTGGTGGTTGGAAGGCAACATTGCACTGGACTCATTCACCACGGTTTTTAATTCTTCTTTACTGAGACTATGCTCTTCAATTTCTTGTGGTGTGATACCAACCAAACGTAGCATGCCGTTGGTGATCCAATTGGTTGCAACAACCAAAGGGAATAGTACTTTCAATAATACTTTAAGAATAACAGAGCTAGGGAATGCGACTTTTTCTGGATATAGCGCAGCTAATGTTTTTGGTGTGACTTCAGCAAAAATAAGCACCACAAGTGTAAGACCGAAAGTCGCGACAGCAATACCCATGTCGCCATAAAGGCGTAATCCGATAATTGTTGCGACCTGAGCGGCGGCTATGTTGACAAGGTTATTTCCGATCAGGATCAGACCAATCAGTCTGTCTGGACGGTTGAGGAGGTTACTTACACGCTTCGCGCCACGGTGATTCTCTTTTTCAAGATGTCGCAGGCGAATACGGTTGATTGACATGATACCGGTTTCTGAACTAGAAAAATAAGCCGACATCAAAATGAGCACACCGAGTATAATAAACAAGGCGCTGGTCGATATGTCTTCCAACAGTGGATCCCTTTTTTACTTACGAAAGCGTATTAAGCGTTAGTGAGTTACGATAGTCAAGTTAAAGTTTAAAACCTGCCTAAAATCACTTCTTGTATAAAGCGACTACCAAAGTACCCAAGCGTAACGACACCAGAAGCGGTGATGATAGAGATAACAACCGGCTTACCACGCCATCCAAACACACGATGTCCAAAAGCTATTACTACATAGATAAGCCAGCCCACGATAGACAATATGGTTTTATGGATAGTCTCTTTGGCGAACATGCCGTCTAAAAAGTAAAAACCAGAAGCCAAAGCTAGCGTAAGTAGTCCAGTGCCCACAAACAATAGCTGATAAAGCTGCCTTTCTACCTGCATAAGCGGTGGTAAGTGGCTAGTCATAATGGCCAAGTCTCTTTGTTTTAGACGCTTATCGATAAACATAAACTGGATAGCGTAAAGCGTCGCAATAATAAGTACGCAGTATGCCAATAGCGATAATGAAATATGTAGCACTAAGCCAATATCTACGTTTATGGTATCCATAATAATATGATGCGGGATAAACAGACTAGCTAAGAGTAAAATCGCCGCAAATCCATACACAACGGGAAGCAGTAAGGTTGCAGGAAAACGCAAAGATACCGTGGTTACTGAAACCACAATAACCCAGCAGGTTAATAGTGCGACATTTACCGTGCTGAGGTCTTGACCTTGATGAGTAAATACTGAGTTTACCAACACAAGCATGTGGGTCAAAATAGCAACGGTACTTAGTATTAAAGTCTTCTTTTGATTAGGTCCTTGTTTGTCAAATAAGCGCGACAAAACATGGCTGGTGGCCATGGAATAAAAAAGGCAGGCGATTAATGACAAGCTAACAATCAACATAAAGATAAATGCTCAATTTTTTGGTTTTCCTTTATGGCTATTGTATTTAAAGCCACTTCGCTTGCATAGAGTTTTATTTCAATCTATTAACTTATTCTTATTTTAGTGCAATCAAAGCGTAAAAAGCAGAACAATCAGCTTGAATACTGTATTAGTCGCTCGCATATCAGTATAATGCCCGTTAATTTCGAGATTTTGGAACCGATACATGTTTGAAAACCTCCAGGAGCGTTTAGGAAAAACGCTCAAAAACATTAGTGGCCGTGGCCGATTAACCGAAGACAATATTAAAGAAACACTCCGTGAAGTCCGCATGGCGCTACTTGAGGCTGACGTTGCCTTGCCAGTTGTGCGCGACTTTGTAAAACAAGTAAAAGAACGTGCGGTTGGTGTTGAAGTCACAAAAAGTCTGAGCCCAGGCCAGGTTTTCATCAAGATTGTTCGTGAAGAACTTGAAAAGTCTATGGGTGAGGCCAATGAAGAGCTGAACTTAAATGCTCAACCGCCAGCGGTTGTGATGATGGCAGGCCTTCAAGGTGCGGGTAAAACCACCAGTGTTGGTAAGTTGGCTAAGTTCCTAAAAGAGCGCAAAAAGAAATCTGTGCTGGTGGTCAGTGCTGACGTTTATCGTCCCGCTGCTATCAAGCAGCTTGAAACTTTAGCCGCTGAAGTCGACGTCGAGTTTTTCCCTAGTGATATTTCACAAAAGCCAATTGATATCGCAACGGGTGCAATTTCTCACGCTAAGAAAAAATTTATTGATGTGGTACTTGTAGATACCGCAGGTCGTTTGCACGTTGATGCAGACATGATGGATGAAATCAAAGATTTACATGCTGCGATTAATCCTATCGAGACTTTATTTGTGGTCGACTCAATGACGGGTCAGGATGCTGCAAATACGGCAAAAGCGTTTGATGAAGCGCTACCGCTAAGTGGTGTGATCTTAACCAAAACAGATGGTGATGCACGAGGTGGTGCAGCATTGTCAATTCGTCACATTACGGGCAAACCTATAAAATTTATCGGTGTAGGTGAAAGGACGGATGCGCTTGAGCCATTCCATCCAGATAGAATTGCGTCTCGGATCTTAGGTATGGGTGATGTATTGTCCCTTATCGAAGAAGTAGAGATGAAAGTCGATAAAGACAAAGCTCAAAAAGTGGCTGAAAAAGTCTTTAAAGGCGATGGCTTCACATTGGAAGACTTTGCAGAGCAGCTACGTCAAATGAAAAACATGGGCGGTATGATGTCGATGCTAGACAAGCTTCCGGGCATGTCAAATCTTCCCGATGCAGTAAAAGGCCAAGTGAATGACAAGACCTTTAATCAAATGGAAGCCATTATCAGCTCAATGACACCTAAAGAGCGCGCGCGTCCTGAAATCATCAAAGGTTCTCGTAAGAAGCGGATTGCAGCCGGTTCTGGTACACAAGTACAAGACATCAACAAGCTGCTGAAGCAATTTACCCAAATGCAAAAAATGATGAAAAAGATGAAGGGTAAGGGCGGTATGATGAAGATGATGAAGAACATGAAAGGGATGATGCCACCGGGTATGTTCGGTGGTGGTGGACCTAAGTTCTAACACTGTTTATATTACAAAAGGCGAGCACCTCACTGCTCGCCTTTTTACTTTATCTAACTCGTTTGCCAATTATATCGCCGGACTCGTTAGAGGTAACGGATATTGATTTATTAGTAAAATCGGGCACAAAGGGTTTAAAGTTTTCAGCTTTTTTAGGATCACCACTACCGATGTACTGCGCCTCTTGCGGATATGAATATACTGGGCGGGTGAAAATAATATTACCCTGCGTATCTTCTTTTTGTGTCATCAGTGCATCTGGTGCTACCCCAGTATCTAGCCAGTGTTCTAACGCAGCTATGGCATCAAAGGTTTCAGCACCAGGCCCTTCAATACCACAATGAACAAGCCCAGGGGGTAAAAATAGCCGCGCAAAGTCGTATGTATTATCTTTGCCCATGTAGTTGATCACTGCGTTGTACCAGTCAATCGTTGCGTAAGCAGGAATTGCCGCATCTGACCATCCGTGTAGTACTATCATTTTGCCGCCGCTATTTCTAAATCCGGTCAGAACAGGGTGGTCAGCATCCATAAAGCTTGAAATAGACGAGAGTTCGCCGACTTCATTGTTATAAGAAAAACTTCTCCAATTGCCTTGGTGATATCTCTCTTGAGGAAACGCAAGGTATTTCAAATATTCGGTTGCGGCATAGTAGTGGTAAGGTTTGATAAATGGTGCTTCTGGGAATAGCCAACCTGTCCACTCCGGTTCAGAGCCATAAGGTAAGCCACCATAAATGGCGTTGCCCTGTTGGTCGTAGGAAGGGGCATATATTTCTTTGATTGCATTGGCCTGACGTGGTGTTAGACACTTACTAGAACTGTTGTTTTCACATATCAGCGTTTGCGGGTCAAAATCACAGCGTCTTGGATCGCTGATCAACCCATCAACCAAACCATCTTTATGATCGCAAGCTGCCATGACAGCCTGTGAGATAAAATCCGTGTAGCTGGCGTCGAGCAGTGCATTGTCGTTTTCATCCAATATTGCTTTGGCATTATCCATACAGTTGATCAGGTTGACTTTGGTGTAGTTAATTGTTGGTCCTCTGGCGATTACCCCATCAAAGTCGTTAGGGTAACGCTTAGCAGCCATGATGCCTGCATGACCTCCTTTTGAGCAACCTGAAATAAATGAGTAGGTTGGAGGCTTGGCATAAAAGCGTTCAATAATAGCTTTTGCCGCAACCGCTACCACATGATTTGCTCGATAGGCAAAATCTTCCTTTAATGACACATTATTTTTAGCCCACAAGCCATCAAATCCGGCTGCGGTATGGCCGCCATCATGAGACATGGTGGCGTAGTTACGTATGATCCCTGCCATCGTGGGGTAGTTTGATACTTCGCCACAAAAACCCATACAAGCATTGAGTAAAAAGCGTTTATTCCAAGCTTGATCCAGTGGCAATCTCAGCTGAAAGCGTATCGTTGGTGCTGCATAGCCTTCGACTAAACAGTGTGCAGGGAGCGTGTTTGTCCCTTTGGGGATTGGGGCACCTAATAACCGACTATATTTATACGTCCAAATCTCAGTATCGGCATCAAGGGTTTGGCTTGGGATATATTCAGCATTAGTAATACTTGTTGCCGCGTTACCATTTTCCAGTTGGGAGTAGTCACCAAAGCGTAATAGCTTACAGGCTGTCGCTGTGTCATTATTTGCGGCGAAAGCTGAGTGTGTGGTTAAACTGGCCGTACCAAGAAGAGCTACGCCGATGAAGCGCTGTGCTATGCGGTGTGTTTTCATCTTTATTCGGATCATGTGATTACTTTCCTTAATAACAAAAAATAACAGTGCGTTTTGACTTTTACCGTGCTTACATACCGTCTGTGCTTGTACCTAAAATGAGACGGTGGTGCTGAGGTAAACTTTACTTTTGCGTTTTGCTGAGCGAAATCTGCGCTTGGCTTTGGAATTTACTTGCATTGCGCGTGAAAATGCGTAAAATGCCCGAGCTTCCCGTAGTGGGAAGTACAAACTTATTAATGAAAACAGTCAATCTATGTAGAGGACGGTATGGTAACTATTCGTTTGCAACGTGGCGGCGCTAAAAAGCGTCCATTCTATCAAATCGTGGTTGCGGATAGCCGTTTCTCGCGTGACGGTCGTTTCATCGAGAAAGTAGGTTTCTTTAACCCGATCGCAGCAGGTCAGGAAGAAAAAGTACGTTTAGATTTATCTCGTGTTGATCACTGGGTAGGTCAAGGCGCATCTCTTTCAGATCGCGTTGCTAAGCTGGTTAAAGACGCTCGTAAAGCGGCTTAATAGGCGTAAGTGTAACCATGAGTCAAAGTAAAACCTCGACAATCGTTGTTGGTAAGCTTGGTGCTCCTTATGGCATCAAGGGTTGGCTTAAGGTGCATTCATTTACTGATGATCCCCAAGGGATCTTCGATTTCAGCCCATGGTTGATAGGGCAACAAGGTAAATGGCAAAACCTTGAAGTGAGCGACTGGCGTCGTCACAACAAGGGATATATCGCTAAATTTGCGCAAGTAAACGACAGAGATGAGGCAATGGCTTATACCAATGCGGAAATCGCTGTTTATGCTGAGCAGCTTCCTGAATTACCTGAAGGGGAGTTTTATTGGCGAGATCTTATCGGCATGTCGGTCGTAACAAATAAAGGATACGACTTAGGCGTAGTCGATGACTTGATGGAGACAGGCTCAAATGACGTTTTGGTTGTGAAAGCAAACAAAAAAGATGCGTTTGGGCAATCTGAAAGGTTAATTCCATTCTTAACAGACTCTGTTGTTTTGGACGTTAACCATGAAGAGAGAAAAGTTACTGTAGATTGGGATCCAGCGTTTTAATGAGTGATCAGCAAAAGCTATGGGTTGGGGTGGTTTCACTTTTTCCTGAAATGTTTGATGCGATAACTCAGCAAGGCGTAACGGGTCGAGCTGTGAAAAACGGCTTGATTGAGTTTAATTGCTGGAACCCCCGAGATTATGCCATTGACAAGCATAGAACTGTGGATGACCGACCTTATGGTGGTGGTCCTGGAATGCTAATGATGGTTGAGCCTCTCAAAAAAGCCATTCTTGATGCCAAAGCGGCAGCAGGTGGTGGTGCTAAAGTAATTTATATGTCCCCTCAAGGGCGAAAACTAGATCAGCAAGGTGCGTCAGAATTGGCGAAATCTGAAAAGTTGATACTAGTTGCGGGTCGTTATGAAGGTATTGATGAGCGGATCATCGAGTCTTTTATAGATGAAGAATGGTCCATTGGTGATTTTATACTGAGTGGCGGTGAGTTACCTGCCATGACATTAATTGATGCAGTCGCACGATTAGTGCCAGGCGTACTAGGTCACAACCAATCAGCTGAACAAGATTCATTCTCGGATGGCTTGTTAGATTGTCCTCATTATACTCGGCCGGAAACATTGGATGATAAAAAGGTGCCTGCTGTATTACTCAGCGGAAACCACCAAGAGATAGCCAAATGGCGCTTAAAGCAGTCTTTGGGTAGAACTTGGCAACGTCGTCCTGACTTGTTGCGTAACCTAGCTCTGACTGAGGAGCAGGCGGCATTACTTGCTGAGTTTCAGCAGGAGAATGACCAAGCTTGTGGCTAGAAGACAGTTACACCTAGGAATGTGAGAAATAAAATGGCAAAAGTAAACCAAAATATTATTAAAGAGCTTGAAGCTGAACAGCTTAAGCAAGACGTACCTGCGTTCGGCGCTGGTGATACAGTTGTTGTACAGGTACGCGTTAAAGAAGGTAACAAAGAGCGTCTACAGGCCTTTGAAGGTGTTGTAATCGCTAAGCGTAACCGTGGTCTACACTCATCTTTCACTGTTCGTAAGATTTCAAGCGGTGAAGGTGTTGAGCGTGTATTCCAAACGCACAGCCCTCTTATCAGCAGCGTAACAGTTAAGCGTCGTGGTGCGGTTCGTCGTGCTAAGCTTTACTACCTACGTGAGCGTTCTGGTAAATCTGCACGTATTAAAGAGAAACTTAACTAATACGTCGCATTTATCAAATGCAGATAAAACAGGCCGCTATATGCGGCCTGTTTTGGTTTTAGCCCTGCTCATTATTCCCATTCTGTAAATACTCACTCTCATATCACATCTTTTGTCATGATATTTTCATGGTAGCTTACTTTTAATGCGGCTTACTTCTTGTTAGACTCGGTGTATTATTTAATTTACTACTGTATATATAAGTTTACATCATGAATGGGGCTAATGATTTAGAAGCAATACGCGTTGCAATAGATGAGTGTGATAGCGAACTTGTCGCATTACTTGCAAAGCGTAAAGTATTGACCGAGCAAGTTGGAAAAATAAAACAGCAAAAAGGCGCGCCACTGCACGTGCCAAAGCGCGAGGCTGAGCTTATCAAAGCACGCCGTGTAGAAGCCGAGAACAAAGGGGTTAACCCTGACCTTGTCGAGGATATTCTGCGCAGAATGATGCGAGAAGCCTACGAAAACCAACAAAGTGAGCTTGCGTGTGCAGCACCAATAATGTCACCTATTGTGATCGTTGGGGGTCAAGGTGCCATGGGTAAACTGTTTGCGAAACAGTTTAAACGCTCCGGTTATGAGGTACGAATACTTGATAAAGATAATCAATCAGAGGCTACTGCGTTACTAAGTGATGCAAAACTGGTGTTGGTGAGCGTACCAATTAACGCACTAGAGCAAGTTGTTAATGCACTGCCTGCGCTACCTGATGATTGTATTCTCGCTGATATTACCTCGGTGAAACAAGCGCCGCTAAAAGTGCTATTGAACAAGCATAGCGGCCCTGTTGTGGGGCTGCACCCAATGTTCGGCCCTGATATATCACATTGGGTTAAACAGACCATAGTTGTGTGTGAAGGACGCATGCCAAAACAGTGTGAAGGGCTAATCAAACAGCTGAGAATTTGGGGAAGCCAGCTGGTGCCAATGGACGCTAAAAAGCATGATCAATCTATGCAGATTATCCAAGTTATGCGTCACTTAACCACTTTTGTATACGGGCAGTTTTTATCTAAGCAATGCCATTCACTGAAGGAGCTAAGAAGCTGCTCATCGCCAATTTACCAATTAGAATTGATGATGGTCGGGCGTCTATTTGCGCAATCGCCAGAGCTGTACTCTGATATTATGCTTGCGCAATTTAATGATGTTGAAGGGCTTTTAGCAAGCTATCAAGATACCTTCGAACAAACACTGACGAAGTTGCAGCAGGGCGACAAAGAAGGCCTAATGCAGTCTTTTTCAGAGGCCAAACAGTATTTCTCAGAAAGCGCGAAACACTTTCTATCACAAAGCCGCGGCCTGCTTAACAAGGCCAATGACGCTAAAGTGTTGGATTATGAGGAAAGTATTTAGCTTTTAGGTATGCCAGTTCAATGAGTTAAACATTATAGCTTTACACCGAAGCATTATGGACAACAATTTGAGCTGGTATGTAATACTTTGTTTGTTCTCAGGGCAAAGTAGTAACGGCTCTATCACGGCAAACGAATGTTGCGTAGGTGTGATTGATTTGTACATGAGGGTGTTTTTACCATGACAAACATCATAGCTTCAGAGTGCGTAATTACTGCTGGGTATCTTGGGTTTGTGGTGAAATATTTCTCGTGGTTCTCTAACTAGAAACTTGAATTTTTTAAACCATTATAGATAGCATTTACTCTAAAAGTTTCTTCCGAGTAACTTGCGTAAGTTACCGCTAACTTGATGACTACAGTATCATTTTATTTGGACTATATTAAATTATCAGTTCAAAAGGTTAATTATCTGTAAGGATTAGCCTTGCATTTATTGACAACAAACACTTCTAGAGACTATAAAAAGATAAATAAGTTTGAAGTAGAATCAATGATGCCTTTATATTTTTTCAGCGCTTATACTCGCCAGATTATCTCTTTACAACACTCAACGATAACTCTTTGCATGACATGTAGAGGTGATATTTCGCCATCCTGATCTTTTATTCCGGCTGTTTTTTGTATGCAACGGTGAACGTATAGTCATCATCGCTGTTAAATTTTTTGTTACTCCAACTTTTAGTGGTGGCATAATGTTTAAATCTCTCGCTCGTGTTGTTTCCAGCCATATGACGTTAATGGTATTGATGCCATGTATGTTACTTGGCGCTGTCATTTTTTATGATGTATCAGTATCTGCCAAAAGAATGAAGGACGCATATGACGCAGAGTATAATGCCTTTTTAAGCCATGCAGTTTTAAATGTGATCCATGAAACACAAAAAGAGCGGGGAGCATCAGCAGGCTTCATTGGCTCTCAAGGCCTTAAGTTTGAGCAAAACTTAAGGCTGCAACGTAATCTTACCGATAGTGCAATTGCAAAACTAAAGCAACAACAGCAAAAGTGGGATCTTATGCCAGAAATGGCACAAGAGCTGATAGAGTTTGAGAGTAAATTCTCTCGTTTATCTAGTGTACGTTCTAGTATCGATTCTCTTTCTATGCCTATTTCAGAAGCGCTAAAGTATTACACAGATATTAACCTAAAGGCTCTACATATCGTTATCAAGGCCTCGAGACTGAGCAACGATCACACTATATCTACTGAATTAGTCGCAATATATAACTTTTCAAATGCCAAGGAATCAGCTGGTATAGAGCGCGCCGTTTTGTCTAATGTGCTTAGTGCTAATACATTTACACCTTCACTGAAAAACAAATATGTTGCTCTGATAACCAAACAAGCCGTATACCTTGAAGAAGCGTTAGAAGCCTCTCCTCCACAAATGCGTGAATTATTCAAACAAGCGTTGAATCATTCATCGATGCGCACCGTTGACGTCTTCAGGCAAAGTGTGGCTGATAAAAATGACGGCTTTAACCTCAGCGCTGAAGCATGGTTTAAAGCTGCGACAGAGCGAATCAATATACTAAAAGAGGCAGAAGAAAAAGCATTAACATTGGTTGATAAAACAGCTATTGATATTCAACAGCATGCCGTGATGGTCTTGGTAGTAGAATTTATCATATTAATAATTGGCTTTTTTATTACTGCAGCATTGTTTTTTGCGATTCGCCTGCGTAAGCAACAATCAGCAATGATTGCTGAGGGTATTGAAATTGCTCGAGTCAAAAAAGACTTAGGTCATGAAATTAAAGTAGTCACCGAGGATGAGTTAGGGCAATCAGCAAAAAGCATTAACAATCTAACGAAGCAATTTGAGGACGATTTGGTTGAATTTGCTAGAGTCTCAATGGGCATAACCAATTCGTCAGAAGAGACAGCTACTGCCATTCAGCAAAGCCAAGATAACCTAATTAGTCAACAATCAGGGATCCAAACTATTGCATCTGCTTCAGAACAAATGAGCGCTAACATACAAGTCATTGCAAACTCCATGCATGAAAATGCCACCGCAGCTAAAACTGTGACACAAGAGTCTTTACAAGGACAGCAAGTTGTGGAGGATGCTGTAAATGTTATTCAGCAAGCATCAAATGATATGGAGCGATCCGCAACTACGGTGGATGAACTTAACAATCGAGTGGGTAGTATTTCATCGATGGTTGATATGATTAGAAGTATTGCTGAGCAAACAAATTTATTGGCATTGAATGCAGCTATCGAAGCTGCAAGGGCTGGAGAACAAGGAAGAGGTTTTGCTGTTGTTGCAGACGAGGTGCGCAGCCTTGCCAGTCGTACTCAAAACTCGACTGAAGAAATTTCCGCGCTCGTATCTGAGCTTCAAAGTAGTTCATCAGAAGCATCCAATGTTATCACTCAGGGCAAAGAAAACGCGCTAGAAGCTGCGGCACGTGCAAAAGAGATCAAAATAGCTTTGCAACAAATTGTTGAACAGGCACAACAAGTAGAGTTAGTCACAGAGTCTGTTTCAAACAACACGCAACAACAAAGCAATGCAATTGATGAGGTCAGCAAAAATATCTCTGCAATATTTGAAAAAGCCACGGAAAATGTATCCGGTGCAGAGCAGATAAGCATTGCCGCACGTGATATTGCAAGTGCAGCTAAAGTGATGGACAAGCTCATTGCTCAATATCAAGTGAGCCAAGTAGGAAAGCATCGTAAAAGAGAGTGTTAGTTACGATTGTAAAAATTTAATGCCGATATTCACCGTCATTTTGGCTATAAATCAATAAAGTTTGACGTGGGTATTCGTTATCTACTCTATTATAAAGTTGCTAGCTCCCATTAGGAAATGCAGAGGCTAGCACCATAAAATCATTATGTTTAGCAGATTTAGGGAAATAGCAATGTTTGCAAGCTTTCTAGTCCCATTATTAGCATTTTTAGCTACAGTGTTGTCTATTCGTGGTGAAACATGGAATTCTGCCGAGTCAGGAATCAGAAAAGTCACTGGGGTAGGCTGGCTTGCTTTTGGAGTGGCAGCTATAGCTCTCTTAACAGGTATTTGGACTGCAAAAGAACAATATCGTAAAGAAATGTATGGGAAGTATATTGCTTACTATGATTTTATCGATCCGCTGCTTAATCTAGAAAACTTGATGCAAGCAGGTGATTTCTCAGAAGACACTCTACAAAGCAGCGGTTTTATCCAGTACTGCCGTGAAGTTAGCGAGTTATATAAACACTGGAATACACGAGTACCTGGAGAAGTAATGACAACCATCGGTTCTTTAGGGCGTTGTGAAATATTTGAGGAGCCTATGGATGATGTCGGGTATGTAGTTACGTTGTCTTGGGTAAATGACCAGTTATGCCAAATCATGCAGGCTGCCGAAGTTAGTGGAAAATGTGACAAACGTGTCAATGCAGATTGAGCATGAAATTTGGCTAATAGACCACCATATCGTCATGAAAGGCCCAATATGTCCGCACTTGAAACCAAGTGTGACAGTGCTGAGGCCTTTTCTCGAACTTTTAAACAAAGTCCTTCAAAGTTTAGATAAGCTGCAATTAAACTTGGTTGTTATGACGTTTTCAATTTTTCACCACAAAATTTAGCAATGTAGACAAGACTTGCCGATATTATCAACTTTGAGCAGATTCAAATTGCTTTTTTTAGAGCACAAAGAGTCAGCAAAACGGATATTTGAAAGTGCAGGTAAGCTTATCGCTTGGCGACAACAATTTTTTGATGCTGATCCCCGTTGTTATCTGGCTTAAGGTCAATAATACAATACCAGCGAGATGCAACTTGTTCTTAACGAGCCAACTAATAGCTCGGATAAGTCGCTTTTGTGTGTAGCGGGCAATTTGTGTATTGAATTGCTAACCATCGACTGTTAACTTTCTAAAATTATTAAATAAAGCTCACTTGAATTTCATTTTTATTTATCTTTTGGGTAAGTGAGATATTCAAGAGTACACGCTAATGAGCAGTTGAGCGCCAAACGTAGCATGGAAGAATATGGAAATAATTGAACTAGATCCTAAGTCCGAAAGTGTGAAGTCGGTTGTAAATGAGATAGACGACTTGATGAACTCGCTTTATCCTCAGGAAAGCAATCAGTTGTTGTCGATTGAAGAGTTAATGAGCGACGATGTTTATTTTATCGGGGTCAAAAATGGTAAGGAAGTTATAGGTTGTGGGGCAATTGTTCGTAAATGCAACGATGGTATTTATGGTGAATTAAAGCGTATTTACGTAAAGCCAAATTATCGTGGTAAAGGAATTTCGAAATCGATAATGAATGCTCTGATAGCGTATGCTAAAGAAGAAAGGTTCCCAGCTATAAGGCTCGAAACAGGTATCAAGCAGTCTGAGGCAATCAATCTGTATGAAAAACTTGGTTTTAGAAAAAGAAAACAGTTTGGAAGCTATCTATATGATCCATTGAGTATTTATATGGAGCTTGAATTATGTGTCTAATAAGAGACCATGGCGTCAATAGCTAATTTTATGCTTGTGGTGCTTGCCACATTATCTCGTCTCTGAGTATCGAATTTAAGATCACAATTATCTTCCTAACACAGGCAATCAGTGCAATTTTTTGGTTTCCTGCAACCACCAATTTTAATGTTGACCTCACATTGTTATTAGACTGCCTACACTTTAACTGGGTATTATGCGCTTTTTTAAAAAGTCTTAAAATTGTGGAAAAGATCATGTCTAACACGGTTCAGCAGCAAATCGGAAACATCGCTTTAGTCGTTGAGAATTACGATGATGCGATAGAGTTTTACACGCAAAAACTTCAATTCACGCTAGTTGAAGATAGCGATTTAGGAGGCGGTAAACGCTGGGTTCAAGTCTCCCCTCCAAACTCCAATGGTACGAACTTACTGTTGGCTCAAGCGAGTACACCAGAACAAATGCAAGCAGTAGGAAATCAAACTGGTGGTCGTGTATTCTTGTTTCTACAAACAAATGATTTCTGGCGTGACTATGAGTCAATGAAGGCACAAGGTGTTATATTTAATGAAGAACCAAGAATTGAAGAATATGGCACAGTAGTGGTATTTCAAGATCTCTATGGTAACAAGTGGGATTTACTGCAACTAACATAGAGTCGTTAAGTAACACGTACATAACCTGAGGTTTGGATAAGGAGGTATCGGTGAATCGTTCCATTAAGTCAAAATTGCCCCTAATATTTCTTGTTTGTATTTCGTTATGGTGGGGGTTCTATTACCAATCTAATGGCTCGCTTACTGATTATGGCAGTGCAAATTTTGAATGGTTGTTTCTTTTAGATGCGTTGATTGTGCTGCCAATTATTTGCTTTTTTTGTATAGAAGATAGAAAAGAAGCCTTCTTAAAGTCGGTTATTTTAGTGTGTTTGGCTGTACTTATCGGCAGTTACATTATTCCCGAACAAAGTAAGCTCATTTGGCATTATCTTGAAAATGGGCGCTACGTTTTATTGGCTATCACGCTTGCTTTTGAACTAGCTGCAATTTTAACTGTATACCTTGCGATTAAAGCCGCCATTTGCAAGTCTGAAGACCCCGACCAAGCCATTGAAAAACCGATTAAAAAATATGTTGGTGACGGCCCTGTTGCAAAGTTACTGAGTTTTGAAACCCGAATGTGGACCTATGCGCTTTTTTCTAAGCGAGTGCAGCCAAAAAACTTCAGTGGCGAGCAGCACTTCACGTATCACAACAAAGATGGGGCACAAAGCAATCTGCTTGGTTTTATCTTTTTAATTGCACTTGAAGTGCCAATTGCACATTTATTGCTGCATTTTATCTGGTCTCCGTTTGCGGCAAATATCGTCACCTTGCTGACGATATTTAGCTTGGTATTTTTCTTTGCGGAGTACCGTGCTGTTGCAAAACGGCCTATTTCTTTGATGGGAAATCATTTACTCATTCGATACGGCCTTTATCAACCATTCGTTATACCGTTAAGTAATATAGCAAAAATTCAGAAGAGCACAGGGTTTGTGGGGCGCTCTAAGTCTATAAAGCGCTATAACTATTCGGGTTTCCCTAATGTTGAAATTACACTGGTAGAACCTGTGGGGAGTGTTAAAAGTGTTTTCATTGGGGTAGATAATGCCGAACAATTTATCTCAGCTTTATCAACTGAGGCATCACGTCTGGGAGCCGTTCGTTAAAGCCGACGTTATTGCCGTAAACTTCTAGATAATGCACGTGGTATATTCGTCCTTAAACAGAGTATGCCATCGTATCACTTGCGCTTTTCTGACAGGCACTTCGCCTTTTCACTATCAATATTTAAGCAATGTAAACATGAGTAATAATCACGCACTAGGTCACTTTAGCTAGTCACGATGGCATTAATTTCCCAGATTAATTCAGAATTTAAACCTTTTGCTCATTTGCCTCGTCTAAAGAATGATTTTAGTTATTTATAAAGGAAAACTATGAAATTCTTTATCGCTATTATGCTAGCAGCTGCCTTATCTGCTACCAGCGCCATAGCAGCGCCTACAAAGAAAATACTAATGGTGGCTTCTAATATGGTAGATATGGGAGACCCTGAAAAACATGATGCAAGAAACAACTTATGGGAATTTGCACCTCCGTATCATATTTTTGTTAGCCACGGCTTTGAAGTTGATTTTGTATCACCCAATGGCGGTGAAGTTAAGTTCATGATGGATCCGCTAGGGATAAGTAGTTACACCATCAAATATGAGGGCTTCTTAGAAAAAGCAAACAATTCACTCAAACCCTCTGAAATTGAACCGAATGACTATTGGGGAGTATTCATCGGTGGTGGCTACGGTGTCATGTTTGACGTTGCAGATAATAAAAAAATTCACTCCATTATAAGTAGTATCTATGAGTCAGGTGGTATGGTCGGTGTTGGTGGTCATGGTTCAGCAGGCATTGCAAACGTGACATTATCTAATGGGGAGTTTTTGGTGAAAGGGAAAAAAGTAGCAGGATTCCCTAACTCCACAGAACTATCTAAGCCATGGGCAAAGCAAGGAACACTTTTGCCTTTTCTTATTGAAAGTCAGCTTAATAAGAATGGTGCTATCGCTCAAAATAAGAAAACACTAAAAAATAAACACGCAGTGATCGCAGATCAACGGGTTATCTCAACAATGTTTTTACCCTCAGCCGCACTTGTCGCAAAGGAAATGATAATCTCAAAGCAGCAGTAACAGTGCTTAGCAAGCCAACTCAAAGAACAATAAACGGTTGGTATTGCTTCTTTGATGCTAATTTTAACCAGTTATTTTGTTGTCTCTGATTAGAGCGCTAGATGCCGGTTACACTTCAAATTTAGGAGTTTTTGTGAATCGATTAATAACCCGGTCTTTATCATTGATATTTGTCATCTCATTAATGGCAGTGTTGGCTTCTTGCGCAAGTTATGATGCCATTAATTTTGAGTCCAATACGAAAGCGGAAATCACAGAATTTATTGATGACAATCCTGGGCAGGTGGTCTCAATTTCTGTTGTAGATGCAGAGAATACTTACCAATATCACTTAGGGACGTTAAGGAATGGAGATACACCTGATAACCAGACAATATATGAAATTGCCTCTATAACTAAAACCTATACCGGTTTAGTTGTTGCTAAAGCCATTCAGGATGGGAAGGTTGAGCTTGATAAAGATATTCGTCATTACCTCAAAAATAATGAATACAAAAATTTAGAGCTGTCTAATCAATATATAACATTACGACACCTTATGACTCATACTAGTGGTCTCCCACAAGAGTTTGCTTACAACAGTGAAGACAAAGCTAAAGGCGTTGCAGTTGCTTTTGAAAAAATGTCAAATTATTCCAGAGATAATTACTTTGAGGATCTTAAAAAAGTAAAGCTGAATTCTATACCTGGTGAGGACTATTTGTATTCAAGCGTTGGTACTAATTTAGCAGGGTATATTCTGGAATCTGTTTATCAAAAACCTTTTGCTTTATTGGTTTCTGAATTCATCACAGCTAAGTCTAAAGAGCAGCACACGAAATTTAGAGGCACTCACTTTAAGCCAGGCGAAATTACTGTGGGTATAAGAGATGGTGAACAAGTGCCTCTGTCCAGTGCATATAGTTTTGCTGGGGGAGGGTTGACTACAAACGTTGAATCTATCACGCAGTATATTCAACACCAACTTTCGGCAGAGCCTGAGGTAGCTATTTCTCATCAACTTTTGAATGAAAGTTGGACGGGTCATGGTATGGCATTTTTTTGGTACACAAATAACTATGATTCAAATGAACAAGTTCTATACCATAGTGGTGGTTCAATGGGCACATCTAGCTGGCTTGCCATTTATCCGAAGAAAAAAATTGGTATTTTCATTGCAACCAATGTAGCTGGAAAAAATACTCAACCAAAGTTAGAAGCTATTTCAAATAAGGTTTTTGACCATTTAATTGAATATAAAAAAGCTTTAAAGTCTGAGCTGTAATCGTTGGCTTCGTTGTACGTTGTAGTCAACAACTATTCACCGCTTATTACGGCCTTAGCACGCCTTAATGATATACGAACCTATAGCATTGAAAATTAAGTCAGTATATAGGCCAGATCAAAGTACGGTGGTTGCTGACGCTCTCTCTAGACATTGGGTTAAAGATCATCGAGGGGTCAAGCTATTGGAAAATTGTAGCAAACTTTGACTCCTCGTGGGTTTTAAAGCCCAAGGTAAAGGTGACTTATGTGTTGAGGTTGTAATTTTTACTTGTGGATAAATGAGGTATTCAGGAATACACGCTAATGAGTGGTCATGCTTCAGGAGATGACTCAAAAATTGGAGCAAACAGTATTTCTGGGTATCTATTTCGGACGGCATGTACAAAAATATCAACATTTTCTTGATAGCAGCAAGTTAGATAGTTGATCCACTCTATATATCTTGAGCTCTTACCGCCTCGAAGTTGACAAGAAAATTTTTCTATTGGGTTATCACCATTTAATACAAAGTCAATATCGAAGGTGTTTTTTATATTTTGCCATAGCATTTGCTCTGAATCTAAAAGTTTGGTGAATAGCTTGTTGAGGTACTTATCTTGTAAACCGAAACTCCCAAATCCTAGCTTGTAGTTTTTAACCGTTTCATTTAATTCACCAAAATGAACACCGCAGAAGCGCGGTAAATCAATAGAGCTGGAATAGAGCTTGTTTATATCGACGTAATAAAACAGAGTACTGAGAGCGGTGTAGTCATGAATGACAGTATCGTACAGTGTTGCTCCTGTGCTGTAATTGCCTTGATCAATGTCCTTTTCATGAGCCTTCTTCATCTTTCTGAGTACGTCAACGGTATAAATATGTTCATTGTCAAGTTTGTCAATCATAGTGTGGTGTGTAGGGCACATCCACATAAGGTTGTCATAGCTGTTGACTTTAGCTTCTGATAGATCTGGGTTGTGACGTGCTCCTTTTTTACCAATCGCTTCAATATGAGCCTTTTCGCCAACCACAGAGTTGTTACTAATTAGTAGCCTTTTACAAATTTCTCCTTCGTGACGATAAGAACATCGACCTCCTGCTGATGCAACCAGCCGTTTCAGATCTTTTTCGGTATAGCTACGGGTGATTTTCTTTGTCATAGTGTTCACAGTGTTTCTAATGAATAATCAAAGTGATACTATAACACATTGAAGCATAATAAAATTGCTTAAGGTTGATAGCTAACCTTTGGCATTTTTGTTCGGTTGGCTTGAGTGTCGCGGTAGTTACCCACAACTTAGCAAGTTGTCACCCCACACGCGCTTACAACAGTGAAAACAATCAGGTTTGATTAACCTAGCGTGACAGCTCTAGCTAACCATTACAAGTAGATTTATTCCAGCTTATTGCTCACCTAATATCTTATCTAAATTCGCTTTTGAACGGGCGACGCTTTCTAGTGGTGTCAGGCCATTTGGATATTCTTCTTGTTCAATTACTAACCACTGCGTGCCGCCGTGTTGCTGCATAGTTTGGATGAGCGTTTTCCATGGATACGCATTTTCACCAATAATTGGACTTTTGCCGTCCCCTTGGTGCGTGCGTATTTTAATATGGGTCGATACAGTTCTTCCTGCATATCGCTTAACATATTCGCGGGCTGATTTACCAGCGTAATTCACCCAGCCAACATCAAGCTGTAGTGGCAAGTCATTGGGGGTATTGGTGGCGATGTAATCCCAAAAAGTGCTAGCAGCGTACGCATTAAATTCTTTTTCATGATTATGAAACCCGATCTTCATATCGTAACGTTTGGCAACTTGGTGCACGTGGTTTAGTTGCTTTACAAATGTTGGGACATGATTGTTACTCCACGCTCTTTCATCCCAAGGGATAAAGAGTGTAGATACGCCTAAGGTTTTGTAAAAGAGCAGGGTGCTTGTTAGTTTGTCTTCAGCTAACGCGTCAAAGCCGACGTGCGCGCTGCTCGCAACTAAGCCGAGTTTAGCTAGTCTTTGCTTTAATTTACTTGGGTTATCGGTATAGCTGCCAAAGTTTCCGGCAAATTCAACACCTTCAAATCCCATGCTTGCAAGTGCTTGCAAGGTACCGTCAAAGTCTTTTGTCAATTCATCTTTTACCGACCATAACTGAACACTTACAGGTAAGTATTGCAGAGCTGGCTTGGCATACAGTGGTGAGATAAAACTTAAAGCAATGAACAGTAGTGCCTGCGTTAATCGTTTTGTGCTTTTAACAAACATCATCTACTCCAAAAGAAAAAGCAGAGATAAACTCTGCTTCGATTCGTCATAACAAAATGACTCAAGGGTTAGTCACGGTACGCATACTGGCTTAGTCCAAGCTCAGCCAGTACGCCATCTAGATGTGCTTTGGCTTCGGCAGTCGGCCCAGGGTAATCGCCTGCAATTGGCACGTTTCCAAGGTAACCAATATCCTTACAGCCCTCTGGTGTGCAGAAATAAGCGCCGAGGACGAGATCCTTGAAGCGCAAAAAAGCTTTACCAATTCGTTGAAATTGCTCTGGTGTGTGTTTATCAAAATACGCAATGTCATCAATTATTGCTTGCTGTTGAGCGGTTGCAAGCGCGACAAACTGCTGCTGAAAGCGTAATTGTGATTCATCATCAATCCAAGCTAATGCGTGCAATATTGTTACTCGGTCTTTTTGCTGGCCATGGTATGGCGCGCTTACCCATTCATCAATAACACTTGGCACTTGTACTTCAGAGGCAGACGGGTGGCTCTCTTCTTTTGGCACAATCCAATCCGCAAGGACAGCCACTAAGGTAAGTTGTGCTTCGGTTAAGGTTAATGGCCATGGTGATTCTGGTGGGATCACCATGTTGGGATCTGTACCATATCCTTTAGCAGTTACGGGTTTAATATCCACATCGGGCCAGTGTCCAGCATTTGGCGTAATCGTCTCTTCTACCACTTTACTACAACCTGCGGTCACGGTGAGCGCTGAGCCTGCTGCAAGCAAGCCTAACCATTTTAATGACTCGCGGCGCGTCATACCTGAAACATATCTGTAAGGGTTAAGGTTATCAGGTGTATTCATCACAGCACTCCTTTATCAATCTGTTCAGCCAGCCAAGTCGAGTTTCGCATCGCCAAAGTCATAATGGTTAAGGTGCAGTTCTTATGCGGGTTTGAAGCAAAGACCCCTGCGTCCATTACAAATAGGTTGTTACAGTCCCAAGTTTGGCCCCATTGGTTGGTGACGGAATCTTTGGGTGAACTGCCCATTCTTGTGGTGCCGACTTCATGAATGATCTCACCCCCTTTTGAAATAGCCTTTTCCGCAGGAGGTAGTTCGCCGACCTTGGCGCCCATGGTTTCAAGGATTTGCTTTGCGGTTATAAGGCCGTGTTCAATTTGCTTTAGCTCTCTGTCAGACCATTTGAAATGGAATTTGGCAACTGGGATCCCCCATTTGTCTTTGACACTCTCGTCAATTTCCATGTAAGAATCTGGGTTAGGTAGCATTTCTCCGCGTAGTGCAAATCCAACATAAGAGCCATACGCGTCGCGTACTTGCTGCTTTAGCTCGGGGCCATAACCTTGCTTGTCGCCTGAAACGCCAGAGCCCGGTTCCCTAAAGCCACTGCTAATTTCAAAATGGTAGCCTCGAGGGAAGGCTAACTCACCTTCTTCTTGTGCTTTGTGGCCCCACCAAGGAATAAATAGGTGGTTGGCGGTATGGCCATCTTCGTTATAACGAGGGCGGCCTTTTAACGCGGGTATTTGCGCACCAAGCCAAGCACCTGTGGAGTCCATCAGATTCCGTCCAACGTGGCCGCTAGAGTTGGCTAATCCATTAGGGTGTTTAGTATGTTTTGAGTTCAGTAAAATACGTGCAGATTCACAAGCACTGGCAGCGAGTATGACAACGTCGGCGTTAAGAGCGTGCTCTTGTGCAGACTTTTTATCGACATAAGTGATGCCGGTAACTTTACCTTCTTCATCCGTAGTCACTGATTTCACCATGGCGTCGGTGATCACCTCAAGGTTGCCCGTAGCTTTTGCCATCGGAATTAGTGAAGTGGTGGTTTGAAAAGCCGCGCCAATAGAGCAGCCATGGCCACATGGCGTCGCATAAAAGCAAGCTGAGCGATCGCCTTTACTACGGGTAAGCACTGCGCGGTGCATGGGCACAGCTGGGATCCCTAATTTTTTAGCCGCAGCGGCAACAAGCAGCTCGGGTACTCTTGGTTTGGGCGGTGGCTGCAAGATCCCCGGAGCAGAGGGGGGCATATCATCAAGCCCAGTGTTCGTGCCACAGACTCCAACTATTTCCTCGGTTTTATCATACCAAGGTGCAATATCTTGGTATTCGAATGGCCAATCAGCCCCGTGACCGTCACGACTTTTCCCCTTGAAGTCATGTTCACTAAAGCGCAGCGAATAGCGCCCCCAATGGTTAGTTCGGCCACCAAGCATACGGGCTCGCCACCAATAGAAGTCGGTATTTTCAGCGTGTGTATAAGGTTCGTCAGGTACTTGCCAGCCACCATCAATGGTTGCATCGTAAAAGCCAAAGTTTTTATCTTTGTTACCTGCTCCCATCAAAGGTGCTTCGCTATTGCGACGGAACATGGGGGTTTCTTTCTTAGGATCGTAATTTCTACCGGCCTCTAGCATCAACACCTTATGTCCAAGCTTAGCCAGGGTGTATGCAGCCATTGCACCACCTGCACCGGAGCCAACGACGAGTACTTTATGGTTAAATTCCGCCATCATTACAGCTCCCTGATCTTGATATTTTTAAACCAAACTTGGTCACCATGGTCTTGCAGACCGATATGGCCTTTTTTGCCTTCAGCGAATCCTTCCCATGTCGCGAACTTGCTGCCTTTGACTAGGGTATTCCATGTGCTGCTACCTATCACCACACTGGTGGTACTGACTCCGTTCTGCCATACTTGGAGGTGATTATCTAGCATTTTAATACGTACTTGATTCCATTTTTCAGCAGGCTTATGTGCCTTACTTGGTGCGGCAATCAAGTCAAAGATAGAGCCAGCCAGATGAGAGTCGATTTTGTTATCAGAGTGCTCTTCGTTGTCTAAGATCTGGATTTCAGGTGCTCGTGAATAAATTGCACTGCCTGTTTCATCGACCAGCACAAAGATCCCACTATTGCCTCTTCTTGACACTTTCCATTCGAGCTGTAACTCAAAATTACGATATATTTCTTTGGTTAGAATGTCGCCGCCGCCCCCTTGCGTTAACGTCATTGCCCCGTCTTTCACTTGCCATTTTGGGTCAAGAGTGTCGCGTTTAAAGTTACGCCAATGAGACATGTCTTTGCCATCGAATAACAATTGCCATCCCGCTTGTTGCTCTTGTTGGCTCAATTGATTATCAGTGGTACTCGCACAAGCGGTACAACTAACAGTCAATGCCAGCGTGAGCATTTTTATAGAGTTGAGCATAATGGAACCTCGTTTGTTCACTTTTTACTTGTTGCTACTTGTACCAATTAGTCTTAATACTTGCTCAATTTGAAGGCGCAAACCTAACGTTGGCTGCGTGAAAAATTTTCGCCTTGTTATCGGCAAGGCTTTTTCACCTCAAAATAGCAAGCTTAATTAAGCGAATTGGTATTACGCGTATTTCTCTACGCGCTTATTTTTATTGATATAAAGATAAAGGCCGATAAAAGCCACAATTAGAATCGCTGGAAATAACAGGATGTTTTCAAGCACTGCTTGACCGGCAATAAGTTCAGATTGCTGTGACGTTAATTCTGCGGTTTGCGCCTCACGCCTTGCTGAATCAATCCAACTGCCAATTACAGGATTCCACATGCTAACGGCAAACATACCAGCGCCCCCCATCAAAGACATGCCCAGAGCCCCCGTTTTTGGTGTGTACTCTGCAACACAGCCCAGCATCGTTGGCCAAAAATACGTGACACCCAAAGCAAATAAAATGGCGGCTAGGTAAACGGCTGCTCCGTGCACTTGACTCATCATAAGAATACCAGCCGTTGCTAATACAGCAGAGCCGAGCAGTACGCCTGTTGGGTTAAAGCGGTGGACAATGGGCCCTGCAAAAAATCTGCCCAATGCCATAAGTCCTGTGATAAGTGCAAGGATCATCATTGGAGATGCGCCAGAAGCCCCTAAAATACGCTCAATCCACTGTTGTGTGCCAAGCTCGGTTGTTGCTGTTAAGGTCATACAGCAGATTAAAAATAGATATAATGGCGAGAACAGGTGTTTAAGGTTGCTGGTGGTAGAATGATCTGTGCGATCAAATTCCGGAAATTGTGATTTGATCATCATCGCACCGTAAATCAGCGTTGGAATTAATATCAAAGCAACTTGCCACTGCCAATTAAAGCCCAATGTCGTCATGGCACTCGATGCCAGAGCACCAATCACTATGCCGCCTGGGAACCAAACGTGGAAACGGTTGAGCATGGTGGTTGTATTTTTGGGGTACATTTCAGCGATCAGTGGGTTGCAGCCAGCTTCTACAGAGCCATTGGCAAAGCCAATCAAAAAGGTCGAGATGAGCAAAAGCCAAAAACCATCTGCGGTAATGGTTAAAACTAACCCTGCAAAGTGGCAAAAAAAGGCTAAAGCGATAAGCTTTTTAGCACCGATGGCGTTGTAAATAGCACCACCGAGCATGGTTGCTACAGGGAAGCCTAGAAATGCCATCGCGTTTACCCAGCCCAGCTCTGTGTCGGAAAGGCCAAATTGTCCGCCTAGCTGTCCTAAAATACCCGCTCGGATCGCAAATGTCATTGACGTCACAACCAATGTTAGGCAACAAAGATGGAAGACGATACGATTATAATTGTTATTTTTCATGGTCGCTGTCCTGTTTATATTAAACCGAGTATTTGCTTATTGCGCTCGGTGTCTGTACTACTGCCTGCGAAGTCATCGAAGGCTGTCTCTGTGGGTCTGATCAGGTTTTGTTTAATAAATTCAGCCCCTTCTTTGGCGCCATCTTCGGGATGTTTAATGCAGCACTCCCATTCCAACACCGCCCAGCCATCAAAACCGTACTGTGTTAACTTGCTGAATATTTTTTTAAAATCGACCTGTCCGTCACCTAATGAACGAAACCGTCCTGGCCGTTGTTGCCATCCTTGGTATCCGCCGTATACACCGCAGCGGCCGTTGGGGATAAATTCGGCATCTTTTACATGAAATGCTTTTATTCGCTCATGATAGATGTCGATAAATGCTAAATAATCCAATTGCTGTAAAACAAAGTGGCTCGGATCATAAAGAATATTGGCTCGGGGGTGGTGATTGGTCGCTGCTAAAAAGCGCTCAAAGGTGACCCCGTCATGCAAATCTTCACCGGGATGAAGCTCGTAGCACACATCTACACCTACCTCATCGAAACGGTTCAAAATAGGCAGCCAACGTTTAGCCAACTCCTCAAAGCCTTGCTCAACAAGTCCACTGGGCCTTTGCGGCCAAGGGTAAACAGTATGCCAAAGCAGCGCGCCTGAGAAAGTGGCATGAGAGGTTAGCCCTAGCTTTTCACTTGCACTGGCTGCAAGCAGTAATTGATCAACAGCCCATTGTGTTCTTGCTTGTGCTTTACCATGCACCTCTTTTGGTGCAAATCCATCAAACATCTGGTCATATGCTGGGTGTACGGCAACCAACTGACCTTGCAAGTGTGTAGATAGCTCAGAAATAGTAAGGCCATACTCATTGGCAATGCCAGTAATTTCATCGCAATAATCCTGGCTTTCAGCGGCTTTTCTTAAATCAAATAATCGCGCCTCCCAGCTAGGTAGTTGGATCCCTTTGTAACCTAATTGGCTTGCCCATTGACAAATACTACTAAAGTCGTTGAATGGTGCTTGCTCAGAAGCAAACTGCGCGAGAAAAATTGCCGGTCCTTTGATTTGTTTCATGTGTATTTTATCCGATGTTAAAAGGGTGCCACTTGGTTTCTTTTGCACTGGCAGCAACTGCGTTTTCTATAAATGCCATACCGCGAACTGCCGCTTGAATACTCGGTACGTCAAAGTCTTCTGGCTGGACATCCGGTTGTTGCTGGCGCGCTTGAATAAGCATGGCAAAATTAAGATAAATATTGGCAAAGGCCTCTAGATAGCCTTCAGGGTGACCTGCTGGCACACGGGTCGCATTGGTCGCGGCGTGGCAAAGCGTGCCGGCTCCTGTGCGGAGTAACTGAGCCGGTGCATCTTTCATGCGTAGCCAGAGGCTATTAGGCTCCATTTGTGACCACTCGATACTGGCTTTGTCGCCATAGATTTTTAACGTGAGATTATTTTCCTCACCAAGTGCTATTTGACTTGCTAGTAGCACGCCTTTTGCACCATTATCAAAACGTAATAATACCGTGCCGTCATCATCTAGCTGGCGCCCACAAACAACGGTGTTTAAATCGGCACAAAGAGAAGTGATAGTTAAGCCACTTACATATTCGGTGAGGTTGGCTGCATGTACGCCAATATCACCCATACAGCAGCTGATCCCAGATTGACTCGCATCTAAGCGCCAACTTGCTTGTTTACTTTGTTCGTCATCTTCACTTGCAAGCCATCCTTGACTGTATTCAACAACGACTTTACGAATATTACCAAGTTCTCCTGTGGCAATACGGTGGCGTGCCTCTTTCACCATGGGGTAACCTGTATAGGTATGAGTCAACCCATACAGGCAATTTGTCTGTTGTAATAAGGTTTGTAGTTGTAATGCTTCGGACAAATTCAGCGTTGCAGGCTTGTCGCTTAATACATGAAAGCCATACTCGATAGCTTTTGCCGCTATCGGAAAATGCAGGTGATTTGGTGTCACAATAGCGACAAAATGAATGCGTTCAGACTCAGGAAGCGCAGCTTCAGATTGCAATAACATGTGGTAGTCATCATAGCAACGTGTTGGTGCTAACCCTAGCTGTTTACCCATTGTTATACTTTTCTGTGGATCTGAGCTAAAAGCGCCTGCTACTAATTCTATCTGGCCGTCCAAACGTGCTGCAATTCGGTGTACAGCGCCTATAAAAGCACCTTCACCACCACCAACCATGGCCATACGGATTTTGCAATTATCCATTGTTTAGCTCCATCGAGTTATCAAGGTGAGTTGATCTGATGCTATTGATAATAGGGAAGTGCCATACCTCAGCGGTAATAAAAATTCGGTTGACAATGCAACAAAATCGGCGTTTAAATAAATTGGTTTAGTTCATTTTGTTAAGATGGGAAAGGGTGTGATAGAGCAAAGCATTTTGACTCAAGCTGGGGTCAATCAACTAATAGCGGCGTTTGATTTGATCCCAGATATTCTTTTTTGGGTGAAAGATACAGACAGTAGGATAGTGCACGCGAATCAACAGTTTGTTGAGCACCAAGGTTATAAAGCATTAGAACAAATATTGTACAAAACCGATTTCGACTTCTCGCCACCACATTTGGCATTTCAATATGTAAATGATGATAAGCGGGTGATGGAAGGGTACATAGTGACAGATAGACTAGAGTTAAATCAAACGAGTAGCGGTGATTTGGCATGGTTTTCTACATCTAAGCATGTGCTATTAGATGAAAATGGTAATACTTTGGGTACGTATGGTGTCACTCGGCATCTTGAAAAAACGTCAAAGGCGCTCTCTCATGTTAGAGCAATCGAAGCTCCCGTTGAATTTATTCGTACCAATTATCATCGTCATATCTGCATCGAAGAATTAGCAGACGTAGCTCACCTCTCCGTGAGCGCACTAGAGCGTAGGTTTAAAAAGCACCTAGCAAAAACCCCAAACCAGTTTATTAATGAAGTCAGATTAGAAAATGCCAGAAAGCTATTAGTTGAAACCCGTTTACCTGTGTCGCAGGTTGCCTATCAATGTGGTTTTTCAGAGCCTAGTTATTTTAGTAAGCAATTTCGTCGATTATTTGGTGATATTCCTTCACAGCTACGCAAAAAATTAGCGTCAGTCGACTAGGGAGTTGCAGCGCCAGCAGCGTTAGATTTAGTGCAGAACGTGGTTTTTGGGGCGTAAACCATTGTTGTTTACAATAAGCGTTAATAGGTTTGTTATTAGCACTTCAGGCTATTTAGTGGTTACTGCACTTTATCTCTTTTTTGAGTGATCAGCTTTTACAGACTAGTAGAACCCAAAGTTGGCATACGTACCATTTTTACCAGAATTATTTTATTCTCTTTGGTTGATTTATTGGAATTAAATATTTTAGTTGGGCAAGTGAAGTTCAGGACTCTTTTATTTCTTCTTTTTTTTCTTGCGGTTATCTATTCCCATCCTGATACAAAACTATCCAATATCGTCATATTTTGTGAATATAGCGCATACTTCTTCGGTAATGCAGCGTATGAAGGTTTGCATCTTTTTTAACCTTTACGCCGATTTTGTTTTATTCCAAACCGATATTCTATTATCACTTTTGTTAATGCACTCACTATGCTGAACGAGTATTACAATTGGTTGCCCCCCTTTAAGGAAGCCAAAAAGGGTTGTCATAAGATCATCCGTCATGGAGCAGCAAGGGACGCATGATTTTATAAAAATAAAAATTTGGAGATAGTAATGGCCAATAATAATAACAGAAGCCATGCAGCAGGAAATTCACGGCAATTTAGCAAGTCTGTACTCGCTCTTGCGATATTATCAGCGACTAACTGGGCAATGGCTGAAGAAGCCGAAACAGAGCAGGCGCAGGAAATCGAAACGATTGAGGTGCGCGGGATCCGCGCATCTATGGCTGAAAACTTGGCGATTAAGCGTTTATCAAACGCGATTGTGGATGCCATTACAGCAGAAGATATTGGCAAGTTTCCCGATAAAAATGTGGCGGATTCACTGCAACGTGTACCCGGTGTGGTGATTTCTCGTAGTGGCGGGGAAGGGGAAAACGTCAGTATTCGTGGCCTTTCCTCTGATCTTACTTTTACGCAGTTAAACGGCAATTTTATCGCTTCTTCTCCGGGCTCGCCGTCGCGCTCTTTTAGTTACTCTTTGTTGCCGTCTACCATGGTGCAATCGGTTGAAGTGTTTAAGTCTTCTGAGGCGCGTTTAGATGAAGGTGGGGTCGGCGGCACGGTTATTCTACACAGCCGTAAACCACTGGATATGGAGGCAAATTCTGGGGCGTTAAATGTTGAATATACCTACGCTGATGTGACTGAAGAGTACGAGCCTAATTTTAGCGGTGTTTATTCTTGGAAAAACGAAGAAGAAACCTTTGGCTTGCTAGTTGGTTATACCAATCAAGACCGCACCAACCGGTCTTTAGGCGGTGATATGTCGGGCGGTGGCGGTTGGCGTTGGGCAACAAGTTCAGAATTACCAGCAACGGACACGGCGGGCAATGTGATTGCTGATAGTACACGTCGATTTGCAGCGTTAGAAGATGCTTATGGTAACGTTTATGATGGTGTTTGGGCACCGCAAGTTGCAGGTGTTGGGGTAACCAAAGAAAAACGTGAACGTCAGGGGTTACAAGCCACCATTCAATGGCGTCCAGTAGACGATTTATCTTTAACATTCAATCATTTTCATTTTGAGCTTGGGCAAAATCGCACCACGTCACAAATGTGGATCCCAGAGTGGAAGTACAGCCCAGATTACCTTACCGGTATTACCCTAGACGAAACCGGTACGATTGTGACAGGCATGGACTTCACCAGTGGCGCTGGTGGCACTGAAGGGAATCTTGAATTTCCTTGGATCATTGGTAGTTACACGGTAGAAAAAGACACCTCGGATACCTACGACTTCGCTTTTGAATATGCCGGTGATTTATATGATTTACGTGGTAAATTGGGTCACACTGAAGCCAGCGGAGGCCCTTCAGAATCTTGGAGCGCGGCGTATAAAAGCGGCCAACCTGCGAGTCGCAGCGATTCTGGACAGATTGAAAACGCCGCTTCATTTGCTGGGTGGCGATTAGGCGACAGAGTGTCGCTGTACGCCGATCCCGCTTTGCTGTCTAACCTTCAGGCTGGTATTGCCGGCGATCCCGACCCGGGTTCGACAGGTTCAAGCTTTGTCGTCAGTGACTTAGAAGAGGACTATGCCCAGTTAGACCTTGATTATCGCGTCGGGTACGGCATCGTTGATACGCTGCATGTTGGTGCTAAATATCGTAAAGCGACACTGCATCGCGAAACCAACAACACCTTCTTCATCACTCAAGATGGGGCTGACAGAATTGCCAGTGGCGAGCTTGATCCATTCAGTCAAGGTGCCATTGATGAGGTGTCTTACCAGTGGATTGGTGGTATGCCAAAACTGGAAGATATTTTGAATACAACGTCTGAACAAAATATCCCAGGCGGCTTTGAAGTAAATACCATGCCCACGATCAATTGGGATAGATACCGCGAAATCGTGACCAGTGAATATGTTAAGCACACGCGCCGTGAGCCTGATTTTGTGTTCGACATAGAAGAAGAGATCATGGCCGCCTATCTACAAGCCGATTTTTCTTTTGGAGATTTTAGAGGAAACATTGGGGTACGCTATGTCGAGACTGAAACGCAGATTATGTCATCGGATAAAATTAACTACTTTTTAGATGACATTGATGATGTCACCGAAGAAGATATCTTAGGTGATGAGCGCCTTATTGACGTTGAAACCACCACCGTGCGTACCGTAACCGACTCGCAATTTTTACCTAGCTTCAATATTGTCTGGGATGCCAGCGACAATCTTGTTATACGAGGTGCTATCGCCAAAACGATGTCTCGAGCCCCGTTCAACGACATGGGAGCACCCGAGCAGTTAACCTTTATCTCTCAAGAATGGGCAGACGACAGGCTAGAGTTTAGAGGCAACCCTGTGGAGCCTGGATGGCGTGGTTCAGGGGGTAACAAAGCGCTAAAACCATTTGAATCGGTACAGATGGATTTATCTGCGGAGTATTATTATGGCGAAGGATCTGCGGTTGGTATTGCGGTATTCAACAAAGACGTAGATAACTTTATCGTGCCCTTGATCATTACCTCAGTAAGGCCGTTTGAGGGCTTTAATAACCCTTTTACCGGTGTTGAAATTGTGCCGCCGGGTGATATTACCGTCACGCCGTTTACCACCACCGCCAATGGTACAAACGCAACCTCTCGGGGAGTAGAGCTGTTTGCACAACATGCGTTCGATAATGGCTTTGGTCTCAACGTTAACTACACCCTAAACGATACCAATCAGGCAGACATTAGCGTAGACGGTGAAAAGGTCGGTGAGTCTGCACTTGTCGGTAGTGCAGATAATCAATTTAACTTCTCCGTCTATTACGAGAATGACACTTTCAGTGTCAGAGCATCATATAACCGCCGAGGAGAGACCGCTTTGGGGCTTGCCGACGGGCTCACTGTATATCAGGAACCATATCAACAAGTTGATGTGAACGCTTCTTATAACTTGATGGAAAACCTGATCCTAACCGCGTCTGTTATCAACCTAACCAAAGAAGAACCGAGAACCTTTTATGGTGAAGATTCTAAAGCGAGATTGCGCAGCAGCAGCTACACCGGGCAGCGCTACTATGCCGGGATCACCTACCGATTTTAACTTTGGCGATAACCATAAAGTAATGCAAACCGGGTGAAGTCGTGTCAGTACAACGAGAAACAATATCACGGCTTATCACCTGCTTGTGGTGCGTTTATATCAACCTATTCACACGAGTTGGTTGATATGTAAGAAGGGATAAATATGAACACGTTAAATAAAATAAGAAATGCGATCCCGCTCATTGCCGTTAGCAGTTTATTGGCTGCATGTGGCGGCGGGAGCGATGCTCCAAAAGTTGAAAAAGTGCCAGTAACCCCTGTTGTGACGACGGCAGAAGTATCAGGTTCAGTGATAAAAGGCGCGTTGAGTCAAGCCCGCATTTCGGTGACGGCGCTCAATGGCTCTAGCATGATGATGGATGAGAACTCGACAACCAGTCAAACGGGGGAATGGTTTATAGAACTGACTGGTAAAGCTGGGTTTGGTATTAATTCTACTATTAAAGTGACCGCCACAACGAGCGAAGGCTCGCAGATGCGCTGCGACGCGAGTCGCTGTGGCTCAGTAGGTATTGGGGAGCAGGTAAGTGGCGATTACATTTCTGGTGTGACTTTGGCTACTCTAAGTCATGTTGCCGTGCCGTTTGGTTCAAATGCCGATGGTAGTGCTGATGCTACCTTACAAATTAACGCCTTGACGACACTAGCAACCATGCTGGTGGAGCAGCAGATTGCCGAGGGGCGTAATGTCTCCACTCCCGAATTAATGGCACTGGCAAAAGCCCAGATGTCTGCGATATTGCTTCGGGCTCTTGGCTGGCAAACAGGGGACACTAATGTTTTTGAGTTACCTGTGGTTAGCGCTGACCAATTAACGAATTTTGAATTAGGGGAAACTTGCATAACCTCTGACTCTGGTGAGCAAAGTTGCGAGATGACGTATGTTTCCGAGAGTGTGCAAAAGCTTTCCCTATTCAATGCTGCGTTTGCACAGTTTGACGAGCAAGGTTCCTTGCAAGGTATCTTAAGCGACTCTGCTAGTAATCTTAGCGCCGCACTTGGCGGTGATGAAGCTGCACTTGAAGCGCTTCGATTGCCAATCTACAACGCGCTGCAAGCTCACCCATTAACGAAGCAGCTAGGTCTTAGTGCCGATAGTATTATGGACTTAGCACTACCACTATTTGATGAGCCGGTATCCACCGGACCCATGCTGCAAGTCGTGACATCAGGTGCCACTATTACAGCAAGAAATGCGATTAGTGACGCCGAGAGTGCAGACAAGGCATTTGATGGCGATCCGCAAACTAAATGGCTTGACCACAATGATTGGCAGGGGCCACCGACAGAGGAAGCACCATCTTGGATCCAAGTGGATTTTCCCACTCAACAAGCAATTAGTGGTGTTTACATTACCAGTGCTAACGATGCCCCAGAGCGAGATCCAGAAAACTTCTCGTTATTAGCTTCTAACGATGAGGGCGCGAGTTGGGTTAATTTGGGCAATGTGGTTGGGGCGTCGTTTGAAGCGCGCTTTGAACGTCAAGGCTTTGTATTTGGTAATGCGCAAAAATATACCAGCTACCGAATTGCTGTGACAAAAAACAAAAATAACGATGGTTTACTGCAAATTGGAGAAATTCAATTTGTTGGGCCGGTTTATCCGAGCGTTGACCATACGGATACTGAGACGTTTGCGGTCACGGCAAGCAACAGTATCGGTGAGGCAGAAAACCAAGATAAGGCATTTGATAACGACCCAACCACTAAGTGGCTGGATCATAATGATTGGCAAGGCCCACCTACTGTCGAAGCGCCTTCATGGATCCAAGTAGATTTTAATGAGGCGGTGGCAGTTAATCAGCTTGCGATAACGAGCGCCAATGATGCTCCTGAGCGAGATCCTGAGAACTTTGCTTTATTTGGCTCTAACGATAACGGAGTTACATGGCAGCAGTTGAGTAATTGGGTTGGTGAATCTTTTGAAGCAAGAGGAGAGCGCCAAAGCTTTGCGGTAGCGAATCAATTGTCATATCAAAGCTATCGCCTTGAGATAACCAAGAACAAAAATAATGATGGTTTGATGCAGCTTGCTGAGATTGAATTAATCGGCCCAGAAATCTCTGGATTAGATCATGCACAAGTTCAAGGTGCGAGTTACACGGCGCGTTTTAGTATTAGCGATTCAGAGAGCGCAGCGCAAGCCTTTGATAAAAATGTTGAGACTAAGTGGCTCGATCACAACGATTGGCAGGGGCCTCCCACTGCTGAAGATCCAGCTTGGGTTCAAGTAAGCTTACCACAAGCGCAAGCGGTAAATACTTTGTACATTACCAGCGCCAATGATGCGCCGGAGCGTGACCCTGAAAACTTCCAACTTTTGGCATCTCACGATGGGGAAGTATGGCAATTATTAAATACCTGGGTAGGGGAGCCGTTTGAATCGCGTTTTGAACGTCGAGCCTTTGCGTTTGCTAATGGCTTGGCTTACACACATTATCGCTTGTCTATCAGTAAAAATGCGAATAATGATGGGTTAGTGCAAATAGCTGAAATTGAACTCGCTGGACCTCAGTATGCACTTGAAGACTTGTCTGACTTGGCTGGAACAAGCTTTACCGCGCGTAATCGTATTGGAGATGCGGAAAGTGAACAAAAAGCGTTTGATAATGATACCGAGACAAAATGGCTAGATCACAATGAATGGCAAGGCCCGCCAACAGAGGGATCACCATCTTGGATCCAAGCTGATTTTACTGCGTCACAGATTGTGAGTGGTTTGGCTATCACCAGTGCCAATGATGCGCCAGAACGCGATCCCGAAAACTTTCAGCTACTGGGATCTAATGATGGTGGTCAGACGTGGACAGAAGTCGCGGTTTGGGTAGGTGAGCGCTGGGATGAACGCTTACAACGAAGAGTGTTTACTTTCTCCAATGCTTTTGCCTATCGCAGTTATCGTCTAAACATTAGCAAAAATGCGAATAACGATGGCTTAGTACAGATCTCAGAAATTGAGCTCCTTGGTCTTAGCGGCGACTAGCCTAAGGTTAAATAAATCTCAACCAAAAAAGCCAGAATGCAATTTGCGCTTTGGCTTTTTATTTTTCTCAATGAGAGTGATTTAGTATGGTTGATTATGCCAATTTACTTAATTAAGCGGTCTATTTTGAGGCAAGAAAATCTTGTCGATAGCCCCGCTACCGCGTCCTACTATCGCCAAGGTACCTACCTCCCTGTAGGCAAGGCAAAAATTTTGCTATTTGCTCTATATGAGAAATTTTTAACGCAGCTAGCGTCAGATTTAATCCCTCAAATTGAGCAAGTATTGAGTTAAATTGGGATCATAATACATCCACAGCTTGTAGCGATTCGCTCTGGTAGCAGCCCAGTAAGCGTACAAACTGGGTATGATCTTTTAACTCTTCAAGTGCCACTTGGACTTGTGAGTCTGCAATATTGGCAAGCAAATCTACATAAAAAACTTCTTCCCAAGGGTTACCAGGTACTGGGCGTGACTCTAACTTAACCATATTGATATTATGCTGTTTAAATACCATTAGCGCGTCGGCAAGTGAGCCAACATGCTGTTTGGTGGCCATAATTAAACTAGTTTTAGTTGGGATTTGAGTGGACACTTGAAGTGCTTTTCTTGCGACCACAATAAAACGACTATGGTTTTCAGTTTGATTTGCAAGACCCGCCTTGACTACCTCAAGACCCATGTTTTTTCCTGCTTGAGCTGAGCCGATAGCTGCACTATTTGGATGCTCAGCCGCATGCTTTAACGCACTTGAAGTCGAGTCGCATGTTTCATGCTGAATATCGCCAAGGCCTTGAATGAAACGGCTGCACTGGGCAAAAGGTTGTGGGTGCGCATAGATTTTTTCAATAGCTTGTAACTCTGTGTCAGGCAGTGCTAGTAAGCAATGTTCCACGGTATGCGTTACTTCGCCCACAATGGAGACTTGCGCATGCTGTAGTAAATCGAATACTTCGTTTATGCTGCCAGAGCTGGTATTTTCAATGGGTAAAATGCCGAAATCGGCTTGGCCTTTTTCTACTTGCTCGGTGATTTGATCAAAGCTTTGGCAACCCATTTCCACAAGCTTGCCGGGACGACGGCTAAAATATTTATGGCATGCTAGTTGGCTGTAAGACCCTTGTCCGCCAAGGTAAGCAACGCGATGTGTATCACCTACAGCATCGGGATTTAAATTCTTTTGCAACATGGCTTGTTGGTTTAATACAGAGTCTTCTAAGATGGTTTGGAAAACGCTGTTTATGTAAAAAGCATCTAGACCCAGAGATTTACCATAGCGGATTAATTTCTCTAGCAGTGCTTGCTCACGCGCTTCATCACGGATTGGCTTATTGTTGGCTATTTTATATTCAAGCACGCCGTGACTAATGCGGCGGCGTTTTGCCAGTAGTATTAATAACTCTGAATCTATCTCATTGATGTCATGCCTAAGGGCATCTAATGTGTCTTGTGTCATAGGTCCTCACTCCCATTTAGCCAAAAAAAAGCCCCCCGATGTTGGGAGGCTTAGCTATTCTTTTTCACTCGCGAACAGTCAAGCCTCTTCACCTAAAGAAGCCAAAAAAGAAATATGTGTTGCGTGTGATGAAATTCATTTTTTCAAACCTTATTTTGAAATCGAATACATTATTAACATAGAACCAAAACGAAACACAAGTACTAGTTTGAATGTGGTGGAAAAAATTCTTAGGGGCTATCAATAGAGACACTTCATCTGTTTGACTTATATATAGGTTAATCAAACGTAACTTATTGGCGAGTCGAAAAATATTCTGATATATTCAGGCAATACACCACTACAAATAGAAGATAGGCTAACTTGTGGGTAATCGTCGCCCACCATCCAGATATGGTGCGAACTCCTTAAGTGTAAAATTATCGATGCTGATCTCGGCAATATGCCTGATCTCTGGCGTTTTTGCGGCCGCATTGATGCTAAAATCTGAAGAAAAGCAGTTAATCTACGAAGAATATGATGAGCTAAAACGTTTCAGCGCACAGGTTAACAGTCAGTTTTCAAGCTACTTAGAGTTAAAGTCTAGCTTAGCTGAGCAAGCAAATTCTGTTGTCGCCAAGCACCTTCTTTACAGCAGTGAAGACTTCTCTGGCGCGCCCGCGAATATAGAAAAGCGGGGTGATAACCTTGCAAGCACTGCAAGAAATGGCTTATCCGCTGCTCTGTATACTGATGGCAATGATTCACAAGCTATGCAAAAGCTCTTTTCAGAGTCGGAATTACTTTGGAATATACTCGCGCCTCCACTGTTACAAGATTTCTTTAACTTTTATCTTTCTACAAAAGATGGTTTTGTGAGAGTCGCGCCCCCAAATGCACTGCTGGCCAAAGACCCTCGGTTAGTCAATAACCAGCTACATAATTTGCCAATACTACATGCAGATCAAAACCCAACGCGCGAGGCCGTGTGGTCAGGCGCTTATTTTGATCGAGTATGGAACAAATGGGTGATCAGCATTTTGGTTCCACTTTATCTTGATGATACCTACATTGGTCTAACTGGGAGTGATATTGAATTAGAGACGCTACTTGAGAAACTTCCGCGCTCTGATCAACAACAAAATTTTATTGTTTTTGACAAACAGGGGCGCTTATTAGCTGCGCCTGGTTTACTTCAAACGACTGCTATCACTGGCAAACTCCAAGACTACACTGAGCTGCCCGAGGGGTTAAGCAAAATAGTACAAGCAGCACTATTTACCAAGCTACCTAATATTCAAGATGAATTTAAGCACAGGGATAAATGGCATATTATGCACGTTACCCATATTGCCAATTTAGATTGGTACATTGGTATATACAAAAAGCGTGCTTCTGCTATTTCAGCAATAGAAGAACTAAAGGTGAAGTTCTTTGGCTTGTTTATTCTTTACGCGATTTTTGTTGCGCTGTTATTACATCAAGTTTTATATCAATTGGTGCTCAAACGTATCAATGCGCTAGTTAAAGCGGTAAAAGGGTTCGGTCGTGGTCAATGGGATATGCCAACGCTGCCAAGCACTGACGATGAAATTGGTCAGCTTAATGCCTCTTTTAATGATATGAGCGTAGAGATCAGGCAACTTGTCAACGGCCTAAATCAGCGTATTACCGAAAAAGAAATAGCCGAAAAAGCGGCAAACAGGTTATCTAAAGCAGTGGCTTTTTCGGGCACAGGGGTGGTTTTAACTAATGAGCATTTTCAAATTGAGTATGTAAACCCTAAGATGCAAGAAATGACAGGTTATGATGAACTGCATTTTATAGGCTCACCTCTTTTGAGTATTATTTCAAAAGACATGGCAATTTTAATTGATGACATTGATATTGATTTGCGCAGTCGTAACTATTGGCGCGGTGATACTATGCTTGCTGGTAATCGAGAAGCACCTATTTGGGTGAGTTTGAGTGTTTCGCCTATCCGTGAAGAGGGCGGTGCAATTTCAAGCTATGTTGCTTCAGCTCAAGATATCTCGTTTGTTAAAGAAAGCCAGCGCAAGATGGAGGAGCTTGCATATTTTGACACGCTAACGGGGCTTGCAAACCGTACCTTCTTCAGAATGCAGCTGCGCAAATCGATGGCGCTTGCAGAGCGCGGTCATTACGCCTTTGCTTTATTTTACTTTGACTTAGACGAGTTTAAGCGGATCAATGATACCTTAGGCCATGATGCTGGGGATCGCCTACTCCTTGAAGTCGCGACACGATTGAAAAAACGTCTTCGTGCCGAGGACACCATTGCAAGGTTAGGTGGTGATGAATTTGCGGTACTGCTCAGTGGTATTAATGAACGAGAAAAAGCCATGGACGTGGCAAATATTATTCAAAAAACGCTCTCACAGCCAATCAAATTGGGTAATAACGAGGTTATAGTCAGTGCGAGTATTGGCATAACAATGGCTCCTTTTGATAGCCAAGAAGAAGAGCAACTCCTAAAACATGCCGATTTGGCCATGTATCAAGCCAAAGCCAAAGGCCGCAATACCTATCATTTCTATAGCCAAGATCTAGATGCCGCAGCAAATGAGCGATTATATATCGAAAACGAATTACGTACGGCAATAAAAATGAAGCAGTTTACGCTGTATTATCAACCACAGGTAAACAGTGAAACCACAGAAGTGGTGGGCTATGAAGCGTTGATCCGCTGGTTTCACCCAATCGAGGGGGCGATCCCTCCTAGTAAATTTATTCCAATAGCAGAGGCAACAGGGCTGATAGTTGAGCTTGGTGCTTGGGTATTGGAAGAAGCCTGTCACTTTTCTCGTCGACTGAAAACAGCTGGTAAAATTGGCAATGTATCCATTAACTTGTCAGCGCGGCAGTTTAAAGATGCACAGCTTATTAAAACGTTGTCGGATATTATTGAAAAAACAAAGATAGAACCAACGCAGCTGCACCTTGAGTTGACAGAAAGTATGTTAATGGGAGACGTCGAAGCAGCAATTGCTCAACTCAAGCACATAAAATCATTAGGAGTGTCGTTGTCTATTGATGATTTTGGTACCGGTTACTCTTCGCTTAGCTACATAAAGCGCTTTCCAGTAGATATACTCAAAATAGATCGCTCATTTGTAAAAGATATACCTGAAGATCCTAATGATATGGAAATTACCGCAGCAATTATTGCAATGGCGCAAAAATTAAATTTACAGGTAATTGCTGAAGGAGTGGAAACCGAAGCTCAAATGGCATTCCTGGCGAAAAACAATTGCTATATTGTGCAGGGTTACTACTACAGCCCACCACTTTGTGAAGCCGATATATTTAAGTTCGTTCCTACGATATAGTTTATTGTGATTGTATTGGTCCGCTCACTAACTGCGATTGGTATCCATATTGCTTTGCTTTTTAGTTTGATAAGACTTGTACGCGATACACCGTACAAGTCTTAACCTATGTATTATAACAATTAACCGCCCGCGATTTTTACCTTAAAACCTTGACCCTCTAGAAGCTGTTTAAGCTTGTCTCTATCATCACCTTGGATTTCAATAACTCCTTCTTTGACTGCACCGCCTTGCCCCATTTTAGACTTTAGCGTTTTAGCTATTTTTTTTAGGTCGTGCTGCTCACCATCAATACCCACTACCAACATGACGCCTTTACCTTTTCGGCCTTTTGTTTGCCTTTCAATGCGTACGGCACCATCTTTAAATACTTTTCCTTGTATTTGTTTTTTAGGTTCTTTTGTATCGATACGACCTATATCTGTCGAGTATACGAGTCTAGATTCTGACATCTAATTTGGCCTTATAGCTGTTCTTTTATAAGATGATAACAAAAAGCAGATTAGATGTTTTTATTTTTTGCTAAATGCTTTTTAAGCGTTATATTTAAACTGGTGAGGGGAAACAAATCAAAATAATTTAGGAGCTTAAAGATGAGCTTAAGTAAAAATGCTTCTGCTGATGGTAAAACATTAACAATTCAAATCAGGGGAAAGTTTGACTTTAATCTGGTGCAGTCGTTCCGACAAGCCTATGCGGAAGTCAGCGATCAAACCGAAAAGGTAGTGGTCGATTTGCGTGAAACTGATTACATGGATAGCTCTGCACTGGGTATGCTGCTGAACATGAAGAAAACACTCGGTACTTCCGTTTCTAGTATTCATATAAGTAACTGTCGCCCTCAACTCAAAAAAATCCTTCAAATATCAAGATTTGATAAAAAGTTCGATATTGACTGATCACAGCAAGATTAAACCCTCATGAATATCTTGGTTGTTGATGATCAAATACTGAATTGCAGACTTCTCACGACAATGCTTGAGCAGCAATTTTACACTGTTTTTTGTGCTCATAATGGTTCTGAGGCGCTAAAAATACTCGCGCTTCATGACATCGATATTGTCTTGTTGGATGTGTTGATGCCAGTGATGGATGGCTTTGAAACCGCGCCAAAAATAAAACAGCATGCCGGAAATGTGTACTTACCAATCATTTTTATTACCGCATTGGAAGATCAAAGTAGTTTTGAAAAGTGTCTCGCTGTAGGTGGGGATGATTTCATTCACAAACCGTTTGATAAAGTCATTTTGTCGGCGAAAATAAAAGCACATGCGAGAACTCGAAGGCTTAGTCAACAAAGTAACGAACAAAAACGACAGCTTGAGTATCATTACAATCAAATCGAACGAGAGCATGAAATTGTTGAGCATATATTTAGTAATGCTCTAGCCCAGCAGACAACGTATCCTGAGATATGCGAGTATCATTTATCACCAGCCTCTATGTTTAACGGTGATATGTTTTTAATGGCAAAAAGTCCGATGGGAGGATTTTATTGTCTACTAGGCGATTTTACTGGGCATGGACTTGCTGCGGCAGTGGGGGCATTACCCGCTTCAAGGATCTTTTATACCATGGTTCAAAAAGGGATGGCGGTAAGTGATATTGCCGTTGAATTGAATACAGCTCTGAATGAATTATTACCTGGACATATGTTTTGCGCCGCAGCCATCATTGAATTAAGTAGTTCAGGTAAGAGTATTTCTGCTTGGATCGGTGGGTTACCAGATCTTTATCTTATTGACAGAAACGGCAAGTTGATTAAAACAATAGAAAGCCAGCATATGGCATTGGGGATATTGGACACAGAGGAATTTGAGCGAAACTTATTGCACTTTGAAGTAAACCCTGAACAACGTTTGGTCATGGCAACGGATGGTATCATAGAGTCAGAATCTGATAGGGGGGACATGTATGGAGAGAGAAGACTAAAACGTTTGCTAGCAAGCCGACCTGTTATTTCAACCGAGCAAATCATTTCTGAAGTGAGGGAGTTTACAGGAAGTGGGGAGCAGCAAGATGATTTAAGCATTGCAATCATCAACTGTGTGGCGAGTGAATCTGTGGCATCAGTCCCATCTCATTATTCAAGCCTTCCATTCAATATATCACTCTCCTTGGATGCACAGCAGATGAAAACAACCGATCCAGTGCTTGAGTTGGTTGATTTGTTAAGCGAAGTAGATGGAATTTCAGCACATCGCTCCAATATCTTCTTACTACTATCAGAGGCATATAATAACTCACTTGATCATGGTGTATTGGGTCTTGATTCAGAAATAAAAAATAAAGAAGACGGCTTTTTTGAGTATTACTGTCTCAGAGAGAGCGTTTTAAAAGAGCTGAAAGAAGCATTGATCATTATTTCTGTACGTTATAGCCCTGAAGAGCTTAAGTTGTATTTTTCTATTTGTGACTCCGGAAATGGTTTTAAAGCGGGCACACGTAATCAAGTGAAGCAGGAGTATAGTCATGGTCGGGGCGTAAGTTTGCTGGGGGAAATTGCACAAAGTGTCAGCTATAACAGCGCTGGGAATGAGTTAGAAATGGTGTATTCACTTACCTCCGAATCTATTTAAAGCAAACTCAGACGCTCTTTTATTATACTCATACCAAAGCTTGAAAACCGCTATAAAACTACTACTTTTGAGTTGGCAATGTGACACCAGCGTGTTAGTCTTGCATTAATTTTAATTTGGATGTTTAGATGGCTAAAGTGTCACGTTATATTTCTTTAAGTGGGTTATCAATCCAACCTGAGCTTTTACAGCAGCAACTAGTCAAAGTAGATACATTCCTTGAGCAAAACACAAGTTCGGCGGTGTGGTCTTATCAAATCCCAGAGCTTGGTGAAGCAGGTAGTTGTAGTTTATTTGGCAACCTACAAGACACGCCTTTTTTATTGCAGGAATATATAGAAAAAGCTGAATCTAATGAGTATGCGTTGAGCAA
Organism: Pseudoalteromonas sp. McH1-7; assembly: GCF_013366255.1. Lineage (NCBI taxonomy): Bacteria > Pseudomonadati > Pseudomonadota > Gammaproteobacteria > Alteromonadales > Pseudoalteromonadaceae > Pseudoalteromonas > Pseudoalteromonas sp. McH1-7. Next base: position 14,906 of record NZ_JABWPQ010000030.1, on the reverse strand, counting down.
GTTGCAAACAATAGTATCTGCTGTGGTTGCGCATAGCGCAGTAGACTGGTTTGGGATCTATCAAGCTAGGGAAACTCAAGAGGGTAAGCAGCTGCTTAAACTGGCTTACCATGGTGCGCCGAGCAGACCATTATTTCCAATAACAGAGGCTTTTGCAGCAACGTCAAATAATATTCAAACGGTACTAAGTGCAAAGGCACGGGTAATTAACGATATACCGGCGTATGTTGCTAGGGGAGGGGAATATTATACGTGCGACCCTAAAGTTAAAGCTGAGGTGTGTTTGCCTTTATTTAATAAGCACGAGCAATGTATTGGTATTATTGATGCTGAAGCATTTACAGAGGCTTTTTTTGATGAGGAAATACTCGCGTTATTAGCCGCTGCATGTATTCGCATCCCACAATATTTACCAAAATAACCAGTCTATTTCTTTATTCAATTGGTAGCGTAGCAGCCCTAAGATAACTAGCACCACTTGATATTTTAGTCTGTAAACTTGCCTCTGCTTAGGTGCGGACAAGTTTACAAAAATGAATAAAATTCTAGATAAATATGGTAACTGGTAACAAATCTGTATGTTACCATCAACGCTATTGGAATCGGATGTCAATCATCCGAATTGGAATTAATTAAAATAAAAGAGATAAGCTATGTTCTCAGAGCTAAAACCACTCCCAACAGATCCTATTTTAGGCCTGATGGCCGCTTATAAGCAGGATAACAACCCACAAAAAATAGATCTTGGTGTCGGCGTTTATAAAGATGAACAGGGAAATACACCTGTTCTCAGAGCGGTTAAAAAGGCGGAAGCGTTTCGTCTAGAAAACGAAACAACGAAAAGCTACATTGGTTTAGCTGGTAATTTAGACTTTTGTCAGAAAATAGAGTCTTTATTACTTGGGGAGCATAGCGCGCTGTTGGCAAACCGTGTACGTACAGCACAGGCACCTGGTGGCACCGGTGCTTTACGTGTCGCAGCTGAGTTTATTAAACGTTGCAATACTAATGCAACTGTGTGGGTGACTACCCCGACTTGGGCAAATCACATTAGCTTATTTGAAGCCGCTGGCTTGACGGTAAAAGAGTACCCTTATTATGACTATGAAAATAAAGGGTTACTATTTGACGAAATGATCAATGCGCTAAAACAAGTGCCCAAAGGTGATGTAGTGCTTCTTCATGCTTGTTGTCATAACCCAAGCGGTATGGACCTGAATCAACAGCAGTGGCAAACCGTGGCAGAGCTTGCAAAAGAGCAGGGCTTTACGCCTCTTATTGATATTGCTTATCAGGGCTTTGGCACTAGTTTGGAGGCCGATGCACAAGGGTTAAGAGCGGTTGCTGATCAGGTCGATGAAATGATTATCTGTTCTTCATGCTCGAAGAACTTTGGTCTGTATCGTGAGCGAGTTGGTGCGTGCTCTATTATTGCCAAAGACAGCAATGTCGCTGATGTGTCGAATTCGGTAATGCTAAGCGTGGTACGTAGTATCTATTCAATGCCACCAGCGCATGGTGCAGATATTGTAAATACAATTTTAAGTAGTACTGAGCTGACGCAGATGTGGCATGATGAGTTGGATGAGATGCGTGGTCGCATCAATGGCTTGCGTACATTGATAAAGGAAAGCTTAGCGGCAAAAGGCGTTGACCAAGACTTCTCATTTATTGATCGCCAGCATGGTATGTTCTCATTCCTAGGAATAAACAAAGAGCAAATCGACAGGCTTCGTAATGAGTATGCTATATATATTGTAGGTTCTAGCCGTGTTAACGTCGCTGGTGTAAGCAAAGATAATATCGATTATTTTGCAGATGCTGTAGCAAGTGTAATTAAATAAGCTTTATTACGCGTGATAAAAAAACCGCAATTTGCTGCGGTTTTTTTTGTGTGTAGGATTGCATGAATCGAATTTACTTTACGCAAATTTCACATGGAATAGATGCTACCGGAGACTAAATGTTATCCTTTTAAGCTTGTTTAATTTTAGTTACTTTATCTGAGGGATTTTCAGTCTCAACTTTACTTTTTGCACTGGCTTTTGTTGATACCTTGCCACCTTTTAATACGGAAACAAAGTCATCTTTTTGTTTTGCAATTTCAAGTGCTAGGGATTCGACTTGTTGTTCACTTAGTGGTACGTCTACCTTAGTCAGCATATCTTCTAGTGCCTCTGCGACATCTAACATTTTATCGTAAGCATCAGCCTCTTTTTTAGATGTGAAAGTCATACGCTCGACTCCATTTCTTTCAACAACATATTTGATGATAACTGCCATGGTTATTCCCCTTGTCACTGTTTTTATATACAGTAATCCTAAACTCCATAATACGCAAGTTATTTTGAAAATTTTTCAAGTTCGGATGAGTTTAGTTTGTTTTAATAACTTAAATTAAAACAGGAGGTTATCAATAATTTTTATTTATTGAACAATGAGTGGCTTTGACAAATCATAAAACACTGACTTTAGTTATATGGCCTTATTAATCATCAGTGAGAATGCAGGTGATAAATGAGGGATTGGATCTTTTCACACAAGGAGTGTTATTTATGTTGATAAAAACCATCACACTATCCATTTTACTTGCGCTAGGCCTTGGTCACTCTGTGACCGTTGCTAAACCTCCAGAGCAAGTCATCACAGTGCAATCACAAAACCACAGTGTATTAGACATTAACACAGCTGATGCGGATGCACTGTCAACTTTACCAGGGATTGGTATACATAAAGCTGAAGCTATTATTGAATATCGCGAAAAGCTCGGCCGCTTTAAATCCATACAAGAGCTGCTTGAGGTAAAAGGTATCGGGAATAGAATACTGGCCAAACTGGAGGGCAAGATAAAAGTTTGATAGAACAGGAGTATGCGGGCTAATTTTAGTTGTCCGCATACTAATTTAACTGTTTAGTCTACTTTTTGTGCTGAAGTAAACTCTGTTATTGCTTGTGTCAGTTTGGGTTGTCCAAAATAAATTTCTAGCGGTGTAGTAAGTAATGGGTAGATCAATCCTGCAACGAATAAGACAGGCAATAGGAGCCACCCTTCAAATACTACTAACGATGCAAAAAATGGAGTTAATAGTATTAATTTAGCGATCCGTAATAGCACCTTAGTTTTGGCATCAAGATGACTCAACGCGATACGTAAAATCATCTGTTTTTCACGGAGCTTAAATTCATCAAGTTGTGCTATTTGGCTTAACCTAAAATACATGAATTTGCTATCTCAACTTCTTTTTGTGAAATGGAAGAATAAAAACAAGATAAACACCGCGCTGTAAAATGCGAAAATGATTTCCATCCAACCAGGCATAGACAGTCCTGCAAAAGACCAATCTATATTACCGCAATCACCTGTTGCAGCAAAGAAGCTTGGCAGCCATTCGTGAAGGGGCATAAAAGATGGGAAATTAGGTATAAAGTCACAGGTGAAGGCAAATGGGTCTGTGGTTGTTTGCATCTCTATATGTTCGCGTGCAATCAAGAACCCCCAAATGCTTCCGACTCCCCACGAAGTAAATGCTAGGCTTCGCACGGCAAAATTACGCGGTGCTATCATACCGATTAAACCAGCAGCGAGTAACCCGAGCATCGCAAAACGTTGATAAATACACATGATACAAGGCTCTAACCCCATACCATATTGGAAGTAAAGCGCCACAGCCTCAAAAATAGCTGCTGAGAGCGCAAGCAATCCCCAAGACTGCTTTGAAAGGTGAAAAGATGCAATGCTCATTATGAAGAACCTCTTTTTGTTTTATTATGCTTTATCAGGCCCTATCAGAGCAACCTTCCATCGTGAGTGGGCGCTACCTTTGAGCGTTTTTGCGCTCAATTCTCAATATATCGGGTTGAAAAGAGCCTGCCAAAGGTCAACTAAGCGCTCAGCAGCACTAGTATCTGTTTCACCGCGCTCCTAAGGCATTGATATGTAGTGTAGCGCGCTTAATCATGGTGCCATTTACAATTACAGAATCAATATCGTTGTAAGCGCTTACTGACTTTAAAGGGTCGCTGTTTAAAAGTAGTAAGTTGGCAATTTTATTTACAGCTACACTGCCATATCTATCATCTAAAGAGAAGGCTTTGGCATTGTTTATGGTCGCTGCACTGAGCAAGCTAGCCAAGCCTACGCCAGCTTGGTGCATCATAGTCAATTCTTTATATGTAGATAATCCAGGTTGTGATGTATAGGTTGGTGCTGGCGGTGTATCCGAACCAAGTAGCAATGTGGCATCATTTTTATATAAGTAGTTAAGTGCTAACTGCCCTTGGGAAAAAATGCGTTTCAGCTTAGCGACTTTTTTCTGATTACTCATGCTGCCCCAACCTTGGTTCATTTCTTTAAAAAACCAACGACCAGGTTCACTTTGATACCAAGCAATCACAGGTGAAGGGAGCACAGTTTGATATTCTTCAGTGAAAGAGAATGTGCTGTCAGTTACTTTTGCCAATGAGTCCATTACAGTCAACGTCGGCTGATATGCAATGTCTTTTTCAATGATGCTATCAAGTACCGCTTTTACTGTTGGTGGCAGAACGTTTGTAGCTTGGTTGATATTAGGCGTTAACCAGTTCCAAAGACCATGAGCCATTATGTCAACATTGGCATCTACGGCAAGTTGCTGCATATCAACGGCATTGGCATGAGCCATGGAAGGTAATCCTATTGCCTTGGCAGACTCGGTCAAGCGCCTTGCATCACCTTGATAGATAAGCGGTATATTACTGTTTTCTCCAAAGCCATCTTCAAAGTAAAGTTTGGCACAAGTTGCGCCATCTGACCTCATGCGCTCAAGCGGTTGACTACCTTGATGTGAATGTACCTGTGATGGCGTGAGTTCATGTGTTGGGTCATTATGCTGTGCAATAAAATAAGGTTTATGATGATGTAGCTTAGCGTAGCTTAAGCCTTCGGCGTTATAACCTTGATAAACTGGCATTGCACCGCAAAAAAAAGCATTCGGTGCAGGCACATTAGCCATAAAATCAGCGATGCCACTTGCTGTATTTGACGGATCGATTACTTGCGTCACGCCATAATATAGATAGTTTCTTCCTTGCCTTTGCAAAAACGCCTTTTGCATCTGTTTGGCGTTTGGATCTGAAGCGAGTAACCCAGGCATAGTTTTAAGGTGTACGTGGCTGTCGGTGAGCCCCGGAATAAGGTATTTATCTTTCGCATCAACGACAGTTTTTGCACGCGGTTTTTTACGTGCATTGGATACCTTAATGATTTTGCCATTTTGTATCGCTATCCAATGATTTGAAATGATATTCACTTGGTGCTTATCAACAGGGTTTAAAATGATAGCATTGTCAATTCTAAGGTCGACAGCTGCAAATAACGCATTAGAAAATAGCATGCAGTATGTCGCGGCAAATAATATTTGTTTTTTCATAATAAAAATTTGTTTGTGTTGTAATAGGAGTTACCGAGCATAAATTGGTTTACAGTTGTTGAACTAATTTTCATATAAATAAACTCTTAAATTTTTCTAAATTTAATTAAAACTATAATAATCAATAATATAAGGTGTTTTTGAGTTGAAAGATTTGTTACTAGGTAATTGGTTAGTTATGCCTAAGTTGAATCAAATTATTGAGTATCCCAACGGGCAAGAGTACACAGTAACGCCAAAAATGATGCAGCTGTTACTTGTTTTGATCGAGGCGGATGCACAGCCGCTTAGCATTGACGAGATCATTGAATTGGTATGGAAACCAAAAGTAGTGTCTGACAGCTCAGTTTACCAAGCCGTAGCACAGTTAAGAAAAATCCTAAACTCAGACCCACAACATAAAGAGTATATAGAGAGAATATCAGGTCATGGTTATAGGATAGCTCCGAATGTACTCGTCACTCAAAATAGTATAAACACTTCGGTAAAAAGCAGTCGTTGGATCTGGTTTGCAAGTGTCGGCTTTACGTTAGCGCTACTGCTTGCGATTTTGACATCTATCTTTAACGAAAGTACTCGCAATAGCGCAGAGGATGACCCTTACTTTGATGAGGTTACGCTTGCAAAGCACTTATCTAAAAGCACTAATATTGCAGAATTAGAGCAAGCAAAAAGCCTTTATCAACAGGTGCTGTCTAAGCAAGGAGAAAATATAGACGCGCTAAGTGGGTTATGTAATGCCTATATGGGGCTTAGCTTATTTGGTGAAATATCAGAATATGAGTTATTGGCGCTATGCCGTCCTTTACTGGAAAAAGCACGCGCATTGGAAGAGAAAAATATTGAAGTTATCACCTCCTTGGCTCGATTCGCTGTAATAGAAAATAACGATATACAAGCACAGAAATATTTTACTCGTGGTTTTGAAATATCAATAGACAATCCGAGGTTATGGCATTGGTATGGACGATTTCTTCGCAAGAGCAATGACATAGAAGGTGCCGTAGTAGCACACCAAAAAGCGTATCGATTAGCGCCAAATGATGCCGTTATCGTTCGCGGTTTAGCCTACGCCTATCTAAACTTTAGAGACATGAGCTTAGCGAGGAAATATTTTGAACGCAGTGTTGCCATCGCACCCCATACCAAGAATAACCCACTTTACCAGTTAGACTTCTATCCTTTGAGTCAAAAGCGGGCGCTCCAGTACCTACAGTGGTATCGTGAAAATCATGTTGATCACAATAAGCTCTACCCAGCACAACAGCTAAGCCATATATTGATGTTGCTCAGCTTAGGACGTACACAAGAGGCTAATACGTTGTATCAGCAAGCCACACAGTTCACGGCCACTTCAGCATCCTTCAGACTATATGTTGAAGCAGGGCTGGCTTGGCAACAAGGTAATGCAGAAAAAGCCGAAACGCTTTTAAAGCAACGTTATACGCTAGGCTCAAACGCTAAGCACTACGTGATGCCCTATGTGATGGCACTAATTGCGAACAGCAAATCTGAATTAGCAAAGGAGCTTTTTGAGCGTCATTTTAGTGAAGTTAGCTCTTTGCTGGCACCTATTTCAGAGCATACTGGGCAGTACCTCATCTATGCCTTAATGCTAAAGCTCACGGAACAACAAAATAAGTATGAGAGAGTAAACACATTAATTTCGAATCACCTCGCCCAAGATAAGGTGCTTGACACCTCCTTGCTAGCGCTGTGGTTTACTATTAATAACGAAGAGCTCCGTGCTAAACAAGCACTCACTGATTTACTCAATGATGGTTGGCTTCCAGATTATAACGATAGCTTCTTTGCAATTGAGCTCTATTTTTCTCGCTTTACTGATCATGAGTTTAAACGTCAATGGCAACGACGTCTCAAGCGTATACAAGCCCAGCTGGAGGAGCGGGTAGAATAACCTACCTCGAGCAAAGTTATGGATGAACCTAAATCGTGGCTATCCGTTGAGGTACGCGACGGATAGCCCATATCAAAAAAGGCAATAAATACAGCAAGCCTTGCGCTGCTACTTCCGGAGATTATCTTTGCTATGTAGCATCAATTTCTGGCTTGGGTGATTTGTTGCTTGTTAGTTGAGCTTCATCTGGTACAATCAGTGGATTAACGAGCACAACCTGCCAATATAGGCATTGATGTAATAATAAAGTGGTGTGAGATGAGAATTTTCAAAGCCAAGAGCCCAGCTGGATTTGCTGAAGAATATATTGTTGAGTCAATTTGGAACGGCGAATTTCCTCCGGGATCAATCCTACCTGCTGAGCGTGAGCTTTCTGAACTCATTGGTGTAACTAGAACAACACTACGCGAAGTATTGCAAAGGCTGGCACGCGATGGTTGGTTGACTATCCAGCATGGTAAGCCAACTCGAGTCAATAATTTTTGGGAAACGTCAGGGCTAAATATTCTCGAGACACTAGCGCGTCTTGATGAAGATAAAATGCCTGAACTAACCGATCAGTTGTTGTCTGCTAGAACCAATATCAGCGCCATCTATACTCGTGCTGCTATCAAGTTTAACCCTCAACGTGTTATTGATATCTTATCCAAACATGCAGAATTAGCGGACACCGCCGAAGCATTTGCCGATTATGACTATCAGGTGCACCATGAACTGGCAGGCGCAGGTCAGAACAAAATTTATGTACTTATCTTAAATGGATTCAAAGGGTTGTATTCTAAGATTGGTTGTCATTATTTCTCTGATTCAAGAACGCGAGATCTCGCTAGACAGTTTTACGCAGACCTTACCACGTTGGCAGAAAACCAAGAACATGATGGTGCAATCTCTCTGATGCGTAAATATGGTCATCAGTCTGGCGAAATTTGGCAGCAGATCCGTGGTGATATGCCTGAAAATATCATGGACTAAATTAGTCACAGAATTATACATTAAAGGCTTCATAGTGAAGCCTTTTTTGATCTCAGGTGTTGGTTTGCAAGATATTTGCTACTTTTTCCGGCAATCGAATTTATAGATTGATGCTATCGGTTAATTCGATTGTTATTTCTGTTCCTACGCCAATACACTAGTCAAAGTTTTTGGTAGTAAAAAAGCACAAGGCACTTTAGTGAACGCTAAATGCAAAGGTTGTTTTTTTATAAGCATGCCACAATATTAAGTACCAGATGTTTTGAACTCGATAGAGAGACAAAACAAGATTGGAAATAAACCTAACTATTGGAGATAAAAATGGGTGTATTAGTAGGCCGCAAGGCACCAGACTTTACAGCAGCAGCAGTACTAGGTAACGGTGAGATCGTAGATAGCTACAACCTGCACGAGCGTATTAAAGGTAAAAAAGCGGTTGTTTTCTTTTACCCACTAGACTTCACTTTTGTTTGTCCTTCAGAGCTAATCGCATTTGACAAGCGTTACGAAGAGTTCCAAAAGCGTGGTGTTGAAGTTATCGGTGTTTCTATCGACTCTCAATTCTCACACAACGCATGGCGTAACACTCCAGTAAACGAAGGTGGTATTGGTCCAGTTAAATACGATCTAGTTGCTGACGTTAAACACGAAATCTGTCAAGCATACGACGTTGAGCACCCAGAGGCTGGTGTTGCTTTCCGTGGTTCTTTCCTAATTGACGCTGAAGGTAACGTACGTCACCAAGTAGTGAACGATCTACCACTTGGCCGTAACATCGACGAAATGCTGCGCATGGTTGATGCACTTGCATTCCACGAAGAGCACGGTGAAGTATGTCCAGCTGGTTGGACTGAAGGTAAAGCAGGTATGGACGCAAGCCCTGAAGGTGTTGCGAAGTTCCTATCTGAGAACGAAGGCGCACTATAATTTAGTGTCTGCTACGTAATATCTATAAGATATTAAAAAGAAACCCGCTAGTTAGCGGGTTTTTTTAATTGCTTTCGATTTCTCGGCGGCTTTCTCAGGGTAATACGTTGACTATTCGGCAGCCCTGCCTCTTTAGCAAGTGCCATGCTAGTTAAAATTAATGTACTGACCGAGCGACTTTATTAGTTGAATGCTTAGGTACGCTGCAAATAAGCTTATCACTGGAGTTGCTAGTAAACTCAAAAATGTAAGTTCATTAATCATTACGCTTTTCCTTTTCGTCTTTCTTGTTAGTATTTTCAGCTTGAAATGCTGCTTGCAATGATTGTTTGGTTTCGATTCTCAGCTCTTCGATGTTGGCCTTTATTGATTCACTGATCGCTTGTGATATTTTGCTTTTCACATCCTGTAGGATGGAGTCGTCTATTTCTGTAGCAGTAGTTGTCATGCTAGCTGTTAGTAGTAACGTAGTCATGGTTAGTTTCGCTAAAGTAGTCATAATAAGTTTCCTTGTAATTTGTTAGTCGCAATAACTATTACAAAGGTTGTGCCAACGTGAATTTATTTTTTAAAGCTTTGATTTTTAAATCAATTTAGTTTTCTATGAAGAAGTTAACGTAAGACGTTGGTGAATTTGACGAAGGTAACATAACAAAAATAACGAAGTTTTAGTCAAATATATAAAGAGGAGGTTGAGCTCGTAATGAGGCCGAATTAACGGCCAAAACTTGGATCGTCTGGTAGGTCGACAAGGATCAATACAGCACCTTTACCACCGTACTCTAACGGTGCTTGGTGTATCGCTAAGACATCAGGGTGTTGTACAAGGTATTGCGGCACTTTATGTTTGAGTATTCGCTCGCCAATGCCGTGAACAATGCAGGCACAAGCAATATGCTGTTTTTTACAAGCATGAATTAACGCAGCAAGCTCTTGTTTGACGGTCTCTTTGTTCAAACCGTGTAAATCTAATATCAGCTCTGGTGCATAATCACCACGCCTAAGCTGTTTAGCGAGATAGCGGTCAGCGCCAGCCTTAACATAATTAATAGTTCCCGAAGTATCGATATCAGGAATATACTCGTCCGAAAAGTAAAACTCTGACTGTTGCTGCTTCACTTGTTGTTTCAGCTCTACACTGTGAATTTTTTTCGTTTGTTTGAGCTGCACCTGATCTTGCTTAAGAGGTTTTACACCATTCAAGGACTCGCGAAACATCGCGAAATCATCATTTAGGTCAGCATTAGTGTTAGATTCTTTGTTCATGGTGACATTTTAAATAAAAAAAGCATAAAAACCTAGCTTAAAAACCGCTACAATGTCGCCATATAGTTTGATCTTAGAGAATCTTCATGACGGAAATGTCACAACCACTAATCACCGACGAAATGGCAAATGAAGCGTTTCAAGACCTCCATACCATCCAAGACTGGGTACGATGGACTGCAACTCAGTTTGTCAGCAATGAGGTCTTTTTTGGTCACGGAACAGATAACCCGTGGGATGAAGCGGTAAGTTTGGTGCTGCCTGTGCTCCATATGCCTATTGATGCACCTAAAGAAATTATGCACGCCCGTGTGACGCAAAGTGAAAAATCTCACTTGATTGGCTACATTAAAGCACGTATTGAACAGCGTATTCCCGTGGCTTATTTGACCAATCAAGCTTGGTTTGCTGGTATGCCGTTTTATGTTGATGAGCGCGTATTAGTACCACGCTCTCCATTTGCAGAATTAATTGCAAAACATTTTTCTCCTTGGGTGGCATCGCCTAACAAAATAAACCGTATTTTAGATATGTGTACGGGCTCTGGTTGTATTGCAATTGCACTTGCCAAAGCATTTGAGCGTGCACAAGTAGATGCAGTAGACATTTCTTTTGAAGCTTTAGAAGTGGCTGATCACAATATCAATCAGCATATGATGCACGATAGAGTGTTTGCCATCCAGTCTGATGTATTCAGTGGTGTACCGGGTCAAAAATATGACTTAATCGTAGCAAACCCACCTTACGTTGATGCTGAAGACATGTCTGACTTGCCTGAAGAGTTTCATCATGAGCCAGAGCTTGGTTTGGCGTCAGGAGAGGATGGCCTTGACGTAACTCGTACTTTGTTAGCAGAAGCTGCGGATCATCTAAATGATGACGGTTTGTTATTTGTCGAAGTCGGCAATTCTATGGTACATATGGAACAGCAATTCCCTGAAGCACCTTTCACTTGGTTAGAGTTTGACCACGGTGGTCTGGGGGTCTTTGTGGTATCCAAACAGCAATTGTTGGAATACTTTAAAAATTGATAGGGAGCCAATGCTCTCTATCGTCTATTTTGGAATGAGGAAAAACGATGGCAGGCAATAGCATTGGCCAATTATTTAAGGTGTCGACCTTTGGTGAAAGCCATGGCGCTGCGCTTGGTGGCGTGGTGGATGGTGTACCACCTGGGCTTGAGATAACTGAAGCTGACTTACAAATTGATTTGGATAGACGTAAACCGGGTCAAAGCCGATACACAACACAGCGACGCGAAGGTGATGAGATAAAAATCCTTTCGGGTGTATTCGAAGGTAAGACGACCGGAACTAGTATTGGACTGTTAATTGAAAATACCGATCAACGTTCCAAAGATTATTCTAACATCAAAGATTTATTTCGTCCGGGTCATGGCGACTACACCTATTGGCACAAATATGGCCACAGAGATTACCGTGGTGGTGGACGTTCTTCTGCCCGTGAAACAGCGATCCGAGTTGCGGCTGGTGCGATAGCGAAAAAATATCTAAAACAAGCTCATGGCATTGAGATCAATGCTTGTCTTTCCCAATTAGGCCCTATTAAAGCTCAAACGTATGATTGGTCAGTTGTGGAAAACAACCCCTTTTTCTTTCCTGATGAGTCTAAGCTTGAAGCGTTAGATGAATATATGCGTACGCTGAAAAAAGAAGGTGATTCAGTTGGCGCGAAAGTTAAAGTTGTGGCGAAAAACGTACCTGTAGGTCTAGGTGAGCCTGTTTTTGACCGTCTGGATGCCGAAATTGCGCACTCCCTAATGAGCATTAATGCGGTAAAAGGTGTAGAAATTGGTGACGGCTTTGATGTGGTTGAACAAAAAGGTTCTGAGCATAGAGATGAGCTGACACCGCAGGGCTTCACCTCAAACCATGCAGGTGGCGTATTAGCAGGTATTTCAACAGGGCAGGACATTATCGCGTCAATTGCGCTAAAACCTACCTCAAGTATCTCAGTCCCTGGGCAGAGCATTGATACCCAAAATCAACCGCAAGAGGTAGTTACCAAAGGCCGCCACGATCCATGTGTGGGCATTCGTGCCATCCCTATAGCGGAAGCGATGTTAGCCATAACACTTATGGATCATCTATTACGTCACCGCGGTCAAAACCAAGACGTCAATTTGCCGCACAAGCCCATTTCAAGCCGTCTCTGATTTTATTCGGCGTCCTGGGGTTATTTGACTTCAGGTTGTTCTGGCACAGTGTTTGCTCTTCTTGAACAAATCAAGGAGAGCAATCATGATCACTTATCAATCTCACTTTGCAACTCGTACAGTAGAGTCTGCTTCGCAGCAGCACAGCCCTACCCAAACTAATCGAGCTAAATCAAGTGCTCAAGAGCAAGCGTATGTCGCGGCTGCGAATATAGCTGCACAATCTTCTCGTGCACTCGACCATAAAGTAGACGAGCCATTTAAATATGAAGTAGTGGAGCGTAATGAAACATTTCTCGAAAAAATGAGAGAAGCGGTAATGTTTAGCCGCTTAGGGGCAAATAAAGAGAAAATTGATGAATTAAAAGAGAAAATGGCAGAGCTTGAAAAGCTCGCAGCCGAGGGAAAAATTTCACCCGAAGAATTAGAAGAGCGTATGGCTGCATTAGAAGAAGCAATGAGAGATGCGGTAACTCAAGAAGAAAACAAAGCGAACAAGGACACGCTACTGAGTTAGTGAGGCTCAAAATGATAAAGGCCTCATTAGAGGCCTTATCAGTGTTATAACTCAATACTGTTTAGCTATGGTAGTTTTCACACGCTTCAAGGGTGTTTTCAATCAAGCTAGCTACTGTCATCGGGCCTACGCCACCAGGCACTGGAGTGATAAAGCTCGCGTTTTGTTCCGCGATGTCATATTGCACGTCACCGACTAACTTACCTGATTCCAATCGGTTAATACCTACATCAATGACAATGGCACCTTCTTTAACCCAGTCACCCGGAATAAACTCAGGTTTACCGACTGCGACGACGAGTAGATCTGCACGACGAACGTGGGCTTCCAAGTCTTGGGTAAATTTATGGCAAACGGTTGTGGTACATCCTGCCAGTAGCAGTTCAAGTGACATTGGACGACCTACAATGTTTGAAGCACCAACCACAACAGCGTGCATCCCTTTATAACGCACACCGGTAGAGTCGAGTAGGGTAATGATCCCTTTTGGCGTACAAGGTCTTAGTGCTGGCATTCGTTGAGCAAGACGACCCACATTATAAGGATGGAAGCCGTCGACGTCTTTGTGAGGATCTATACGCTCTAACACTTTTTCCGCGTCTAGGCCTTCAGGTAGCGGCAATTGCACTAAGATCCCATCAACTTCAGGGTCTGCATTAAGCTCGTCAACTAGCGTGAGCAGTTGCGCTTCGCTCGTGTCACCTGGTAAGTCGAAAGATTTAGAAACAAATCCAACTTCTTCACAGGCTTTACGCTTTGAACCAACATAAACTTGACTCGCAGGATCCTGACCTACTAACACAACTGCCAAGCCTGGTGCTCTCAGACCTTGTGCCAGTCTCTCTTGAACTCGTTGTGCAACAGTAGAACGAACTTGTTTCGCGATAGCTTTGCCATCAATGATGTTTGCCGTCATGATTGACCTATATTAAGGGTTAAAAAACTTGAACGATGATAGAGCCTTTAAATTCTCCTATACAAGTACTTTTATTGAGTGATGACTCTGCTTGTAAAGAAAAATAATGGGGTTGCTCTATTTATATGTCCTGCTAATTAGTTTGATAGAGGACATTTGCCCGCTATTTTCGCAAAAAACAGCTAGCCCGCCAAGTTAGCATTGCGTAAAACCGGAGGTTTTCACAACTTGCCTAGGTAAGAGCGTATAAAATTTGATTAAGTCAGCTGTTTTATCAACAATTTGTGGTAAAATTAGGCAGTTGAAACAAAAACTAAAAAAAATATTTGACCTGCTGGGGGCAAATCACTATTATGCACCCCGTTGCCAACGAGGACTCACCGATAAAAAGGTTCTTAGTTCTCCAAGGTCACAGTCGGCGATTAGCGCAGCTTGGTAGCGCACTTGGTTTGGGTCCAAGGGGTCGCAGGTTCAAATCCTGCATCGCCGACCACTTTTAAAATAAGATAGTAGCATGAAGATGTTTACTCGAGTTTGCGCCCTTAGCTCAGCTGGATAGAGCAACGCCCTTCTAAGGCGTCGGTCGAAGGTTCGAATCCTTCAGGGTGCGCCATCTTATTTTAATCCACATGTAGTGGCGGCTGTAGCTCAGTTGGTAGAGCCCTGGATTGTGATTCCGGTTGTCGTGGGTTCAAGTCCCATCAGTCGCCCCATCTACATGCCAAAATTAGTCGGCGATTAGCGCAGCTTGGTAGCGCACTTGGTTTGGGTCCAAGGGGTCGCAGGTTCAAATCCTGCATCGCCGA
>NZ_JABWPQ010000002.1:0-288828 GCF_013366255.1 Pseudoalteromonas sp. McH1-7 | reverse complement strand
GAGCTTGAAGACGACCTTGAGGTTGATACAAACGATGACATCGACCACTTGTTGGATGAACCATTAGCAGAGCCTCAACCTGAGCTTGAAGATGAATCAGAGGTTGATGCAAACGATGACATCGACGACTTACTAGATGAGCCTGTTGACAGGACAGAGGAAGGTCACTTAAGTGGTATACTTGATGATGAAGAAGTAATTCCCGAGTCTCCTGAAGAAAGCGAAGATAATTTGCTATCTGATTTGGCTAACGAAGAGGCGTTTAATGAAGAAAACGCTGAAGCTGATGACAACAGTGAATTTGAAGATCCAGAGCTAAAGAGCGTTGACGAATTACTTCAAGAGCTTCAAGCCGAGGAACAATTAGATCTAGATCCAAGCGCTGATGATGAACTTGTTGATAATGAAGTAGAAATCGAACTTGGTGATGATCCGCTTTCTGATGAAGTTGATTTGAATGAAGATGAAGATCTCTCAGAAGAGGAATTCGAAGCAAGCGTTGAGTTAGATAGCTATCCTGAGTTAGAGCTTGGGGAAGATGCTACAACAGATATTGAAACAGAGACTGAAAGAGCGCTCTCTGAAGCGCTGCAACGCGATTCAAACTTTGATATTGAGGGAAACCTTGATGATGAGCTAACGAGTGATGCAGATCTTGAAATCGAAGACGCACTTCCAGAGCTTGAAGAAGTGACCTCACCGGGTGAAGCTGAACCATTATCAGATCAGGAAGCTGACTTCGACAAAGACACGTTACTTGAAGACGAGGCGTTACTTGAAGATGAAGCCGAAGAAGCACCAGCACCTGACGTGCCAACTGTACTTGACGAAGACGCAGCGCAAGATGAGGCTGAGCCACTCTCGGAGTTAGAAGCTGACTTCGACGAAGATACTTTACTTGAAGACGAGGCGTTGCTTGAGGACGAAGCCGAAGAAGCACCAGCACCTGACGTGCCAACTGCACTTGACGAAGACGCAGCGCAAGATGACGCGGAGCTACTCTCAGAGTTAGAAGCTGACTTTGATGAAGACACGTTACTTGAAGACGAGGCGTTACTTGAAGATGAAGCCGAAGAAGCACCAGTACCTGACGTGCCAATTGTACTTGACGAAGACGCAGTGCAAGATGACGCGGAGCTACTCCCAGAGTTAGAAGCTGACTTTGATGAAGACACGTTACTTGAAGACGAAACGTTACTTGAGGACGAAGCCGAAGAAGCACCAGCACCTGATGTGCCAACTGCACTTGACGAAGACGCAGCGCACGATGACGCGGAGCTACTCTCAGAGTTAGAAGCTGACTTTGATGAAGATACTTTACTTGAAGACGAGGCGTTACTTGAGGCCGAAGCCGAAGAAACACCAGCACCTGATGTATCTACTGCACTTGAAGAAAACGCAGCGCAAGATGAGGCTGAGCTACTCCCAGAGCTAGAAGCTGACTTTGATGAAGATACTTTACTTGAAGACGAAACGTTACTTGAGGACGAAGCCGAAGAAGCACCAGCACCTGATGCACTTGACGAAGACGCAGCGCAAGATGACGCGGAGCTACTCCCAGAGTTAGAAGTTGACTTTGATGAAGATACTTTACTTGAAGACGAGGCGTTACTTGAGGACGAAGCCGAAGAAGCACCAGCATCTGACGTGCCAACTGCACTTGACGAAGACGCAGCGCAAGATGAGGCTGAGCTACTCCCAGAGTTAGAAGCTGACTTTGATGAAGACACGTTACTTGAAGACGAGGCGTTGCTTGAGGACGAAGCCGAAGAAGCACCAGCACCTGACGTGCCAACTGCGCTTGACGAAGACGCAGCGCAAGATGACGCGGAGATACTCCCAGAGCTAGAAGCTGACTTTGATGAAGACACGTTACTTGAAGACGAAGTTGAGTTAGCGTCAGACACGCTTGACGAAGAAGACCTCATAAATGACGAAACTGCTCCGTTTGAAGAGGTGATCACTGAACTGGCTGATGGGGACGAACTTGATACATTGCTAAGTGAGTCTGACTCGGAAGTTGAAGTGCCGCAGGTTGATGAAGCCGAAATTGAAAAAGAATTTATGGCCGATTTTACTCAACAGGACTTTGATGCACTATTGAGTGAACTTGATGAACCAGCTACCTTCGACACCAATGATAGTGAAGATTTTGAAGTTGATTTTGATAGCTTATTGCAAGATGAACTCGAAGCCCATGACCCTCAAGACGCTCCTATGGAAGAGATTGGTGAGGGTGACTACTTGGAAATAGAGGAGTTGCTGGAGCAAAGCGATGATTTAGTCTCAGATGAAGAGCCTTATGTTGGTGCGAATATGGATGTTGGGCTAGGTGACTTTGATGAGTTACTGGCGGGTGAAAACACCACTGATGTTGATTTAGAAGACGAGGGCTTTTCTGCCAAACTGGACTTAGCCAAAGCATATATTGAGATCCAAGATTATGATTCTGCAATCTCTACGCTGGACGACGTGATAGACAATGGTCCTGACTCTGTTCAAGCAGAAGCTAAAGCGCTTAAATCTAGCCTTACTAGTTAGCGGAAACGGTGATTAGGCTGCCACCTTAAGGCCTGCCAAATAACAAGATGTGTTTTTGGCAGGTACTGGTTTTCACTTCAGCGCTTTAATTAAAGCCAGCAATCGCATAAAATGGTGTTTTTGTTATAGGTTGCGATAGAAATAGTATGCGAGTAGCGTTAGGCATTGAGTACAATGGGGCAAATTACAGTGGGTGGCAACGACAAAGCCACGTTAGCAGTGTCCAAGAAGAAATAGAAAAAGCGCTCTCGAATATTTGTAATCATCCGGTTGAGATCACTTGCGCAGGGCGCACAGATGCTGGTGTTCATGCTACTGGGCAGATCATTCATTTCGATACTGAGTCGGCTCGAGACATGAGTGCATTCACATTGGGTATGAACTCACAGCTCCCTGATGATATTGCCGTTCGGTTTGCTAAAGAGGTACACCCAGAGTTCCATGCACGCTTTTCTGCAACTGCTCGTCGTTATCGTTATGTCATTTATAATCATACATATCGACCAGGTATTTTACGCAGCGGTGTAACGCACTTCCATCATGAACTTGATGTAGAAAGAATGAAAGCGGCATGTCCTGCCATGATTGGAGAGCAAGACTTCACATCCTTCAGGGCAGTGCATTGCCAATCTAATACGCCATTTCGTAATATCCATCACTTAGAAGTGGAACGCGTAGGTAAATATATCGTCATTGACATTAAAGCCAATGCGTTTTTACACCATATGGTGCGTAATATAACAGGGTGTTTGCTGGATATTGGTGTTGGCAAGCAAGAGCCAGGTTGGATGGCTGAATTATTGGCTGCAAAAGATCGTACGCTAGCAAGTGCGACGGCAAAACCCAATGGTCTTTATTTGGTTGACGTAGATTATCCTGAGCAGTGGCAGATAGAAAAAATGCCTTTAGGGCCTCTATTTTTGCCGGAAGCGCTGGTATAACGGTCATATTTAGGTACTACCTTATACTCTTAAGACCAGTTTTTTATATCACCTATAGCTAAATCATGATTTAATTGGGAAAAGATGTCTGTCTTTGCTGACGGAACAGAATAAAGCACGATAGAGAGTTGCAAATGAGTTGGTTAGAAAAGATCTTACCTAAAACCACGAAATCTTCTGGTAAAAAAGAGATCCCAGAAGGGGTTTGGGCGAAGTGTACAGATTGTGATTCAATCCTATACAAAGCAGAATTAGAAAAGTCGTTAAGTGTGTGTCCTAAGTGTGATCATCATATGCGTATCACAGCACGTAAGCGCCTTGAAAGCTTTTTAGATGATGCAGATCGTCAAGAGTTGGGAATAGAGCATGAACCAAAAGATGTGCTCAAGTTTAAAGATTCCAAAAAGTATTCAGATCGAATTGTTCAAGCGCAAAAAGCCAGTGGCGAAAAAGATGCACTTGTAGCGATGAAAGGTCGAGTTAAAGGTATTCCTGTAGCAGCGGTTGCTTTTGAGTTCTCATTTATGGGTGGCTCTATGGCATCGGTGGTAGGTGCTCGATTCGTTGACGCAGTTAACGTTTGTCTTGAACACAATATGCCGTTAATTTGCTTTTCAGCCTCAGGTGGTGCTCGAATGCAAGAGGCGTTGATGTCGCTTATGCAAATGGCTAAAACGAGTGCTGCATTGGCTAAGATGAGTGAACGTGGGTTGCCATTCATATCTGTATTGACAGACCCTACAATGGGTGGAGTCTCTGCATCACTTGCTATGCTTGGGGATATTAACGTTGCTGAGCCTAAGGCATTGATAGGATTTGCAGGCCCTCGCGTTATTGAGCAAACGGTTCGAGAAACGCTACCAGAAGGTTTCCAACGTAGTGAGTTTTTACTTGAGCACGGTGCCATCGACATGATTGTTGACCGTCGTGAAATGCGTGATACGTTAGCGCGTATCTTAGCTAAGTTTATGGACTTGCCTTCTACTGAACAAGAGCATAGAGTAGCGTAAATTTTTCAGATTGAGCTATTCAAACCATGACAGTTAAACAGCCTAGCCAATCATCATGCCTTGATGATTGGCTTTGTTATTTAGAAGCTATTCACCCCGCCACGATTGACATGGGACTTGAGCGAATTACTCAAGTTGCTGAGCAAGTCGGTCTGCTTGAATCATTCAGTAAAATCATTTTGATTGGTGGTACAAACGGTAAAGGTACCACAGCGCGTTGTTTGGAAGCTTTGTTGCTTAATCAAGGCTTTTCTGTTGGAACTTACTCTTCTCCTCATTTAATTCGATATACAGAATGTGTCAGAGTTAATGGTGTCGAGCTCGACGAGCAATATCATATCGATGCCTTTAAGCAAATTGACGATACGCGTGGCGATACTTTGCTCACTCAGTTTGAGTTTGGCACCTTAGGTGCGTTAAGCATTTTTAAGCGTTGTAATGTTGATTATATACTGTTAGAGGTGGGGTTAGGTGGGCGCAATGATGCTACAAATATCGTGATGCCTGTTGCATCGGTCATTACCACCATTGACTTAGACCATAAAGCATTTTTAGGGGACACCCGAGAGTCTGTTGGTTACCATAAAGCAGGTATCTTTCGTGCCAATACGCCAGCTATCGTTGGTGATTTTAATATACCTGATTCGGTTACTGACTACGGAACAGAAATAGCAGCCAAAATGGTACTTGCGAACAAAGACTTTCACTTTACGCAGCTAGAGTCGCAATTTAGGTGGCAATATTTTGACAATGATTGGTACTTTGATAACCCCAATATTCCCGCCCAGAATGTGGCAACTGCGCTCACTGTCTTAGCGACACTTGATTTACTACCCAGCTTTGAATCTGTGCAATGTTGTCTTAGTGAAATTCAGGTTGAAGGACGCTTTCAACAGCTTAGTATTTTTCCTTTAGTGTATGTTGATGTCGCACATAACCCCGAGTCAGCTAGGTATTTAGCGACTAAGTTACAACATCTTCGGCAAAAAGGGTTTAAAATTCATGCCTTAGCGGCTATGCTTGCGGATAAAGATAAAGCCAGTGTATTAAAAACGCTAACCCCCTATGTCGACAGATGGAGTCTAGCGTCGTTGCACGGTCCCAGAGGGGAGCGCGCAGAAAACCTTAAGCCATTACTTGATACGGATAAGCAAATTACAATATATGATGATGTGGAAGGTGCATTGAACGCGCAAATTCACGGCCTAAAACAGGATCAAGCTTTAGTCATATTTGGTTCCTTCTTGACCGTTGCTCAGGCAATGACATATTGGCAAAACAACTTGAAATAACATTCGAGAATTAACACTTAGTAGAGAGTATAGTAGTGAACTCAGTATTTATAAATCGCTTGGTAGGGACGAGTATTGTTGTGGTTGCGGCGATAATATTTATTCCAAATATTCTAGACGGCGAAAAAGTCCATTATAAAGAGGGCTTTCAAGCGATCCCTGACAGGCCTGAGTTCAAAACCATAGATTTACAAGAAAAGCTCGATATGCAAGCCGCACTAGCACCTGAGCTAACTGAGGAGCATATTGAGAATGTTCCTGCAGACGATGAAAAGTTTGAGAGTAGTGGCGCGAAAGAGCGCACAGAAGAACTGCAAGCGGATAACACTCTCAAGCAAAGTGAGCCACAACGAGTGCTTAGCAATGATAAAATAGAAGTGGCTAAACTTACCCGACCAGAGACATCGAACTTTTCAAAGATGGCGTACGTAATTCAGTTAGGCAGCTTTTCTCACAAATCGAATGTAGATGCGTTAACTAACAAATTACGCGGAAATGGTTTTAAAGCGTTTACAAAACCAGTCAAAACACCAAATGGAACACTAACAAAAGTGTTTGTAGGCCCTTCTTTAAATAAAGCAGAACTTGAAGCTAAGTTACCAGAACTAAAGAAATTAACTAAATTAAATGGCCGCTTAACGCAATTTGAAGTAACAAAATGATCTGGTATTTAGCTGCCAAACCTTTTAGAATGCGCCCCACATTAACGACTTATTGGTTACTATGATCTGGGTTGATTACGCCATTGCAGGCATTGTTGGTTTATCGACACTTTTTGGCTTGCTTCGAGGCTTCGTCAAAGAAGCGATGTCACTTGTTGTTTGGATCGGCGCATTTTTCATCTCCAGCATGTTCTATCAATATCTCTCAACCTTCCTAACATTCATTTCAGAACCCCTTTTAAGAAATGCAGCCGCAATTGCCATACTTTTTATTGCGACCTTGATGCTAGGTGGGCTTGTTAACTATGTCTTGAGTGAACTGGTTCAAAGAACTGGTCTCTCGGGTACCGATAGGATCATCGGGATCGTATTCGGTGCACTTCGAGGCGTGTTAGTCGTTAGCGCCTTACTCTTCTTCCTTGATGCTTTTACCAACGCGCCAAGTACGCAATGGTGGAAATCATCAAACTTAATTCCTGAATTTGGTTTTGTGATCGAGTGGTTTTTTTCCTACCTTGAGCATAGTTCCAGTTTTTTAAATTCGGTAAACCGTTAATCGGCGAGGAAATTTTTAATGTGTGGTATCGTTGGGATAGTCGGAACATCACCTGTTAATCAGGCGATTTATGATGGCTTAACTGTTTTGCAACACCGTGGCCAAGATGCGGCTGGCATTATTACCATTGACAACAATACGTTTAGCTTGAGAAAAGCAAACGGTCTAGTGAAGGACGTATTTCATACTAGACACATGAAACGACTTCAAGGCAACATCGGCCTTGGTCATGTACGTTATCCTACAGCGGGTTCTTCAAGCTCAGCAGAGGCACAACCTTTTTACGTCAACTCTCCATTTGGTATTGCGCTTGCTCATAACGGCAACTTAACCAATGCTGAAAAGCTAAAAGAGCGTTTGTTTACTCAAGCTCGCCGTCACGTCAACACGACTTCTGATTCAGAGATTTTGCTGAATATCCTAGCCCATGAGCTCGGTAAAACAGACAAGATGAAGCTAGATGCGGAAGATATGTTTACCGCGGTAACAGAGGTGGTGTCTGTTGTATCTGGTGGTTACGCAAGTATCGCGATGATTATTGGACACGGTATTTTGGCATTCAGAGACCCTCATGGTATTCGACCGCTGGTGTTTGGTAAGAAGGAAACCGAGCGTGGCACAGAGTATATGTTTGCCTCTGAGAGTGTGGCATTGTCGATTGACGGATTTGAGTTTGTCCGCGACGTTGCTCCTGGCGAAGCAATTTATGTCACTGAAAACGGCGAATTCTTCTCACAGATCTGCGCTGCGAAAACGACTCTAGCACCGTGTATTTTTGAGTTTGTATACTTTGCTCGTCCAGATTCGAATATCGATAAGATGTCAGTTTATGCAACGCGCGTTAACATGGGCACTAAGCTTGGAGAGAAAATTGCCAGTGAATGGGGCGATAAAGACATTGATGTGGTTATCCCTATCCCAGAAACTTCGTGTGACATTGCCCTAGAAATTGCTTCTGTTTTAGGTTTGCCATATCGCCAAGGTTTTGTAAAAAACCGTTATATTGGTCGGACATTCATCATGCCTGGTCAAGAAATGCGTAAAAAGTCAGTGCGTCGTAAACTGAACGCAATAGACCGCGAATTCGTTGGTAAAAATGTGCTGTTGGTAGATGACTCTATCGTACGCGGTACAACTTCAGCACAAATCGTTGAAATGGCGCGTGAAGCTGGCGCTAAAAACGTCTACTTCGCCTCAGCGGCACCTGAAGTGAGATTTCCAAATGTGTATGGTATCGACATGCCATCGGCTTCTGAGTTAATTGCACATGGTCGAGAAGTGGAAGATATTAATGCAAGCATCGGCTCTGATGGTCTTATTTATCAATCATTGAGTGATTTGATTGCGGCGGTTCGCCAAGAAAACCCAGAAGTATCAAGGTTTGAGACGTCAGTATTCGATGGCCAATATATCACCGGAGATGTTGATCAAAACTATTTGAATCATATCGATGAGCTTCGTAATGATTCTGCCAAGTCAACGCGTGAAGCAGCTATGTCCGCAAGTCTTGAGTTACATAATCAAGAAACTGAAAGTACAGAAGGCGAGTAGTAAACTTACTCCCAAATGCGCTGGATGTTCAGCCATCAGCGTTAACGTAAAAAAGCCCAAGTGATACTTGGGCTTTTTCGTGTTTTACCAATTAGCCTTAATACTTGATCAATTTAGAGGAGTAAACTTGACGCTAACTGCGTTAAAAATTTCTTATCTATAACGACTCGATAGCAAAGTTTGCATGTACATACCATGACGATAGCAGAGTAGGTGGTGTTATCGTCATGGTCTTCTCTTAAAAAAATTAAGTACTTAGCTAGCTGGTTGGTGCAAATGCCACTCACTTCAGCCTCATTAAGATAGTACTTGATTAGGCTTAGCATCGTTTAATAGCATTGTTAAACTGTCTACTAATTCATATAGCTCAGGCTCAATATCATTGAGAGGTTTAGCCTGTTTTAAACTTGTTTCTATGGTTTCAGCTAACTTTTTAAGCGCTGGCACACCGGTATAACAGCATGCACCATGAAACTTATGTATGACCTTGAGTAGTGTCGCACCATCTTCAGCCTGTTGCGCAGATTCTAGTTGTTGAAGTGTCTCGGGAACACTAGAGAGCAGCATATTCAACATCTCAAGCGCCAGATCTGGTTTGTTGCCAGCGCGTTGTAATGCTAACCCCCAGTCTAGTACTTGGCTTTCAAAAGGAGGGACGCTGTGCCGTTCATGTTCATTATTTTTTTGCCTTGCAATGGGAGATGAGGTGCTATGGTCGCAGATGATCTGCTTTAACATATCTTCATCAATTGGCTTGGTCATGTAGTTACTAAAACCATTTTTTAGTAACTCTTCTTTTTCACCTGCTAAGGCATGAGCCGTGACTGCAATAATGGGTGTATCTTCATTAAGAGATGATTCACGAATACTTTTGCAAGCACTGATCCCATCCATAATCGGCATCTGAATATCCATAAATATCAGATCATATTTTCTTGATTTACATAGACTCACGGCTTGAGCACCATTGTGGGCAGTGTCTATAGCTTCTACTTGCTCGTCTAAGAGCGTACATATCAGCTTTAAGTTTGCGTCATTGTCATCTGCCACTAGCACTTTCAATGGTAGGTTGGTAGTTTCAATTTCGTTGGCGCTCATATCGGGATGGTCTAGTCGATAAGGAGCAGCTAACATTTCGCACAATTTTCTGTGGTTTAATGGTTTACTTAGGCAAGCGTCGGCACCGCTACCAATGAGTGCTTCACGCATGTTGTGAGAAATCGTGTTCACCATCAGGTATAAATAATCAGCTGACTGCCTTGCTTGTTTGATGTAGCTTTTTACAGTTTGCATTTGATCAACGCTGGCCATTGAGCCGATTAAACAAATATCATAATTAAAATCTTTTGCTAGTGCGTCATCAAAGTCCTCTTCACTGAGACAGCGTGTCACCTGCATATCCCAAGCCTGTAACTGCGAAACAACCGCATAGTGAGTATGTTCTTGTGGTTCAAAATACAGTACTCGCTTATTCTCAAGAGGTTTACTTGGTAAGTCATCGTTATAAAGCCGATTAGGTAATGCAAATACGGCATTAAAGGAGAAGCATGTACCATGACCTGGTGCTGAGTTGAGCGTAATACGGCCATTCATTGCCTCGACTATGTGTTTGGTAATGATTAAACCCAGTCCCGTGCCTCCAAATTTTCTTGTAATACTGGTATCCGCTTGAGCAAATGGGGTAAATAAGGCGTCTTGCTTATCCTGTGCGATACCCACGCCGGTATCGCTGACTGACACCAGTAATGAAGATTGAGATTCATCTATTAATCGATGATTAATATCAACTTTAATTGCCCCTTTTTCAGTGAATTTTATGGCATTGCTGATTAGGTTGGTAAGTACTTGCTTAAATCGTGTTGGATCGCCAATCAAATTATCTGGTACTTGTCTGTTCACCGAAATAGAAAACTCTAAGTGCTTGTCATGGGCACTTGGAGCCAATAATGTCATTACTTCATTGACGGCATCACGCAGCTCAAACTGAATATTTTCAAGCTCCATTGCTCCGGCTTCTAACTTTGAGAAGTCGAGAATATCGCTGATGATTGTAAGCAGACTGTTTGCCGACAATTCTATGGTATCTAAATAATCTTTTTGGTGTTTATTTAAAGGTGTTTTATAGAGCTGACGAGTAAAGCCGATGACGCCATTAAGTGGCGTTCTAAGTTCATGACTCATCTTCGCTAAAAAGTCAGATTTTACACGGTTGGCATCTTGCGCTTCTTTCTTAGCAATGTTGAGCTGAATATTTTGTGTTTCGTATTGCTCTAATGTTTCTCGGTAGTCACTGGTTGCTTGGTCAATGTGCTTTTGCATTTCGTCTTTTTGATTCGCCATTTTTTTACCAATGACAATTAGCCCCTGGCGTAGTAGCTCAAACTCACCTCGCATTGGCTCGTTAATAGCGATGTCTTGCTTACCCTCATTGAGTTTATCAGTGGCTAATATTAAGCTGGCAATGGGCTTGGTAAGCATACGAGATAAACGCATAGCTAACATGATACTGAGTAAAAAAGAGAAAATAATAACAATTGCACTTAAAATTAATGCCCGCTGCTGAGAAATGAGTGCTTGGTCTTTACTGATCTCGACGACCAAGATTGCTAGCGTTGCAGGTTCGGCACTATGCCAGTCTGTTTTTTTAGCTAGGTGATTTTTTACTGGTGAGTAAAAGACAAATGTATTTTTAAGAGTCGTCACAACCGTCGTTTGCAATGCTTGCACTTCGCCAAAATAGTGCAGCTTGTCAAATTCACTATGGTAATTGCTGGTTAGGATAAGCTGGTTTTGCTCGTCAAATAGAGCAATACTTTTTACCAAAGGTGCATGCTTATTGTGAGCTTGGCTTAAGATCCTGTGCAGATGGGACTTATCCTGTTTTTTTATCGGGTACTCTACCGACATGGCTAGTGATTCTGAAATACGATTCCCCTGACTAATCAGAATTTCCTCAAGCTCTACGTAGCGATTTATAGTAAAATAGCCACCGAGTAGCAAGCCAACGAGTAGGGTTGGCAAAAGAGTGAGTAGTAAAATACTGTCACGCAGGTTTAATTTTGTCATAGGGTCAAAAAAGTGCAGAGAAATCTGTAACTAAGATTATCTTTTACCGACGTGATAAGCAAACAAATGAGGAACCCAATGGCACAGATTTTTCGTGCTAAAAAAGCAACCAAACCGTCAAAACACCTTGCCCTTCAAATAGAATCTATGGATCACCAAGGCAGGGGAGTTGCGCGTCACGATGGTAAAGTATGTTTTGTAGCTGGTGCATTGACCAATGAACATGTTACTGCGCAAGTAACTCAAGCAAAGTCTAAATTACTTGAGGCAAAACTTATCAAAGTAATGACTGCCTCTGAGTATCGCACTCAGCCGTTTTGCGAGCATTATGAACAGTGTGGTGGTTGTAATTTGCAACATCAAAGCGTCGACAATCAGCTCATCGAAAAGCAACAAGCCGTAGAAAAACTGTTTGCGCGCTTTGCTAAAATAACACAGTTACCATGGCAAGCTGCTATTACCTCTGCACCACTTCATTATCGTCGTGCCGCTCGCATAGCCAGTATTTATGATAAGAAGCGTAACACGGTAAAACTGGGCTTTAGAGCCAGTCAGTCAAAACAGATAGTGGATATTGAACAGTGTAATGTGTTGGCTGCTCCTTTTGCTGATATTTTCATCACGTTAAATGCGCTGTCTCAAGCGCTCAATGAATTTAAGTTCATCAGCCACGTTCAGTTATGCCAAGCGGACAATCATAACTATGTGCTATTTCGACACACCAAGGCGCTTTCGCAAACGACTTATCAAGCAATTAGAGCTGGTCTTGAGAATTATCAAGTGGTGTTTGACGATGGGGAAAATGCGGTTGAATATCAGCAGCTACCAAATTATCGACTCCCTGAATTTGGCCTCGTATTAGAATTTCAGCTAAATAACTTTATTCAAGTTAATCAAGCCGTCAATGATGCTATGTTGCACCAAGCAGTTACTTGGTTAAAACCACGTGCTGATGAGAAGGTACTTGACCTTTTCTGTGGCGTGGGAAATTTTTCCTTAGTGCTCGCAAAATATGCAAATGCAGTGATTGGTGTTGAAGGCGAAGCGCAATCAGTTGCAATGGCAAGACAAAATGCGCAAACTAACCAAATCCATAATGTTCAGTTTCATTGTTTTGACTTAACTCGCGCTATCAGTGAAGCCACTTGGTTTGATCCAAGTGTAGACGTATTACTACTTGACCCTTCCAGGACTGGGGCACTTGAAGTGTTAGAGCAGTTACCGTTAGGACAGTTTTCACGGATCTTATATGTCTCATGCGATCCGGTTACCTTAG
This sequence comes from Pseudoalteromonas sp. McH1-7, assembly GCF_013366255.1. NCBI lineage: Bacteria > Pseudomonadati > Pseudomonadota > Gammaproteobacteria > Alteromonadales > Pseudoalteromonadaceae > Pseudoalteromonas > Pseudoalteromonas sp. McH1-7. The sequence goes on along the minus strand of NZ_JABWPQ010000002.1, from coordinate 275,933 downwards.
CTCGTGACGCGCAAGTGATCCATCGTGCTGGGTTTACGCTAGAAAAGCTGGGCTTAATGAATATGTTTGTCCACACAGGACATATTGAAACCATGGCACTGTTTGTAAAACAGCAAAAATAGCTTGAATCATCATGGTACATAGATTAAATGATGGCAATTGGGTTTAGGCTCTTAGTAAACGTTTTTATTCGCTCGCAAATAAGCGTATGGTCGAAAAAGAGAATGTAATCGCAATGACATGAGTACCTAAAAATGAAATGGGTACGGCGATACCCTCAGTGATGGTTTTATCACATGGGTAAGAAATTTTAAGGAGGTATCAAAACATGGTTGCTACTCGGCAGTCGCATCAAACCACGCTACCACTGGAGTTTGATGCACGACTCACTATCTTAAATTTATCATCGGATCAACGAGCATGGTTACAAAGAGCTTATGAGCTATGCCCCACTGATGAATCTAATGAGGATCTCAATAATGCCATTGAAATGGTTGAGATCCTCGCTGATTTAAACTTTGATAGTGAATCTTTAGCAACTGCGTTTTTAACTCCCTATTTTGTTGCAGGTACGCTCTCTGTTGAGCAGGTTGAAGAAGAATTAGGAAATAATATTTCCCTCCTGTTAAAGGGAGTCGAAAATATGGAAACCATTAGTACGCTTGCGCATCAAAGCTCAGGGAAAGTGCAAGTAGATAACATTCGTCGTATGTTACTTTCTATGGTTGAAGATGTCAGAGCGGTGGTCATCAAGCTCGCGGAGCAAATCTGTCATTTACGTGCGGTAAAAAAAGCATCTGAAGAAGAGCGAGTGGTTGCAGCCAAAGCAGCTGCTAATATTTTTGCGCCTCTCGCTAACCGGTTAGGGATTGGACAGCTGAAGTGGGAACTCGAAGACTTATCTTTCAGATACCTGCACCCTGATACTTATAAATCGATCGCCAAAAAGCTCTCGGACAAGCGCTTAGACCGTGAAGCCTATATGGAAAATATGGTCAGCTCGGTGGCGCAAAAGCTTGCGGATGCCGGTGTTAAAGCGCAGGTGTATGGTCGTCCGAAGCATATTTATAGTATCTATAAAAAAATGGTACAAAAGAGCTACGAATTTGAGCAGCTGTTTGACATCAGAGCAATGCGTGTCGTGGTTGATGAGATCCAAGACTGTTATGCAGCACTGGGCATTGTTCATACCAGTTGGCGGCATTTAAACAAAGAGTTTGATGATTATATTGCGACACCAAAGCAAAATGGTTATCAATCAATCCATACCGTCGTGTTTGGGCCAGAAGGCAAAACTGTAGAAATTCAAATTAGAACTGAAGCCATGCATCGAGATGCTGAGCTAGGGGTTGCAGCGCACTGGATGTATAAAGAAGGCGCGTTGCCAGGTCGAAATTCAGGATATGAGCAGAAGATCAGCTGGCTACGCAAATTGTTGCAGTGGCAAGAAGAGGTGGTTGATGGCAGTGAAATTGCGGATGAATTGAAAAACCAGGTTGTTGAAGACCGTGTTTATGTCTTTACGCCAAAAGGTGATATCTTTGATTTACCACTGGGGGCGACGCCTCTTGATTTTGCGTATTATATTCACTCAAATGTGGGGCACCGCTGTATTGGAGCAAAAGTATTTGGCAAAATCGTACCTTTCACTTACACCCTACGTACTGGCGATCAAGTCGAGATCCTCACTCAAAAGAATGCGTCACCAAGTCGAGATTGGTTAAACCCATCGCTAGGCTATATTCATTCTTCAAGAGCACGCAGTAAAATTCATCATTGGTTTAAACAGCAAGATCGAGATAAAAACCTTCAAGCGGGCAAAGAGCTTTTAGATAGTCACCTACAAAAGTTAGATATTACTTATAAAGACTTAGAACCTGCTATTGCACGTTTTAATTTTAAAGAATTAGATGACTTGATGGTAGCGATTGGTGCAGGTGACGTTCGGATCAATCAATTTCTTAATTATGTACAGGACAAACCTGAAGATACTCCTAAATTAAAAATTTCCTCACCAAAGCAAAGCAAAGGTGACAAAAATGCGGTCGTAGTTGATGGTGTGGGAAGTTTGATGAGTCATATGGCTAAGTGTTGTGAGCCGGTTCCAGGAGATGACATTGTTGGGTACATTACTCAAGGTCGCGGCATCGCGGTACATCGTTCAGATTGTGAGTCATTCGCGCATATTAGTGATAAGCATCCTGAGCGAGAGATCGCAGTAAGTTGGTCTGATAATGTTAAAGCCGCTTATTCTATTACTTTGAAGATAGAAGCACATGATCGCCAAGGATTGATCAGAGATATCAGCTCAGTGCTTGCAAATGAAAAAGTTAACGTACTTAACATGAATGTACAAACACAAGATGATAAGAATGTTGCTGTGTTTATGATGAAAGTTGAAGTAGATGATTTGTCCGCGATGCACCGGTTGCTGACCAAGTTGATGCAGATTGAAGGGGTATTCGATGCCAAGCGACTCTAAATCCAATGTTGTCCCTGATATTGAGAAACTGTTGCAGATTATGACGCAGCTGCGCGACTCTGACACAGGTTGTGACTGGGATAAACAGCAAACGTTTAACTCTATTGTGCCTCATACATTAGAAGAAGCACATGAGGTTGCTGATGCTATTGAGCGTGATGATTTTGTTCACCTAAAAGAAGAGCTGGGTGATTTACTATTTCAAGTCATATTCTATGCGCAGTTGGGTAAAGAACAGGGGCTATTTGATTTTGCAGATATAGTGCAGACGCTGAATGAAAAGTTAGTCAGACGTCATCCTCACGTGTTTGCAAAAAAAGAAAAGCTCACAGATGCGGAACTTGAGGAGCAATGGCACAAAATAAAGCAGCAAGAGAAATCAAGGCGACCAACTGATGAATTTGCGGCTGATATTCCAAGTAGCCTGCCGGCATTAACCAAAGCTTATAAAACCCAAAAACGAGCTGCTAAGCTTGGATTTGATTGGCCGAGTTATCACGGTGCGTGGGACAAAGTGCAAGAAGAAATTGCTGAAGTAAATGAAGCTCTGCAGGTTGACCCATTGTCTGAACATACGGCTGAAGAAATAGGGGATTTGCTGTTTGCTACCGTAAACGTAAGCCGCCACATTAAGAGAGACCCTGAACAATTACTGCGCCAAGCAAATGAAAAATTTAAACACCGTTTTGTGCAAATAGAATCGGTGCTTAATGAGTCATCACTTACACTAGAAGAAGCGAATTTAGCACAAATGGATGCTGCATGGGAAACGGTGAAGCGCCGTCAACGCGGTTGTAAATAGGATGTCGATCGCAGAGTCGTAGTACCTTTGGCTAAATATATTGTAGACCTGAGTCATTTTTAGCTGGAATGACTTGGGGCCTTTTGCTATACTATCGCCCCGTCTTGATTCTTATTTAAATTCCAATTTTCCTGAAATTTCTAGGGTTCGCATGAGTACAAAATTTATCTTCGTAACGGGCGGAGTAGTATCCTCCTTGGGTAAAGGTATTGCAGCTGCTTCTTTGGCCGCTATTTTAGAAGCACGTGGCTTAAAAGTAACGATTTTAAAGTTAGATCCTTACATCAATGTTGACCCTGGGACAATGAGCCCTATCCAGCACGGTGAAGTATTCGTAACCGAGGACGGCGCGGAAACAGACCTTGACCTTGGCCACTATGAGCGTTTTATTCGTACCAAAATGACCAAGCGTAACAACTTTACACAAGGCCGTGTATTTGAAGATGTGTTACGTAAAGAGCGCAGAGGTGAGTACTTAGGTGCTACTATTCAGGTTATTCCTCACATCACAAACGACATTAAGCGCCGTGTACTTGAAGGTGCAGAAGGCCATGATGTTGCTATTGTTGAGATCGGTGGCACAGTTGGTGATATTGAATCACAACCTTTCCTAGAAGCAATTCGCCAATTAGGGACTGAGCTTGGTCGTGAAAGTGCTTTGTTTATGCACTTAACGTTAGTGCCTTTCTTAGGCCCTGCGGGCGAAGTAAAAACTAAGCCTACACAGCATTCTGTAAAAGAGCTTCGCTCAATTGGTATTCAACCTGATATTTTGATCTGTCGTTCAGACCGTAAATTACCTGCGAATGAGCGTGCGAAGATTGCACTGTTCACGAACGTTGAAGAAAAGGCAGTTATTTCTCTGCAAGACGTTGACAGTATCTATAAGATCCCAGCGCTTTTAAAGTCGCAAGAGCTAGATGATATTATCTGCCGTCGTTTCTATCTTGAGTGTCCAGAGGCGGATTTATCTGAGTGGGAACAAGTATTATATCAAGAGTCTAACCCAACCGGTGAAGTGACTATCGGAATGGTAGGAAAATACATCGAATTGCCAGATGCTTATAAATCTGTAAACGAAGCATTAAAGCATGCGGGTTTGAAAAACCGTTTAACGGTTAACATTGAATATGTTGATTCACAGGATATCGAAAGCAAAGGTACTGAATTACTTGAACACCTTGATGCCATTTTAGTCCCTGGTGGGTTTGGCAACCGTGGTGTAGAAGGTAAGATTTTAGCTGCTAAATATGCCCGTGAGAACAGCGTACCATATTTAGGTATTTGTTTAGGTATGCAGGTTGCGCTGATTGAATATGCGCGCAACGTTGCGGGTCTTACCGGTGCTAACTCGACAGAGTTTGATCTGGAAAGTCCGCACCCAGTTGTTGGCCTTATTACTGAGTGGTTAGATGCTGATGGTAAGATTGAAGTGCGTACCGAAAACTCTGACTTGGGCGGTACAATGCGTCTTGGTGCACAACTTTGTCACTTGAAAGAAGGCTCTAAAGTGCGCGAAGTTTACGGTAATGCCGAAATCGTTGAACGTCACCGTCACCGCTATGAAGTGAACAACAACTATGTTAGCGAACTTGAAAAAGCAGGTTTGCAATTCACCGGTCTTTCAGAAGACAAAAAGCTAGTTGAAATTATCGAAAATAAAGATCACCCTTGGTTTATTGCAGCTCAGTTCCACCCTGAGTTCACATCAACGCCTCGAGATGGTCACCCATTATTTGAAGGCTTTGTTGCGGCGGCACACAGCCACCAAAAGGCGTCTTCATAACTAAGAAAAAGCCGTGCTCTTGCACGGCTTTTTTGTAGCAGAAGGTTTTGCCACAGGCACTAATTAAGTGTTTGTCGCCAAGCCTTTTCTTATCTGCCCGCGCCTCAATGTGATACGTGTAAATTCTTCACTTTGCGACGCAGCAGAGATAGGGCAAACTGTAAAGTGGGTTTATTGACCCTAATATTCGCCTGCAACAAAGCAGTGCAACACACACCACTTTGGGAATAAGAGGAATCAAGATGTCAAAAATCGTTAGAGTGATTGGCCGTGAAGTTATGGACTCACGCGGTAACCCAACAGTAGAAGCGGACGTACACCTAGAATCAGGTGCATGGGGTCGTGCATGTGCGCCATCAGGTGCATCTACGGGTACCCGTGAAGCACTAGAGCTACGTGACGGAGATAAAACTCGTTACTTAGGTAAAGGTGTCTTAACTGCGGTAAACTACGTAAATAACGAAATCGCGGCAGCACTTGAAGGTCAAAATGCGCTTGAGCAACGTGCAATCGACCAAATTATGTTAGATTTAGATGGCACTGAAAACAAAGAAAAACTAGGTGCTAACGCCATTCTTGCAGTATCTCTAGCAACAGCAAAAGCTGCAGCACAAGATAAAGGTGTTGCACTATACGAGCATATTGCAGACATTAACGGTACAGCAGGCCAATACTCAATGCCAGTTCCTATGATGAATATCATCAATGGTGGTGAGCATGCGGATAACAACGTTGATATTCAAGAGTTTATGGTTCAACCTGTCGGTGCAAAAAGCTTTCGTGAAGCGTTACGCATGGGCGCCGAAATTTTCCACAGCCTGAAAAAAGTACTTAAGTCTCGTGGTCTAAACACAGCGGTTGGTGATGAAGGTGGTTTTGCACCAGATCTTAAATCAAACGAAGAAGCGCTGGAAGTGATTGTTGAAGCGGTTGCTGCGGCTGGCTATGAAATGAACAAAGACGTCACGCTAGCACTTGACTGTGCTGCATCTGAGTTTTATGTAGATGGCAAGTATGACTTAAAAGGCGAAGGTAAAACATTCGACTCAGAAGGTTTTGCTGGCTTCTTGGCTGATCTTGCTGCACGCTACCCAATTGTATCAATCGAAGATGGCCTCGATGAAAGCGATTGGGCTGGTTGGAAAATTCTCACGGATAAAATTGGTGATAAAGTCCAGCTAGTAGGTGATGACCTCTTTGTTACTAACACTAAGATCCTAAAGCGTGGTATTGAAGAAAGTATTGGTAACTCAATCTTGATCAAATTTAACCAGATCGGTTCGCTGTCTGAAACGCTTGATGCTATCAAAATGGCACAAGATGCAGGCTTTACTGCTGTCATTTCACACCGCTCTGGTGAGACAGAGGATGCGACGATTGCAGATTTAGCGGTAGCTACAGCGGCTGGTCAAATCAAGACGGGTTCACTTTGTCGTTCAGATCGCGTAGCGAAATACAACCAGTTACTACGTATTGAAGAAGCACTAGGTGAAAAAGCCATTTATAAAGGTCGTAGTGAAATCAAAGGGCAGTAAGTAGCAACTGCTCTGTTAATTTTAAAAACGCCAGTCACAGGACTGGCGTTTTTATTTCTAACGCTCGTCATTCCAAATTTGACAATTTGCTTGACCGTTTCTAAACGTCCAACATATTTGGTCTGAGTTGCAGGCGCCATCTGTCATCCCGAGATCATTACCTCCTGCGACCATAGGTGTCATTTTTTTTGACATTGTGCCAGTTACACTGAGTTCTTTAATTGATTTCTTGTTGAACTTTAATTTCATTATCGTTTTCCTTCAATAAAAATATAAGCGTCAATCGAGGCTGTAATGCTATTTTAATTTACAGGTTAGCGATCAAGGCTCGATTAATTTTTACACTTTCATTTTTTGTTCGAAAAGTCAACAGTCGTATGCTCGATATGAGTTTCAGGTAGTCTATTACTATTTTGACTTGAGGCGCTCGAGCATAATACTAATTTGACTTAGTACTTGTTCAATTTGAAGGAGTAAATCTGACGCTAACCGCGTTAAAATCTCTTATTTAGAACAACTAAATAGCAAAATTTTTGTCTGGTTATCGACAAGACTTTCTCGCCTCAAAATAGACTACTTAAGTAAGAAAATTGGTATAATCTGAACGGTCAGCAAATGCAGCTGCTTAAGCACTAAACTCTTGAGCGAGTATTGATTGGGTAAAATTAGTTTTTAAGTAAAATCCTCTAGGGAGTGTTTGGATGCACTTTCCATTCGGACCAATAGCATCTGTAAGTGCTTTTGCGTTCGCTGCCTTTGGCCTTATTTGCATGACTTCGCCCAGGTGTCCAGATATTTGATCTACGTTGCCCGTTGCGATTAATTCAATTTGCTCTTCCCAGTCTCTACGAATCTGCTGTTCTTGAACTGGACTTGGTTGCCACAAAAAACCTTGCCCGATAACTCGTTCCACCACAGGAATATCTCTCTCAGCTAATATAGGTAACCAAAGGACGTGAGAAAGCTTCTTTTTTACTGTTGAGTTGTACCATGTTAGCCCGGTTAACTGAGTGAGTGGTACAACGGAGACGTAGGTTGTCTCTAGAGGTTTACCGTGATAACTAATTGGTAATGTCTTCAGCTCGACACCAATATATTCAAAATCGGGAATAGGTTTGGAGCCGGCGCTGGCACCCAAGGCGGCTTCAACCAGTTGCCCAACCCATCCTTTTTCTCTAAGTAAGTCTTGAGGTGTTTTAAAGGATAATTGCTCAGCAAGCTCACCTAATGTTAAGCCAGCGATGTTATCAACACGCTGCATAAGCTCCCCTACAGAGTGCGGTGGCGTAACGAATGACAAGTGATTCTCCAATATGTGGTGAAAGCATCATTATAAATGAAATCATAAGACGAAGTAAGTTGGTTAATTTACACTCAATTTGATTGTGGATTTAAATAGTCGCATGAACTTCTGTGTGTATAATAGCTATCACCATGATAAATATAGGATTATTTTTAAAGTTGTAGGTTGTCAACTTAGTAGAATTGTCAGTTCTTTGGATAAATACAGGGCTATAAACATAATTATCCACAGAATATGTGGAAAACATAAGATTTAAAGTGTGTAACTATGTATTTGTTGGTAATTTAAACGATAATTGATCGGGTTATGCACAAGTTGTGGGTAAGTTGAGAATATGCTGAGATAATTTAGGTATAGTAAGGAATTAAATTTGCCGTGACGCAGGAGTTGTGGAACAATCATTAGAAATCGACTTATAAATGAGGCACTAAGGTGATTGATGCCGAAGGGTTTCGTGCCAATGTCGGAATAGTGATTTGTAATAATCAGGGGCAGGTATTTTGGGCCCGTCGTTACGGACAACACTCTTGGCAATTTCCTCAAGGTGGAATAGATCAAGGGGAAACGCCTGAGCAAACGATGTATCGTGAACTTCATGAAGAAGTTGGGCTTAGGCCAGAAGATGTTGAAATTGTAGCAAGTTCTAAACATTGGTTACGTTACAAACTACCGAAAAGGTTAATTAGAAGAGATTCAAGTCCGGTCTGCATTGGGCAAAAGCAAAAGTGGTTTTTGTTGAAGCTGAGGTGCAAGGATGAGGATGTAGATTTATTACGAACCCATCATCCTGAGTTCGATGACTGGCGCTGGGTGAGTTATTGGTATCCAGTCCGCCAAGTAGTATCGTTTAAACGTGATGTTTATCGACGTGTTATGAAAGAGTTTGCTCCATTCGCAATGCCATTTGGCAAGCGTGAATCACATGGGCAAAAAGAGTTCTGGCGCAATAAGCGGTAAACTTAAGGAGCAGCAAGTGTTAGCAACGTTGAGATCGATTGCTGAATCAGTGGCACAGCAAAGTGACCTACAAAGCGCGTTAAATTGCTTTGTTACTATGGTTAAAGAGGCTATGCACACTGAGTGCTGCTCAGTTTATTTTGCAGATTATAGTCAAGACAATTTTATCTTGATGGCTACAGATGGGTTAAACCCTGAAGCAATCGGGCAATTCCGAATGGGATTTACAGAGGGCCTGGTTGGCCTTGTTGCTCAGCGTGAAGAACCTATCAATGTTGCGCATGCTCAATCTCACCCGAGATTTAAACTCTCCCCCGAAGTAAATGAAGAAGGCTACAACGCTTTTTTGTCTGTTCCTGTGGTTCATCAACGTAAAGTGCTTGGAGTCATTGTGGTGCAGCAGAAAATCGCTCGCGTATTTAGCCACGACGAAGAGTCTTTTTTGATCACGCTCTCAGCACAATTGGCCTCTGTGCTCGCAAACGCAGAAATTCAGACGTTATTACAGCAAGATGCAAGTAGTCATCGAACATCTGTCTTGAAAGGGGTTTCTAGTGCCCCGGGCATTGCTCTGGGGTCAGGTTATGTTGTGTTGCCTCACATAGACTTCAAAAGTATCGAAGCGCAGCATTGTGATAATAGCCAACAGCAAATTCAGTTATTTCATCAAGCTGTAGCGGCTACTCGTCAAGAATTTCATATTTTAGCGAAAACACTGAGCGACGATATCCCCAAAGAAGCTGTCGCTGTCTTTGAAGTGTACCAACAACTGTTAGACGCGAGAAGTTTAGGGACACAGGTTGAGTCCGAGATTGAGCGAGGTTGGAATGCCAAAACAGCGCTAAAAATAGTGATTGAAAAACTGGTAGCACAGTTTGATAGGATGAGCGACCCTTATATCAAAGAGCGCGCGATAGATGTAAAAGATATTGGTTTACGGGTACTTCAACATTTGGTGTCAACAGAACAAGTCATCAAGCAGTATCCAGACAATACGATTATAATTGCACACACTTTAACACCAACAATGCTGGCCCAAGTACCAAAAGAAAAACTAAAAGGCGTGGTGAGTGTTCACGGTTCAGTCAATTCACATGCGTCTATTTTAACTCGTGCCATGGGAGTGCCTGCTATTTGGGGGATCGAAGACATTCCCTTACTACAGTTTGATGGTAAGTCCATGATTATGGATGCGTACTCCGGCCGTCTTTATATCTCACCTTCTCAAATACTTGTTAATGAATATGTGGAAATAAAGCGTAAAGACAATATGCTCCATGATAAGTTTGAAGCGGAGCATGATTTACCGCCAATTACACTTGACGGAGAGCGTATTAACCTGCTCTTAAACGCGGGCCTTGATCTCTCTACAGAAACCATGAGCGCAAGCTATTGTGATGGAGTAGGGTTATATCGAACCGAGTCGTGGTTTATGCAAAAAGGGCAGTTTCCTACTCAAGCAGAACAAGAAGTTTGGTATCGTGAGGTACTAACGCGTTACCATCCTGAGCCTGTCGTGATGAGAACGCTGGATATTGGTGGTGATAAAGTTTTAGATTATTTCGATATACGTGAAGATAACCCATTTCTGGGTTGGCGAGGTATTCGCGTATCCCTCGATCATCCCGAATTATTTTTAGACCAAATCAAAGCCATGATAAAAGCCAATGCCGGTCTTGGGAATTTGCAAATTATGCTGCCTATGGTGGGCCACAGTGAAGAAATTGATGAAGCGATAGCATTAATTGACCAAGCCTGCTTTGAGCTACAAGATGAATGGGCAGATCCATTTTACACAATCGATAGACCAGAAGTTGGTGTAATGCTCGAAGTGCCCTCAAGTATATACTTATTACCTGACTGGGCAACAAAAATTGACTTCTGTTCTGTTGGTAGTAATGACCTAACTCAATACCTGCTAGCCGTCGATAGGACAAATGCTCAAGTGGCAGATCTTTTTGACCCATATCACCCTAGCGTACTTAGAGTGCTGAATCATATTGCTCAGGAATGTGAAGCGCACGAGCTGCCGTTTAGTTTATGTGGCGAACTCGGCGGTGAGCCTGAAGGTGCGATATTACTGGTAGCGATGGGATATCGCCGTTTAAGTATGAATATTTCATCTTTGAACAAAGTGAAGTGGGTACTTCGCCGGCTCAATGTAACAGATATGGAAACGCTGTTGCAGACCTGTTTGACACAGTCTTCTTCAAAGCAAGTTCGTCGAGTGATAAAGGAGTTTATGATTGAACATAGCTTTGCAGAATTACTCTACACCAGTCATCAAGCAAAGGGTGCTTCTTAACGCTATTTACGCTACCATTAGCGCGCAATAAGAAGAAGAGCTTTTGATGGACACTATTTTACTCATCGTTTTACTATGCGCTTTACTTGGCTGTGCCGTTGGTTTTCTTGCAGGCCTCCTTGGAATTGGCGGAGGCTTGCTAATTGTTCCGATTTTATCAGTCATACTTACTAAGTTCGCAATCATTCCCAATGAGCAAGTTGTCATAGTCGCGGTGGCGACGTCACTTGCATCAATTATTTTTACTTCGACATCTTCTGCAAAGGCCCATCATAAAAATGACAATGTGCCATGGCATATTGCGCCTTGGGTGATGTTGGGAGTTGCATTCGGCGCGCTGGGAAGTGGTTTTGCGGCGGTATTGTTACCAGAAAAAATCGTTAGAATCATTTTTGTGGTTAGTGTTATCGGTATTGCGATGAAAATGGCGTGGAGCTCCAGGAAACCGGCACAATCAACCAGAGTAATGCCAAAAGGGCCAATCCTTTCGGTGTTAACCTCTGTAACGGGGGCACTATCCGCTATGATAGGTATTGGTGGGGGAGCGTTGATTGTTCCACTATTGACTTTTTTTTCACTTGATATGAAAAAAGCGATTGGGTGCGCTTCAGCGAGCGGCATCGTCATCGCAATTTTCGGCTCTTTTGGTTATATTGCCTCTGGTGCAAAACATGTGGATATTGAACACGGCTTTTTAGGCTTTGTCTACTTACCCGCTTTAGTCGGTATAGTAGCCACATCTTGGTTTATGGCGCCTATTGGTGCAAAAGCAACGCATCATTTACCAGTGGCAACGATTAAAAAAGTGTTTGCGGCGTTACTGATTATTATCGCTGGCAATATGTTAATAAATTAAGGAAAGGCTATGGCTTTGCAGTTTCCACAGATAGACCCTGTGATTTTTTCCATCGGACCGCTGAGTGTGCGCTGGTATGGACTAATGTATTTAATCGGCTTTATGTTCGCTATGTGGTGGGCGGCAAAAGAGGCGAAAAAGCCGAATTCTGGCTGGAACAAAGACCAAGTTGGTGATCTTGTCTTTTATTCTATGCTTGGGGTTATTTTAGGTGGTCGTATCGGCTATGTATTATTTTATCAATTTTCTCACTTTATAGAGAACCCGCTTTATCTATTTCGAGTTGACCAAGGTGGTATGTCATTCCACGGCGGCGCGCTTGGTGTAATTACAGCTATTGTTATTTATGCAGTTAAACATAATCGCTCTATTTTGTCAGTTGGTGACTTTGTGGTACCTATGGTACCGGTTGGACTTTTAGCAGGGCGTATCGGTAACTTTATTAATGGTGAATTATGGGGGCGAGTTACAGACGTGCCGTGGGCGTTTGTATTTCCAACCGGTGGACCACAACCGCGTCACCCATCACAGTTATATGAAGCGTTTTTTGAAGGGGTAGTGTTATTTATTATGCTAGTTTGGTTCAGAAAAAAACCTCGCCCAGCAGGCAGCGTTGCAGGATTATTTTTAGCCGGATACGGTGTATTTCGTTTTGCTATTGAGTACTTCCGAGAGCCGGATGCCCATATTGGCTTGTATGGCGGCATAATTTCGCAGGGCCAAATCCTATCTTTACCTATGGTAATAGCTGGTACCATTCTCATGGTGTGGGCATACAAGCGCGACAGTAAAATGACACCTACCGGACAAGCAAAAAGTTAAAGAGTAGTAATAATGAAACAATATTTAGAACTGATGCGCCATGTGCGTGACAATGGCACTAAAAAAGAAGACAGAACAGGCACAGGCACAGTCAGTGTGTTTGGTTATCAAATGCGCTTTAACTTACAAGAAGGCTTCCCATTAGTTACTACCAAAAAGTGTCATCTACGCTCAATTATTCATGAGTTACTATGGTTTTTAAACGGTGATACGAATATAAAATACCTAAACGATAATGGGGTAAGAATATGGGACGGTTGGGCCACAGATGAAGGTGACTTAGGGCCTGTATATGGTAGTCAATGGCGCTCATGGGTAGGACCAAACGGAGAGGTTGTAGATCAAATCAAAGATGTGGTTGAGCAAATAAAAACCAACCCGGACTCTAGGCGCTTAATTGTGAGTGCTTGGAACCCCGCGTTGTTACCCGACACACAATACTCACCAAAAGATAATGCTGCCATGGGCAAGCAGGCGTTACCACCTTGTCATACGTTATTTCAATTTTATGTTCTAGATGGCAAGCTATCCTGTCAATTATATCAGCGTAGTGCAGATATTTTCCTTGGTGTGCCTTTCAATATTGCGAGCTATGCGCTGTTGACTATGATGATAGCGCAAGTGTGCGAGCTAGAGGTCGGTGATTTTATTCACACCTTTGGCGATGCTCACCTATACTTGAATCACATGGATCAGGTAGACGAGCAGTTAAACCGAAAGCCGTTCCCTAAACCAACAATGAGAATTAACCCTGAAGTTAAGGATATTTTCGACTTTAAATTTGAGGATTTTGAGCTAGTTGATTATCAGTGCCATCCTCATATTAAAGCACCAGTCGCTATTTAGGAGTTAACATGAAAGCCGTTATTCCAGTCGCAGGCTTAGGCACTAGAATGTTGCCTGCAACAAAAGCAATACCAAAAGAAATGCTACCCATAGTGGATAAGCCACTTATTCAATATGTGGTTGACGAAGCCGCTGCAGCAGGGATCAAAGAGATCGTTTTGGTTACTCACTCCAGTAAAAACTCGATTGAAAACCATTTCGATACTAGTTTTGAACTTGAAGCGACGCTAGAACAACGGGTAAAGAGACAGTTATTAGAAGAAGTGCAATCTATCTGTCCAAAAGGAATAACGATGATACAGGTCCGTCAAGGTGAAGCCAAAGGGCTTGGACATGCTATCAATTGTGCAGCACCGGTTATTGGCGATGAACCTTTTGTTGTCATGTTGCCTGATGTGTTAATTGATGCTGCTACTGCTGATCTAAGACAGGAAAATCTGGCCCAGATGATTGCACGTTTTGAGCAGCAAGGTTGTAGTCAAGTTATGGTTGAGCCTGTCGCGGAAGAGGTTGTGTCACAATTTGGTATTGTAGATATCGGCGGTGAAATGTTGGCTGCTGGTGAATCTAAACCTATGCACAACATGGTTGAAAAGCCGAAACCTGGCACGGCACCTTCAAACCTTGCCATCGTTGGCCGCTATGTTTTAAACAAGTCTATTTGGCCATTGTTGGCAAAAACGCCAGAGGGGGCAGGAGGAGAAATCCAATTGACCGATGCGATAGCAATGATGATGGAAACTGAGCAAGTACAAGCATATGCGCTTTGTGGTAAAAGCCATGATTGTGGCAGCAAGATTGGTTATTTGAAAGCGATTATAGAGCATGCTGTTCGTCGAGATGAATTTTCCAATGAACTGATGCAATTTATAACAAAGCTTGCAAAATGAGTGTGAAATTAATACTCTTTTATATAGTGAGTTAATTATGGGAGCTTTGCTCCCTTTTTATTATATGAGATATTGATGTTTAAAAAACACTCAGCGCTCGCTTTTTTTTTTCTTCTTATTTTGGGTTGCAGTTCACAAAACAGTGAGTTAACCATCGCCAAAAAAACCTCTGAATATTCACAGGAAGAAATTGAGCAAGTCATCAAGGAATGGAATGAATCGAAAGAGCAAATTAAACGCTTATTACAGTCTGAAAACGACTTAAATAAACTCATTACACTATTAGCTGCACAACAGCCGCTCCCATCTTCGGATGCGCTATTGAATGGCAACCCATCGGTGGTCTCTCATCGGGCTGAGGATAATACTACACAGAGATTTTATGCGGTACTCACACCAAGGCTCACACAAGCAGCTGCGGAGAAAGTTGTATTAAGGGTAAATAGAGCATTACCCACGTTAAATACAATTACAAATGTTGGTATAAGAACAGAGCAAAAGGCATTTGGGGAGCGTTTTATTGTTCAAATGGGGCCTTTGGAATCAAATAGGGCTGCGAGCGTGGTTTGTAAAATCCTGGAAAAATATAATGAAAAATGCGTTTCGGTTGAATATTGAACGTTTTGTTCTTTAGTTATCCGTTGGTTAGATGGGTCGTAAAATATATATAAAAATAACAAAAAATAACTAAAGTTTCTTAGTATCGTACCGATAAATATAATGGAAATCCTAATAATAAACCTGAAGGTAAAGGAAAGGTAAATGATAAATAAAATTAAGGTTAGTTTAATCACGCTATCTTTGCTAAGTGTGACTTCCGTTGCTGTTGCGTCTCAAAACAAAACGTTTAATGCCAGTGTTACGGTTCAGAATGCGTTTACACTGGAAAAAGTAAACGATCTTAAGTTTGGTACGATTCGAGCGATGGCTGAAAGCACCAAACAAGCAACTTTAACGCGTCCAGCAGATTCTACAGAAGCACTAGCTGCAACCTCTCAAGATGGTGCTCAAATTGGTATTTTAACAGATGACTCTTCTCCAGCGCAGTTTACAATTTCAGGTGTAACTCGCTATGCCAACATGAAAATATCACTACCAACCTTAACGGTTGACCATGATGGTGATGCAGGAACACCAGAAGTAGCAGCAATTGAGCTTGTTTCAGCTGAAGGCCCGAGTGACACGGCTAAATTTGAGCTTTTAAGCTTATCCTTATATGCGGTTGAGGGCCAGACACCAAACGCGGCGATTGAAAAAAATGGTGACGACGAATATGTGATTGCAGCGAATAATGAAGGTAAAGCTACTTTCAACGTTGGTGCATCTATTGGTACTGATAAAGATGGTGGAAGCTATTTAGATGATACATATTCAGCTACGGTAGCCATTACAGTATCTTACTAAGTTATGATATAGGCGATGATGTTTATCGCCTTTTTTGAGTGGTATGAAAGGATTAAAGTTTTTCGCGTTTGCTACAATGCTCTCAGGTATGAGCCATGCAAGCTCAATTGAGGTTCTTCAGAATCTTAATTTTGGCATTATTGTTGCTTATGAAAATTCGCGGGAAAGCATACTCAATATGACCCCTTATGGAGAAGTGTCGAGCACCAATGAGTTGTATATTTTCAAGCGTGGTGAACCTGCGGTTATTCAACTCAAGGGCTTTCCAGCCAATAAGCAAATTTATATCTCTGACTGTCGTTGTGAAGTAAAAATACAAAACCAGCACAGTAGTAACTTCTTTTTGATAAAGCGTCTGAATTTAGTTGATAAGGCTTTCACCGGTGTATATGGGGAAGCGGAAATAAAAATAGGCGCAATACTCGCAACGTCTGGCAATGGCCAACCTTATGTAGATGGAAGCTATACCGGTAAAGTGAGTATAGTAATTGAGTATTAATGAACTATGTATATCGCTGATTTAAAAGGGAGAATCTTGCGCTAGCTGTGTTGAAAATTTCTGCTTAGCCATGGGGAGGGTTTTATCGCCTACATGAAGAACAGTTAATTAGGCGAATAGGTATACTACAGAGGTAATGTGCCAATAATATGGGCTTAATGGTGAACACAAGGTAGCGCGTATCTAAAATGGATGCCATTTGGGCATGAGTTATATAACGCATACATTACTTAATAATTTGGTTTTAAATAAAAGAATATCATGAAGTATATCGTTTTTTTGTTCAGTGTTTTTGTGTCTGTATTTAGCACTTTCTCTTACGCTAACTTATTAATTTCTCCAACAAGAGTGGTATTTGACGAGCGTACTCGTACAGCCGAAATCGTCGTACTCAATAACTCCAGTGTATATCAAAGTTATCGTTTATCATGGGAAGAAAAACAAGCCTTACCCAGTGGTGGCTATAAGCTAATCCAAGAGGAAAATGTGATAAATCTGAGCTCAATGGCGAGAGTCAGCCCAAGCCAAATGAGGCTGGCACCAGGACAAAGACAGGTAGTCAAAATTGCACTGCGAAAGCCGAGGGCACTTGGCGCTGGAGAGTATCGCTCACATCTACTGTTTCAAGCGTTACCAAATGGAAATGACGGAAATGGTAATCAAGGAACAATTAAATTAGATATCGCGTTAAATTATTCTTTGCCTATTATGGCCCGACATAAAATCGACACACCTAACATAACGATTACCACAGTGGATGTAACCGATAAGGTGACAGTTGGATTGTCCAAAACCGGTGTTGCAAGTGCATTTGGTACCATTGAGGCATTTTTTAAGCCCCAAGGAGTTGCTTCTGCAAAGCGAGTGGCCATTACTGCAGATTATACGGTACATACCGAACTGGAACGCGCTCAAGCACAGCTAACACTATTACCTCGCGCTCGAATAAATGCTCCAGGAATATTAGAGGTCCGTTTTACTGGTTCAGGGGAGTACAAGCGCCATGTCTTTGCCGAAAAGACAGTAATACTGAAATAAACGCAGTTATTCATAGTTGTTGTATCACATGATGAAAAGTTAATAGCGATGCATTTCGGAAGTAAGCTAGTAATGGCATTGTGCTGTATTGCTACTGTGACCCCCTTGCAGGCGAAGCAAGACATTGATGTCCATGCGGTAGTGCGGGTGCTTAGTCAACTCGAAAGTACCTTGTCTGATATTAAGAAACCAGTACAGGCGGCACAAGCTGAGCTATATATTCCTGTCGGCGAATATTTATTTTTATCTACACACTTAAATGAGCGTCATTATATTGGCGAACTTATCGCGATAAAAAATGAACACTCTTTTTGGATAGAGCTGGAAAGCTTTGTCCAGATGATAGGCCTTGCTATAGAAATAAATGAGGCGGGGGCATCTGGCTGGCTAAAAGATCCTGACAACCGCTTTGCTATTGATTTGGCTCGCCAAGTTGTGTTTGTAAATGAGCAAGAATACAGCTTGCAGACAGAAGATATTTATATAGACCAAGATCAACTTTTCATAGAGTCTAACAGACTTAATGAATGGTTTGGTTTCTCACACACTGTAGATTATGGACGTCAAAGCTTGCAAGTGCAGAGTCAGTTTACCTATCCTGTTGAGGCGCAGATTGCACGCCAGTCAAGGGCGTTATCCAGAGAAAAATCAGACCGAGCGATACTTTACCCGAGGTCTGGATCGGGTTACCAAATGTTATCCGCGCCAGTTGCCGATATACAAGCAAGCTTTAGGCATAATCAAAATCAGAATGAATTGACTTATTCCGTACTTGGCTCACATGAGTTTGCGTATATGAAAGCTGATTACTATACCTTTGGCGAATATGATGACCACTTTAAACGTAACCGCCTTACATTTAGCCGTAAAAGTGAAAAGGGAGAGCTCCTAGGTATTGGTGCAACTGAAGTGCGAGTAGGTGATATCACTCCAGTTAATGTCAGTAGTTTGAGTACAGCAGGCTTCTCTGCTGGCATTAAATTATCGAATAGACCGATGAGCGCTTCATCAGCGAAGCGTAGTGTCAATATCACTGGAGAAATTCAACAAGGGTGGGATGTTGAACTATACCAAAATGGCGTGTTGCTTGCGCAAGAGTTAGACATTGAGAGTGGTGTATATGACTTTAGTGACGTTGAACTACAATATGGTGAAAATGAATTTGAAATCGTTAAATATGGCCCACAAGGTCAATTAACTCGTGCCAAGCAGGTCTACCAGTTTGATCCAAACTTGTCCTCCCACTCTGGTGAGTATGAATTCTCTTTAAATAAAGTTGGGCAGCGTCTTTTAGATAAGCAAAGTAATAGTGGCGATAACGGGTGGCGAGTTGCAGGCACTTATCGCACCAGTATTACTGATGGCCTATCGACCTATATTGGCGCTGAATCTCATATGGGGAGCGACGATGATACCGCTACTTATTCTGTTGGAAGTTACTATAACGGATTTCGAAACTGGCTGTTGAATATCGAGCATGAAGCAACCACTGAAGGTGAAAGTAAAAGTCAAATTTCAGGCAATACTCGAGTGTTAGGTCAAGCGTTGACTGCAAGTATAAGTCGTAATACGCGATCGAATTTTCAAGGGGATAGCGTTTCCAACAATGTATATCAACTAAACCTCTCAGGCCGGCTACATAACAGCTCGTTTGGGAGTTTGCGTCACAGAACACAATTTAGTGTCAATGACACGGCTGCAGGCCGGTTTACGCAGGTTGTAAATCGATTAAATTATGGGTTGGGTCGTTGGAATATTGGTAATCAGCTTACGTGGCGACAAAGTCTGCAATCAGAAGCTCTATTCGGCGCGACGCAAATTAGTGGCAGTTATGGCGAGACTTGGTATCGACTTGGTGCAGATTATCAGATTAATCCTGAAGCGGATTTCACTGATATATATGCTACCGTTACCCATCAAATAGATGACGATATTGAAGCGCGGGTGCGATTTGCTCACTCATTGCTTGACGATAGCGACTCTATAGAGTTTGGTTCAAACTTTAACTTTGAACGCTTTAGTCTGTTTAGCACCGCTTCTTATTCAAGTGAGCAACATTGGCAAGTTGCTGTCGCTGGAAGGTTTAGTCTTGGATACAATAGTCTATCCAGCAGTGTATTTTCCACTAAAAACACTTTATCTAATCGAGGCTCGCTAGTCGTTCGGGTCTTTTTAGACAAAAATAATAACAGTGTACTCGACGGTACAGATGAATTACTACCTGATGTCGAAGTGAGGGCCGTACACGCGTATCGCCGTGCTGTTACGGACGAAAATGGCGTTGCATTGCTAACTGGCTTGACCGAATATAGAGCCACAGATATTGAGCTTCAATCGACTTCACTGCCCGATCCTTTTATGATCCCAGCGCATGCTGGCAAGTCTATTGTACCTCGCGCTGGTTTTATAGAGCGGTTGGATTTCCCGATTGTTTATTCTAGTGAAGTAGAAGGTAAGGTATTTAAACAAGGTAAAGAAGAAGTTGCGTTTACTGAAGTGGCGCTGATTGATGAGCAGGGAGAAGAAGTTGCAACAACACGAACGCAGTTTGATGGCTTTTATGTATTCACAGATGTAAAGCCTGGCAACTATGAGGTAAAACTAGACCAAGAAATAACAGAGGCAAGAAACCTGAAAAGTGCGCAAAAAACGTTGGTGATTTTACCTTTACGAGGGGATGTGGTCAGTGGTGTTGATATTAACGTTATTCCAAAAGAAACAGAGCAGTTACAGGTTGCAAGCCTTGGTAAATTCAATGAACTTAATTTTTTGAAAGTGTATCTTCAACTTATCAAACCACGATTGATGGCTATAGAATCAATCCAACCATTTTATGTTCAAGATCAAGCGCACTATCTGCTTGGGGTAGCATTTAGCTCAGATCCAAAACAAGACTTGACAGCATTATGTTCGCAGGTGCTCGAACAGGGTATTAATTGTGATGTTAAAGCATTAGAGGTAGTACACTAAATGATAAAACCAGTATTTTCCATCACCAGCATAATATGCGTGCTCGCACTTCTATCTGGGTGTCAGAGTACAAAGCCAGAAGAAACAACAGTTAATTATGCAAAGATTACAGTGGAAGAATATCAGCAGATGCAAGAGGCCATTGCCCAGTGGCAAGAGGATAAAGTAGCAATTGCTAGGCTATTGGATGCGGAAAAAGATTTGCAAAAACTCATTCAAGCGCTGTCCGGTTACGTGTCAAATACAAAACCGGCTCAAGTAACTACCACTAAAAAACAGACTCCTTTGATTACACAAGCCAACGAGTCTCAGGCAGCAGTAGAAGAAGTCATCACACAAAATAGTTATCAACCAATAAAAACACAAGCTCAACCGGTTAGTGTGGACGACTCAATTGATACAAATAGTCAAAAAGTAGAATACAAATATGCCGTTCAGCTAGCTTCGTTAAACGGCAAAACACAAGTATTAGAGTTGACGTCGACACTAGAACAAACCCTCCCTGAATTGATAAAGAGCAAAGAAACTTTTTCGATTGAGACAGTTGATGGTAAAGGCGTTACGCGATACCGAGTTAAGTGGGGAGCCTTCGAGAACAAAGCGGCAGCACTGGATGCGTGCGACAAATTTAAACAGCATCGTCGAGCATGTTTTGTTACTGCATTTGGTGGAGAAAAACTTTCTCGTCTTTGAGTCACTGAAAATGAGCCGGTAATTAGTTGCCACTTTCTTGTCCACGAAAACCAGAAACAAGCGCTGGTTCCAATTGCGATAACAAAGCTTATGTGAAATACCAACGATAATGAACAACCAGCATCCTTATACCAATTTGAAGGAGTAAGTCTGACGCTAACAGCGTTAAAAATTTCTTATTTAGAACAGCTAAATAGCAAAATTTTTGCCTTGCCTACAGGACGTAGGTATCTCGGCGTGAACAGGACGCGGAAGCGGTGTTCTCGACAAGATTTTCTCACCTCAACATAGACCACTTAATTAAGAAAATTGGTATTAATTATTCCTACAGTTCGTAAAATCGCGCCGTCCATGTGGCGCGATTTTTGCTTAATCGTAAGTAAGATCAACGATGGCTGACGACAATGAAATATCTTGTATTCATTTTTGTATTTTGGCTTACCGCGTGCACGAGCAGTGAGCAAGTAGGCAAAAGAGAACTAACCCAGCAGCGAGAAATATTACCAGATTTTGATGGCTTTGGTGCACAACTAGCGGCTGAACTTGGGCAATATGTGCGACCTTTCAAACCGAACTCAACAGTAGCAGTGACTAGCTTTTTTAGGGCAAACCAATTAAATGACGTCATAGTGGGGCAAGGAAGTGGACTTGGTGTGGCGCTACAAGAGTCATTAATAACCCATTTGAGCCAAATGGGAGCTGATGTTGTTGAGTACAGATTAAGAAGCGCTTTATCTTTGAGTGACTCTGCCGATAGTATGTTAAGCAGAGAGTTAAAAGCGATAAATCAACGTCAGAAAATTGACCTGGTTGTAGTTGGTACGATAGTTGAGAGCCGTGACAGCTATTTGGTCAATGCTAGGCTTGTAGAAACACTTCACAGTCGGGCTCTATCCGCGGCATCGCTTAGTATTCCTAAATCGGCATTATGGGGCTCTGAGAGAGCCACGTCTCGAGATGGTCTTATCATACGCAGTCAATATTAATGGAGATGAGTGTAATGAAAAAAATATGTAGTCTGGCTTTGCCTCTTTCATTGATGGTTGGCTGTACTCAGAGTAACTTTTTCGCTGTAGATACAGCACAAACGGAGCCAGTGAGAAATGGCTTTGAACAATCGTCCATGTTTCAGAGTAATCCAAATGGATTAAAGCAGTTTTCTATATCTCAGCAAATGGCTGGGAAGAATGTGACCCATTATGTCCAAAGTATCATGCAAGATATGGTCACGAACCTGAAGCATGTAAATGAAAAGACGCCTGTCGCGGTAACTAGTTTTGTATTCTTAGACAAAGAGTTCGATAAAGGGTCGCTTCTCGGTAATCAGTTAGCTGAGAGTTTTATTCACGAATTACATGCTTTTGGGATCCCTGTTGTTGATTTTAAAACGACAGATTACATTCGCGTAACACCTGAAGGGGATTTTATCTTTAGCAGAGACTTTCTTGAATTATCAGATGATCATCCATTTTTATATGTACTTGGTGGCACGCTAGTTAATCACCAAGGTGGGGTAATGGTAAACGCCAGGGTTGTTGGTTTGAGAAGTAAGAGTGTTGTCGGTTCTGCCCAAGGGTTTTTACCACAAAGTGTGGTAAATGCGCTGCAAGATGGTGCTTCATATGATGGTATTCGCTTAGAGCAAGCCAATTAATTTGGAGGCAGAACATGAAAAATGTAGTACTTTTTGCAACCACATTGGCACTGCTAGGTGGGTGCAAAATGACACAAGAGCAATCTCCTGCACCGATTGAAACCAAGCCCAGTGATATGGAGCTTTTGTATGCGCTGATGGAAGAACAGTCAAATGATGACGCGACCCTGTCGCCAGTAACACAAGACATGGGTTTTATTAGCTATCGTCATCGTAAAGCTGTCGCAAACTATGCGAGTCAAATTGCGTTGGAATTATCAGACACCATTCTGGGGCAAAAACCTGAATCGATAGCTGTGGCAAGCTTTGTGAATTTCAATCAGTCTTTGCGTGACACCAATCAACTGGGTAATCAAATTGCTGAATCTCTCATTCATCAGATGCAAAAATTAGGCTATCAAGCTCTGGACTTTAAAGCACTGGGAAAAATAGAGGTAGCGCCAAGTGGTGACTTAGTATTTTCACGGGAAGCGCAAAGATTAAAGAGCGTCAAAGCACCAAGTCATATTCTGTCTGGTACCATGATTTATCGCCCCCGTGGGGTAGAAGTTAATGCGCGACTTCTTGAATTTTCAACAAACTTAGTGATAGCGACAACGGCAGTCACGATCCCTTACTTTATTTTAGATGGTGGGGCTACGGCATCAAGATAGGTGTACCGCTTTTAGCTTCCGATTATTAATGCCTTCAGATGAAGGCATTGTAATTAAGCTTATTCATTGCATACGATTATAGATTGTGTTTATTGAAGTGTGGCTAGAAGCGTGATAATTAAAAATTAGGTGTTATCGAGCAGTGCATCATAATTGCATGATTTTACTCTTTAAAAGTTCATAAAAATCAGTATACTAAGTTTCAGTCAGTGGAATTTTGCTGGTACATTTTGCGCCACAGTCTTCGCTGTCCCCATAGTTTAATGGATAAAACAAGGCCCTCCTAAGGCTTAGATGTAGGTTCGATTCCTACTGGGGACGCCATCTCAATAGTGGCTTATCTGTTACAATTTTCTCCACTCGTTATCGTCCGCTCTGTGTCTGAACCAAAAGGATGACATGCTCAATTTAAAGGGGTAAATCTGACCCTAATTGAGTTAACAATATCTTATGGCAGAATAATACCAATTTGACTTAAAACTTGCTCAATTAGAAGGAGTAAATCTGACGCTAACAGCGTTAAGAATTTCTTATTTAAAGCAACTAAATAGCAAAAACTCTCTTGGCTACCGACAAGCTTCTCTTGGCTACCGACAAGCTTCTCTTGGCTACCGACAAGCTTCTCTTGTCTTAACATAAACCACTTAATTAAGATCACTGATATTACTTTCCTGTCCGGAGGTACATCACGTAATTGAAAAATTGGTATCACAGGGCAAACAGGTCGTCTTTCTCTATGTGAATTTCAACTAAATCATTAATTTGAACATTGTTAAGCGGTCGCTGTTCTTGGTTTACAGCAATAGCTGTCTGGGCGTTGACTTGGATGACTTGCAATTTATTCAACGTTTTAACTTGACGCATAAAGACATTACCACCAGCGTCAGTAAGGGGGCTGCTATGTGCAATGCTCAACACTTGACCCTCTTCCAGCCCATGCATACGGCCTAAGTTAATCACAACTTGCTCGTCATCAATATGCAGTATTTTACCATGGGTGGGTAAGCAGGCGATGGCCGAGTTCAGATCGACGCTGACTTGGTTCAACACAGTTTGAATTTCAGCCGCATAATCAGTTTGCCAAAACTGTTCACTATATACATCAACTAATTTGGTCTTTTTAAAAGGCCATACTCCTTGAGTACCGTACCTTTGTTGCCAGACCTTTTCATGAGAAAGAGCATCAAACAGTATAAACTCTATTTTAAAGCTCCTTAGATACTTATCGCTTTGCCAAAATGCAAGGTCGTTGTTGAGTTTGTTGACGCTAGAAATATCTGAAATTTGACTAAGTAATACATACTGACTATTTGTGTTTGCTGTTACTGTTTCGATTAACTGCTCGTTGTAATCGAATCGTTGACTAAAAAATCGATTTACATCTATTTTTTGAGCAAAATAGGGCACCGGTTCAACGCTTTGATTCTGATCTGATAGGGTATGATAAAGGCGCTCGCTGACAATCTTGTTAATGTCAAAAATTTGACCCAAAGTAGCTTGATGCTTATTTTTGAGTTGACTTTGTGTTATTGCAATTTGCTTATTGTATGCACTGGTAGAGCATTGACTTTGTTGTGGGGTGATATCGATATGTAGTGTTACTTGCCAAGCATCACCCACTCTTGATTCTGCAATTACATTAGCACCCTGAATTTCACCATTAGCGCGTATTTTCAACTGATCTTGCGTAAGCACACCGTCGGTGACGGTTTGCACACTGCTTACGGTTGCACCAGAAAAAAGTAGTGCTTGGGTGATGGCATCATTAACAGCCTGCTTTTTTGCTTTCTGATGGTCGCCATTTTTTATATCAGCCACCCCAGTCACCTCAAACCATTCTGCGTGAGATGGAATGTGGAATACCATACATATAAATGAAAGGCTCAGTGCGAATTGCGTTTTCATACTCAGATACTCAGTGTTAAGACTACTTATTACAACAGCAATACCTATGCCAAATTGTGGCAAGATTCGTGCATAATACTTATCAGTGAATTATTCATATCAATGATTGCTACTATTACCATGCTAGCAGATGGTAATAAGAATTGTATCAGGGCAGTAGTAGCACATCGATACATAGTGGAGAGAAGCAAAATGCGTATCATCAGTCCTAATAATGCTTGGATTATGGTTTGTGCTCTGGTTTTGCTTGGCGGTTGTTCAAGCATGATCGATAAGCATATTGAATATGAGACAGTCCAGCCTGATACTTTCCCAGTGCTACGTGCTGTTGGGTATGCGCCGTTAAGTGCCCAGCCTGGAAATACTGCTGGTGAAAAACAGTTAATGGCGATTAAAGTTTCAAAGCTAGAAGCATATCGAGAGCTTGCCGAACAGTTGTACGGTCAAAAGTTAACATCAACTACGACTGTCAAAGGTGCCATAGCACAAAATGATGGCTTAAAAAGCCAAGTAAATGGGTTAGTGAGAGGGGCAAAAGTGCTGAAGAGTTACGCAGTGGGAGATACATACGCTACCGAACTCGAGCTGGATATGAAGCGGGTGTATGATCTATACATCACGCAAGTTAAGCCGCAAAAGATTAAAAAAGTGTCGTATAGCTTCAAATAGCATAAATTTGCGTGTAACTACCCTGAGGTTTGGATAAGGGATGTTCTAACTCGTTGCTGCTAACGCACAACTTAATATTTCTCTTGTCTAGCCAGAGGGTTCTAGGCAAACGCATCGCTTCCGTGTCCTGCTCTCGCTAAGGTCCCTACGTCTTGAAGGCAAGGTAATACCAATTTGACGCTAACAGCTTTAAAAATTTCTTATTTAGAACAACTAAATAAGAAATTTTCGCCTAGTTATCGACAAGATTTGCTTGCCTCAAAATAGACTACTTAATTAAGAAAATTGGTATAAATTTACGCACCAATCGCTGACTATTGAAAGTGAACTCAGCGTACAGCTAGCGCTAAAACTAGCCGCTAGAAACGAATTAATTGTTTGAAGTTCGGGTTAACTACCTATAGCCAAGTGCTTTACTGTTTTTATTAGAACATGGACAAGGTTCTAATAATACGGAGTGCAACTCTTTATAGGAGCGGGGCGACGTTAAATTAGAGCATAAGGCGTGTTTAGGTAAAAAGTGCCAATTAAGCTTTAAGGTTCCTTACCAGTTCACCATCACTGCTCTTGACGTTGCCATCTTGACCATAAGTGACGGATGTTGGTGCACCAATTAAAATACTCTTTAGCTCTCTTGTGCTGACGTTGGCTTGATGAGCTGTTTTGGCGTTAACTTCATTTTTGGTCTGACATTCGGCAAGTAACGCGCGTACTTTACTCACCAAGGGCACTATCTCAGCGTGCTGAAATACTTTAGGGTCTGTCTGCGCTAGCTCCTTATCGAGCTTTTGAAGTTTGGATATATAAGAGAGTTTTTCCCGTGCAACCTCTTTGAGGTGGTCGCCACGGCGAGAGGCTAGTTCATCAAGCTCACGCGCCAGAAGCTGGGTCATCGCTTCTAGCGTTACAATTTGTTCAGAAAGTTTGTGGTGGCAAAGCCGAACCAAATTATCCATATATTTCAAACTCAAATGCAGCTATGTTCTTCGCCAGTTTTTCGGCATCAACTTGGTATTTGCCTTCAGCTATCGCTTTTTTCAGCTCTTCGACTTTCTTGTCATCGAAGCCTGAAGACTGCTGTGCCTTTTCATTCACTGTTTTTAATTGCTGTGCTTGTGGTGTTAGACTGACGGAATCTGCCGCAGCTTTTGGGGTAGCGGGCGCTTTAGCCGCTGTAGCACTGGCCTCATTTCGTTGCAATTCAGCTTTTTGCTGTTTAACGTTGTTTGCAACGGTGGAGGACTGATTTTGACCGTTAACTTGATTGACCATGATTATAGACCCAATAATATTATACTCTCAGCCATAATATCGGCGCGAAATAGTATTACTTTAGCAAATTTTTCATAAATTCACCTCTACTGTTTCCACTTCTATTACTCTAGCACGTAAGGTTTTGCCTGAGCGAGTATTTTTCACAGTAATTAGTTCACCCCTGTTGCCATCTTGCATTGCCTCACCTTGAGTTTTAATAACAAGCCCCCCTGATTTGGCAAAAATAGTTACATTGTCGCCTTTGCAAACCATACAAATATGTGACTGTGTAAATGCTTGCCCTTCACGGATGTTTCTTTTACTGCGACTACCAATTAATAAGGTTTGGTCTTCTATATATGAAACTCGGCGAAACCGTTTAGGCTGCATTTCGACTTTAATGTCATCTTCCGTTATCACTCTACCTTTTTCTAGCATGGTCGCGCTAACTAACACTGGAAACAAGTGTTCAATGCGCACATGCACATACTGTGTCCACCCTTGTAAATCATCACATTTTATTTGAACAGTAACTTGGGTATTAAATGGTGGTGTCGCTGCTGTGCTGTGTACCAGTGGTGCTTGACACACTCTAGTGGGGATTCTTGAGTCAAGTGGTATAGCAAATATTGATAGTTGGCTATCAGGGTCAAGTTCTACCTGTGGAGCAACAAAATCGACAGCAGTTTGTTCCAAGGCTTTGTTGTCATATTGCTGACAGTGGCCATATCCTATGCTTATAAAATGAGCGAACAAACAAAAAAGTTGAATGTAACGGGTTTTTTTTAACAAACTCATGATGTTTCGACTATGCTTATGGGGTGAAACAAGGTATAAAGATTCTGCTTTAATAACTGCACCTAATCAAGGGTGGTAAACCATATCAGAGTCGAAGCAAAGATCGTTCCGATTAGCGGTTTATACAGTAGGAGATTGAAATGGCAGGTATTTTAGACTCGGTTAACCAACGAACACAACTGGTTGGTCAAAACCGTCTCGAGCTATTACTTTTTCGGCTTCAAGGTCGACAACGCTTCGGCATCAATGTGTTTAAAGTCCGGGAAGTGCTGCAATGCCCAGCACTCACGAGTATGCCAAAGTCAAACCCTCTAATCAGGGGGGTAGCCCATATTCGTGGTCAAACTATTTCTGTGATAGACATGTCACTTGCAGTAGGTGGGCCACCTATTCAGGATATTCGCAATTGTTTTATTGTTATTGCTGAGTACAACCGTTCCGTTCAGGGCTTTTTAGTTAGTGCTGTTGAGCGTATCGTCAACATGAACTGGGAAAAAATAATGCCGCCACCGTCTGGTGCAGGCCGTTATTCGTACCTGACAGCGGTAACTGAAATTGAAAATGAATTAGTTGAAATTTTAGATGTAGAAAAGATTCTCAATGAGATCTGTCCAATCAATACAGAAGTGAGTGCCGATATTGTATCTGATGGTGAGATGCAAAAAGATCTTGGTGAACGTATAGTATTCATTGCTGACGACTCAGCTGTGGCTCGTAATCAGGTAAAACGTGCGCTTGAGCCTCTGGGTGTTCAAACCGAGCTGGCTAAAAATGGTAAGGAGGCGTTAATCAGATTACGAGAGATAGCAGAAGTAGACTGTCAAAATAATGTCACTGAGCGCGTTGGATTATTAATTTCTGATGTTGAAATGCCTGAAATGGACGGCTATACATTAACAGCAGAAATAAAAGCGGATCCGAAATTAGCGCCATTGCATGTAATACTTCATACTTCATTGAGTGGTGTATTTAATCAAGCGATGATAGAAAAAGTCGGCGCTGATGATTTTATTGCAAAGTTTAACCCTGATGAGTTGGCAGCAGCGGTTAAAAAATGGGTTCACTGTGATTAAAGCTGGTGGTAGCACTTGGAAAATAAGCATTTAGAGCAAAAAGAGTACGATCAATTTAGAACTTTTTTGGAACAACAGTGCGGTATTGTGCTGGGTGACAATAAGTTATACTTGGTTAAAAGTAGGTTAGCCCCTCTTATGGCTCGTTTCGGTGTGGAAACGCTTTCATCTTTAGTGGCTAAAACGCTTAGTCCACATGAGCGGCAACTGCGTGCCGCCGTGGTTGATGCAATGACCACAAATGAAACGCTTTGGTTCCGCGACACTTACCCATTTGAGCTAATCAAAACCAAAATTTTGCCAGAGTTTAAAGACTTAAGGCGACCGGTAAAGATTTGGTCTGCTGCCAGTTCGTCAGGACAGGAACCGTATTCGATAGCGATGTCGGCGAATGAATATACAAGCAAGAGCCCAGGCTCGCTGAAGATGGGTGTACAAATTGTAGGCACTGATATATCTAACACTATGTTAGATATGTGCAAGAACGCGGAATATGATGCACTTGCACTAGCCAGAGGCTTATCCCCAGAGCGCAGAAAGAAATTTTTCACTGATAGTGGTAATGGCATGGCAAAGGTGGTTGAGCCAATCCGCAAAATGGTGAGCTTTAGGCATTTGAACCTACTTGATTCTTATGCGCTGATGGGAAAGTTTGATGTGATATTCTGTCGCAACGTGCTGATTTACTTTGCACCTGAGGTGAAGGCAAAAATAATTTCGCAGTTTGCGCAATCACTTAATCCAAATGGGTATTTGTTTTTGGGAGCCTCAGAGTCAATGGCCGGGTTAAGCGATGACTTCAACATGATCAGGTGTAATCCTGGTATCATTTATCAGAAGAAAGCTTAACACAATAATGGCAGCAGGGAAGCTTGCCTGTTGATTTATTGCGGTACAAAAACGCTGTACCCAGCAGGTGCCTTAAACTTTGACAACAACTTCACTAACTGTAACAGCCTCTTTCATCTAGTGAGCTATTTTTAGACTCTAAATTCTTACTGATAATATTAATCCACTTAACCAATTTGAGCTCGAAATAATAACTTATTATCCAGCCGCTGTGATCCCTAATACCAATTACCTTAATTAAGAGGTCTATTTTCAGGCGAGAAAATCTTGTCAATAACCGTCTTATGCTGAGGTACCTACGCTCTGTAGGCAGGCAAAAATTTCGCTATTGAGTTGCTCTAAATAAACAAGACACTTTTAACGCAGTTCGCATCAGATTTACTCCTTCAAATTGAGTCGGCATTATACAAACCAGTACCACTCCGCCAAGTTACTTTAAACGCTCTGCCGTTATTTTATTCACATAGGCATACTCTTAAGATTGTCACAATCGTGAAAGTCATCCCTTTAATGCCGATACAAATTCCCTATATTGTACTGTGTAAACTGATACAAAGAATATTAACTGCTATTGATATGCTACTACCCTCTTGAATTGTAAGGATTTAAAATAAATTTCTAATTGGCCTGAATATTGCTTTTACCTAATGAGTCAAATTTTTGGAGTGAGATAATGGCAATCAGTTTCGATAAAGCGTTGGGTGTACATCAGCACACAATGCTACTTCGTTCTCAACGTGCTGAAATTTTAGCAAGCAATATCGCAAATGCAGATACTCCAGGATATAAAGCGAAAGATATCGATTTTGCGAGTGCCTTGAAAGCGGCAAAGTCATCGCAAAGAAGCGGCAATGATATGGTCAGAACAGATGCCAAGCACCTAAGTGGTGGTACTAAAATGAGTAATTCATCTGAGCTATATCGTTCGCCAAATCAAGCAGATACAGGTGATGGTAACTCAGTTGATATACAGGTGGAACGAAACTTGTATGTACAAAACGCATTAGAGTACCAAGCCAGTATGCAGTTCCTATCTGGTAAGTTCAAAGGGCTTAAAAAAGCTCTAGGTAGTCAAGGGGCATAACGATGAGTTTATATAACGTTTTTGATATAGCAGGTTCTGGCATGAGTGCACAAAATGTGCGCCTGAATACGACCGCGAGTAATATATCTAATGCAAACTCCGTTAGCTCTAGCCAAGATAAAGTATATCGAGCTAGACATCCCGTTTTTGCCGCTGAACTTACCAAGGCCGCAGCGTCTCAAAGCAATGCTGCCGGTTCATCTGTAGGAGTTAAAGTGCTGGGTGTAGTTGAGAGTGATAAGCCACTTCAAGTGGAGTATAACCCCAATCATCCCAGTGCAGATGCAAATGGCTACATTTATAAACCGAATGTGAATGTGGTGGAAGAGATGGCAAATATGATTTCAGCGTCCCGTTCATATCAAACCAATGTACAAGTTGCAGATGCAGCAAAACAGATGCTGACAAAAACGCTGCAACTAGGCCAGCGCTAATTGGGAGTAACAGCTGATGAGTAATAACGTAAATGCCACATCAACGGGTGTAGATTCACTCTACTGGGACAGGCAAAAGCAGGCCGAGGAGCAAAAGCCCAGAGATGAGTTGTCGCAAGAAGACTTTTTCTCGCTACTTACTCAACAGCTGTCCTTTCAGGATCCGAGTAAACCTGCTGATAATGACCAGATGATTGCGCAAATGACGAGTTTTACAATGGCTGAGGGGATTTCGAAGCTTAATGAGAACTTTGACTCGTTAGCAGCATCCATGACTTCAAACTCGGCATTACAAGCGTCAACATTAATTGGTAAAAAGGCGTTGCTGGAGTCTACGACACTAGAGCATGGTGGAGATTCCTTATCTAAAGGCTCTGTTATTGTTCAAGAGCCGGTACAGAATTTATCCGTAGGAATTTATGACGAAGCTGGTGCCCTGGTGAATACATTAGAGCTCGGTGAGCAAAGCGCCGGTGCTGTGAGGTTTACGTGGGACGGTAAAAATAAAGACGGTGAAACAATGCCTCCGGGTGAGTACACCATCAAAGCTGAAGGGATGATTGAAGGTGAGTACCAGACACTTCCATCTGCGACATTCAGAAATATAGATAGTGTGAATGTTAATGGTGCAAATGGCATCGTTATTAACACGAAAGAAGGCGCGGTGCGCTTAACTGACATTGCTGAAATAGCATAATAGTTTTAGAGAATTAACCTTAAGAAATTAGAGGTGAGAGTATGAGTTTTAACATAGCATTGACAGGTATTGCGGCCGCGCAAAAAGACTTGGATGTAACGGCAAATAACATCGCTAACGTAAACACCACAGGCTTTAAAGAGTCTCGAGCAGAATTTGCTGATGTATACGCTTCGTCTGTTTTTAGTTCAGGTAAAACGAAAAATGGTGATGGTGTGCAAACCACTATGGTTGCGCAGCAATTTCACCAAGGTTCACTCAAGTTTACACAGAATTCACTTGATTTGGCGATTGAGGGTGAGGGCTATTTTGCCATGTCAAACTCATTACAGTCACAGGACTTCACGTATTCTAGAGCTGGCGCGTTTAAACTCAATAAAGACAACTTTATTGTAAACGCCAAAGGTGACTATTTGCAGGGGTTCCCAGTTGACCCCTCAACAGGTGATACCACATCATTGAGTTTGAGTACCACGTCGCCAGTACAAATCCCAGACGCGTCAGGCTCGCCTCGTGCCACATCTCAGATTTATACGTCGTTCAACCTTGATGCAACGGTTCAGCCACCGACGATTGCGTTTGACCCAGAGCAACGCGCGTCGTATAACTCCAGAACGGCTATTACCGTGTATGATTCGCTTGGTGAGTCTCATACGCTACAGCTATTTTTCAGAAAAACAGCTGACAATGAATGGTCTACCTATGCAACGTTAGATGACAAACCGTTTAACCATAATGCCAGACAGATTGATCCGACGGCAACGCCACCAATTCCGTATACGCCTGTCAGTGTATTTCGCTTTGATGCCAGTGGTATTCCATCACAGACTGCTGCTGACCCATCAGCAACGCCGCTAGTTTTTAATAATAATACCGGTTCGACTTTTAACCCGCTCAGTCTGGCAGGCCCACAAGACGCAACGGATCCGACAATTGGTATGTCGAATTTGCTTGATAATGGTGCGACTTTTCCCAATGATATTGTCGTAAACTGGCGCGATGAAGCAAACACAGCGCAAAAGCTGCCGACTCAATACTCGTCAGGTCGATTTGAAGTAAAAGCATTGGAACAAGATGGTGCCACAGTTGGCCGTTTGGCGGGAATTGATATTGGCTCTGATGGTAAGGTAGTTGCATCTTACACTAATGGCGACTCCACTTATTTAGGTCAAGTTGCATTAGTACGTTTTCCAAATTCACAAGGCCTACAAGCGATAGGCAATACTGAATGGAAGAAGAGTCTATCCTCTGGTGAACCACTAGCAGGGGAACCTAACACTGGTACTTTAGGTAGTATTAGCTCTTCAGCCTTAGAGCAGTCAAACGTAAACTTAACTAATGAGCTGGTTGACTTGATAAGCGCACAGCGTAATTTCCAGGCTAACTCGCGAGCACTCGAAGTTAATTCAACATTACAACAGAATATATTACAGATACGATAATATATTATGCCCTCCAAAGGCTGCTTCTCAAGCAGCCTTTTTTATTCCCGTCAAAAACACTTCACCATTTTGGCATTGAGTTTGCATTACATATACCAAGTTAGAATTTTATAGGTCATCGTCATGGATAAAATGGTGTATATCGCGATGTCAGGCGCTAAGCAAAGCTTACGTGGTGTGGCGTTAAAAGCGAATAACCTAGCAAATGCCAACACGACTGGCTTCAAAGCGGACTTTGCACAGGCTCGTTCAATGCAGGCATTTGGTGAAGGGTTACCTACCCGTGTGTTTGCAATGCAAGAGCGCCCAGGAACTAATATGACTGGTGGGGCAATAGTCGAAACCGGTCGGGAGCTAGATATAGCTGTTGATGATAAGTCTTGGATCAGTGTTGTTGACGCATCAGGCGAAGAAGCATATACCAAAGTTGGTACGTTGAATATTCGTAATGACGGTGCGTTAGTTACTGCTCATGGGCGTCAACTTATTGGCGAAGGTGGGCCGATTGTTCTACCCATACCTGTAGATAAAGTGGTGTTTAGCGATGATGGCTCCATTCAAGTTCGTCCACAAGGAGCGCCTGCTAATTTTCTAGAGGTTGTTGATAGGCTGAAGATTATAAAGGCTGACAGCAACAAACTAGAAAAAGGAAATGACGGCCTATTCAGGCCCAAAGAAGACACTTTGGAAGATGGGTTCTGCGGTTTTTGTGAGGTATCACCTACCGCCAAAGTGATGAGCGGCTTCCTAGAAATGTCTAATGTAAATCCAGTTCACGAGATGGTTGATATGATCAATCATCAAAGACAATTTGAAATGCAAATTAAGCTGATGAAAACAGCTGAAGAAATAGATGAGCGACACACTTCGCTCCTACGCATAGTTTAAGAGTGAGGTAGAAATTATGAATCCTGCATTGTGGATAAGTAAAACCGGTTTGGATGCACAACAAACTGATATTTCAGTTATCTCTAACAACTTGGCTAACGCCAGTACTGTTGGATATAAAAAGAGTCGTGCGATTTTTGAAGATTTGTTATACCAAAATATTAACCAGCCAGGAGGAAGAAGCTCTCAGGATACAGAGTTGCCTTCAGGTCTGATGCTTGGGGCCGGTGCTAAAGTGGTGGCTAACCAAAAGAATTTCTCACAAGGCAACATGTTGAGTACAGAAAACTCTTTAGACTGGATGATCCAAGGCCCTGGTTTTTTTGAAATACAAATGCCGGATGGAACGACGGCCTATTCTCGCAACGGACAATTTACCACTGATGAAGAAGGTCGCGTCGTCACATCAGGTGCCGGCTTCCCGGTGTTGCCAGAGATGAACGTGCCAGATGATGCTCAATCAATCACTATATCGCAGGACGGTGAAGTATCAGTCCGTGTTGCTGGTCAAGCTGAAAATGTTGTTATTGGCCAGTTGACTATTAGTGACTTCATTAACCCTTCAGGTCTAGAGCCGATAGGGCAGAACTTATATACAGAGACAGCGGTAAGTGGTGCTCCAGTGCAAGGTAACCCAAGTGTAGAAGGGCTTGGTAAAATTGTTCAAGGAGCACTCGAGACATCGAACGTAAACGTTACTGAAGAATTAGTTAATCTGATTGAAACGCAGCGTGTCTATGAAATGAACTCTAAAGTTATCTCATCTGTTGACCAGATGTTGAGCTACATTAACCAGCAGTTGTAACTGGGTAGGGGGTAATATGCGTGCATTATATTTGGCCATAGTAACGGTAGCTGCATTGTCTGGATGTAGTACGACCCAAAACAAAAGTGTGGTGCGTGATGACCCGTATTATGCACCGATTTATCCTGAAGATAACCAAGTACAGATAGTAGCCACAGGATCACTGTTTAATACACAATTTTCAAATGATTTGTATGCAGATAAAAAAGCGTTGAGGGTCGGGGACATTATTACGATCGTGCTGCGCGAGACGACTCAGGCAACAAAAGCAGCTAATTCAGAGTTAGATAAGTCAAGTGACTCAAGCCTAGATCCCATTATTGGTTTGGGTGCCAACGCAATAAACATAGGTAATGAAGCTATTCAGTTTGGTGCGAAATCGAGCTCGTCATTTTCAGGCGATTCGAAGTCGAATCAGTCAAATAGTCTGTTTGGCAATATTTCTGTGAATGTGACGCGTGTTCTACCTAATGGAAATTTGGTGATCCGTGGGGAGAAGTGGTTAACACTTAATACCGGAGAAGAGTTTATTCGACTGGAAGGGCTGGTTAGACCGCAAGATGTGACTGCCGATAACACGGTCGAATCTAATCGAGTTGCGAATGCGAGGATCCAATATTCCGGTAAAGGCGATCAACAAGAAGTACAAAGTGCGGGTTGGTTAACTAGTTTCTTCATGAGTGCCATCATGCCATTTTAAGGATGCAGAAAATGATTCAATTTCTTAAGTATTTTCTCTTTAGTTGCGTTACTGCATCACTAATATTTTATCCATCCTTCGCGGCTGCAGAGCGGGTAAAAGACGTCAGTATGGTTGAAGGTGTTCGTTCGAACCAACTAGTGGGGTATGGACTAGTGGTTGGTCTTCCTGGAACTGGGGAGCAAACCAGATTCACAGAGCAAAGCTTCAAAGCAATGCTTAATAGCTTTGGGATCACTATGCCCGCATCGCTTAAGCCGAAAATCAAGAATGTGGCTGCGGTGGCAGTACATGCTGATTTACCTCCTTTTGTGAAGCCTGGTCAAACCATTGACGTGACGGTTTCATCGATTGGTAGTGCTGGTAGCTTGCGCGGCGGTACTTTATTGCAAACCTTCCTAAAGGGGGTTGACGGTAACGTATACGCTATTGCCCAAGGAAGTTTGATTGTTGGCGGGTTAGGTGCAGACGGTGCTGATGGCAGCCGGGTCGTTATTAATACGCCTACAGTTGGACGAGTGGCTAATGGAGCAACTGTTGAGCGAGCAGTCCCAAGTCCATTTACACAAGGTGATTATATTACCTTCAACCTTAATAGACCTGACTTCACAACTGCAAAGCGTCTGGCTGATACCATTAACGATTTGGTGGGACCAAATAGTGCAAAGCCGATGGACGCTGCCTCTGTTAGAGTAATTGCACCGCGCGACCCATCACAGCGTGTCGCCTACCTTTCGACATTGGAAAACCTTGAGTTTAAACCTGCGGACACCGCCGCTAAAATTATTGTCAACTCAAGAACTGGGACTATTGTGATAGGAAAAAATGTCAAACTTCAACCAGCGGCTATTACTCATGGTGGACTGACAGTGACGATTGCTGAACAGCAAAATGTTTCACAACCTAATGAACTCGCAAATGGTGAAACTGTGGTTACACAGCAAAGTATCATTGATGTGGATCAGGATGACTCTCGTGCATTTGTATTTGACCCAGGCGTTAGCCTTGACGATTTAGTAAGAGCCATTAATCAAGTCGGGGCCGCTCCGGGGGATTTGATGGCGATTCTAGAAGCATTAAAAGAGGCTGGTGCTATAAATGGTCAATTAGTCGTCATATAGTGTTTTATTATTAATCAATTAGTTAGCCTCACAATAGTGAGGCTTTTTTTGGCTCGTATATTGCATTGTTTGAACTATAGAATTGTAAATAGTGCGTAGTGTTATGAATACCGATCAGTTAAAAAATCAAAGCTTTTTCGATTTAGGGAACCTTGACTCGATCCGTAAAGAGGCACTCAAGGGAGCTGGTGATCAGGGAGCGTCAGATCAAGCACTGAAAAAAGCTGCACAGCAGTTTGAATCGATTTTCACACAGATGTTATTGCAAAGTATGAGAAAAGCGAATGAAGCGCTGGAAGATAAAGATAGCCCTTTCAACTCTAGTGGCGTGAAATTCTTTGAAGAAATGCACGACCAGCAACTTTCTATGCACTTATCTGAAAAAGGTAGCTTAGGACTTGCAGACCTTATCGTGCAACAACTATCGCCTAACTCTGAGAAGTATAAGCCAGCTTCTGTCCTACGTGCTGACGCTGACATTGCGACCAACCAACCAGCTCCAACAACAATAAAGCGGTCAGATGCTTTGAGCACACAAAATAGTGATGAACAAACAGGGTTTGGTTCGCCTAAAGAATTTGTCGAAAGTGTCTGGAACTATGCGCAGTCAGCTGCGAAAAAGCTGGGGTTAAATCCTGCGGTAATGGTTGCACAAGCAGCATTAGAAACAGGGTGGGGCAAACACATTATTAGCAAACATGATGGTAGCAGCAGTTTTAATCTCTTTAATATTAAGGCTGATAGCCGTTGGGATGGAGAGAGTGCCAAAAAATCGACGCTTGAGTTTGAAGGCGGGTTGCCTGTGAAGAAGCAAGCACATTTTCGTGCTTATCATTCATTAGAGCAAAGTTTTAATGATTATGTCAGTTTTCTCCAAGATAACCCGAGATATCAACAGGCGCTCGCCAAAGCCGAAGACAGTCATGCCTATCTTGATGAACTACAAAATGCGGGTTATGCGACTGACCCAAATTATGCCAACAAAATTAAGTCTGTTTTAAAACGCATAGATATATCCGATTTGGTATCTGGTGCGTTAACAAAGGGAGTCAGATGAAATGTCATTTGATCTATTAAACATTGGAGCTGCAGGAGTTAGAGCAAACTCAGAATTACTGCAAACTACCAGTAAAAACATCGCAAACCTAAATACCAAAGGTTATATCCGTGAGAGAACAGAACACGGTACGATGATAGGTGGTATGGTTGGCCGTGGTGAAACCGTGCGCCTACTTAATCAGTTCGCACAGCAACAGTTGAACCGAGATATTTCAAACCAATCTTATTACGAGCAGTTTGTGACTGAGTCCAGTCGCGTTGATACGTTATTTGCTCAAGAGTCTAACAGCCTGAGTAAAAGCATTAACGCAATGTTTAATAATCTTCAGAGTGCAGTCAACCTACCATCATCTACCACAAACCGATCTCTATTTATGACAGGTGCACAGGGATTAATTGATCAAATGGACAGGTTGTCAGGTATCGTAGTTGATCAAAGTAGTATTGTGAATGATCAGCTCGATATTTTTTCGCAAGAGGCAAACAACTTAGTACAAAAAATTAGTGAGTTAAACAAACAAGTGGCGAGCCAGTCAGCGCTTAACCTTAATAGTGTTGATCACAGTGTGCTCAACGAGCGAGACCAAGCAATTAAAGATCTAGCTGAACTGGTAGATATTGAGACACTCGATGGTGAAAATGGCGAAAAGCTTGTTTTTCTTGGCACGGGTGATGCCCTTGTTATGCAAGGAGGTGCGTTTAACTTATTTTCAAATAAAGGAGATCCTGATCCCAACCACAAATCACTTGTTCTGGATATCAAAGATAAAAATGTTGTGCAGTTAGAGTTAGATAGTG
Source organism: Pseudoalteromonas sp. McH1-7 (assembly GCF_013366255.1). Classification (NCBI taxonomy): domain Bacteria; kingdom Pseudomonadati; phylum Pseudomonadota; class Gammaproteobacteria; order Alteromonadales; family Pseudoalteromonadaceae; genus Pseudoalteromonas; species Pseudoalteromonas sp. McH1-7. The sequence goes on along the minus strand of NZ_JABWPQ010000002.1, from coordinate 236,862 downwards.
GCAGTTTGAAGGGAAAAATAGGTGGATTACTTGCTTTTAGGGACGAAGTATTAATTCCAGCACAAAATCAACTGGGTCAGATAGGACTTGCACTAGCGGATGCCTTTAATCAACAAAATAAGTTAGGGATGGACTTAGACGGTAATATAGGTGGAGACTTGTTTAAAATCCCTACTGTAGGTGGTTTTGCTTATAGCGATAATACCGGTACAGCTACATTAACGGCAACGCTCGAACCTGGTCGCGGCAATGAGTTGCCTGCGACTGACTTTCAAGTCACTTACACCAGCCCGACAACGGTAGAAATTACCGCAGTAGATGCTAAAGGCAATCCTATTGGTAGCCCTACAACTGGCACCATTGCCGCTGGTGTTATAACGGGTACTGGGGATTATTTTGGTTTGCAAATGAATGTCACCGGTGCTGGGGCAACCGGAGATAAATTTCTAGTAAAACTAAATCAACAAGCGGCTACAAGTCTAGAACTAGCGACACAAAGGCCTGAAGCGCTGGCACTGGCATCGCCTATTCGTACTGAAAAATCTGCTGATAATAACGGAACGGCGACAATTTCAGCGGGTACGGTAACGGATACCGACCCAACAACAAGTGCATTTACGGCCACTACGCCGCCAACATTAAATGATGGCCCGTATACGTTAACTAAAACGGCAAATGCTGATGAGTACACATTGACTAGTGCGTCGGGGGTGAATCACACCTTTACCGCGCCTGCTAATGGTAAAGATATCCTATCGACAGTTGGCGCAGCTCCTGCACCGTTTAATAATCTTGGATTCACATTCGACATTGAAGGAACGCCGAATACAGGTGACAGCTTCAAGATTAGTTTTAATACAGGTGGTTTTGATGATAACCGTAATGGTGCTGCGTTAGATGGCCTGAAGTCGTCAGATTTAGTGAGACAGAATGTGGAGTCTACCGGCAGCACCGAAAGTCATAAAACGTTTAACGAGGCGTATGCCGATATTGTGACGGGTGTTGGTGTTATCACCAACCAGGCAAAAACAAATAGTGCAGCATTTGAGGCACTTGCTAGCCAATCCAGTGCCTGGTTTGAATCTTTATCTGGCGTAAACTTGGATGAAGAAGCTGCAAACCTATTACGTTTTCAACAATCATATTCAGCATCAGCGCAGGTGATATCTGCAGCTAGAACTGTATTTGATACCTTATTAAGTGCCGCGAGGTAATTATGCGTTTATCTCAAAATCAAATTTTTAATTCAAATCTCAATTCTATTTTGCGTAATCAGCAAGATGTTAATAAAGCCACACAACAGCTTAATACTCAAAAGCGGGTATTGAGTGCGTCAGATGACGCTTCCGCGACCGCCAGAGCAATGTTGTTTGACGATAGAATTCAAGCAAACGATCAATACACAAAAAATTTAACGATGTTGTCATCGCGGTTGGATACCCAAGAGTCGGTTTTGGAAAATATTAAAACAGCGATAGATAGTGCGTATGCAAAATCCATTCAGGCGGGTAATGGTGGCCTGTCGGATGTTGACCGTGCATCAATTGCTGACGAGTTAGAATCAATCCAAGACACAATTTTGGATTTGATGAACTCCAAAAGCGAAGATGGAAAGTTTATATTTTCTGGCTATCAAGACAATACGCAAACTTACAGCTTCGATTCAGCGAGCGGAGAGTATGTTTACAACGGCGACCAAGGTCAACATAAAATAAAAATAGCAGAAAGTGTTGAAGTTCGTTCAAGTGACAATGGCTTTGACGTTTTTGAGAGTGCAGACAAACGCCTCAATATCACTTCAAATACAGGGGTTGTATCTGGCGGGGTGACTTCGGCATCTGTCTATGTTGATGAGCAAGCAGTATTTGATAAATTTCACAAAGCAAACTACAACGCAGACCCTGCCGCTCCTGCAGGAGCGAATACTTTTGATTTAGTCATAGCTGCAGGCACACCAAACACCTATCAGTTGGAGCAAGGCGGTACGGTTATCTCGACAGGTACCTTTGAAGGTAATGCGGTAAAAGTAGCAGGGATGGAGTTTAAGTATGATGGCGCAGCACCCGGGCAAATCAGCTTTGATTTAGAAAAGCCTCAGAAAGAAAATATTCTTAACACGTTGGAATCTATGATCACCTCTTTACGAGACCCAAGCATTACGGGGGAAGATTACAAACAGGTACTTGCGGATGGCATTACGGGTTTGGATAACGCAAAGATAAAGGTATCACAGGCTCAAGCAGGACTTGGTGGCAGACTTAATGCTGCAAAATTGGTCGAACAAGCTAACTCAGATCTTGATGTGGATAACAAAGCTAATAAAGCAGCGCTGATGGAAGTTGACTTTTACTCTGCGATTTCTGAGCTTACTAAGCATGAAACCGCCTTGCAGGCCTCTCAAGCTACATTTGGTCGTTTAACTAACCTTTCTTTACTGGACTACATTCGTTAAAACGCAGCCTTTACAGGCTGCTTCCCCTACAACTACTAAAACTTTACCTTTCTCACCCAACAGTTTGAATTATATATAGTTAGTAATTATTTAAGGCTGGTAATGTCTTGCCGTCAAAACTTTGTCAAATAGTTTGGTTTCAAGATAAAAATCTATACTAATCATGATGATAAATTTTTTTTAAAAAAAACACTAAAGGAAATATTTTGCCGACCGATAACTTAATTAACCAAGCCGGAGAGTGAAAAACATTCAAAGGTTGGAAAAGAATCTAAGTTTGAGAGTGAAAGACTCGATTTAAAGTGGGAGAACCATCATGGCACTTTATGTAAATACTAACGTAAGTTCATTGAACGCACAAAGACAATTAATGAATTCTGGTAACTCACTAGATACATCATTCAAGCGTCTATCTTCAGGCTTTCGTATTAACAGCGCAGCTGACGATGCGGCAGGTCTACAAATTTCAGACCGTTTAACATCACAAATTAATGGTCTAAACCAAGGTAATCGTAACGCAAACGACGGCATCTCTCTAGCACAAACTGCTGAAGGTGCAATGGACGAAGTTACCTCAATGTTCCAGCGTATCCGTACGCTAGCACAACAAGCAGCAAACGGCTCTAATACTGACGAAGATAGATTGGCGATTCAAGAAGAGATCCAATCTCTATCAAAAGAAGTAAACCGTGTTGCAGCAGATACAACGTTTGGTGGTCAAAACCTACTTGACGGCTCATATGCTGCTAACTTCCAAGTAGGTGCCGATGCTGTTCAAACAATCAGCTTCAGTATGCAAACTGTAGGCGCGACTACGAACAGCTTAGTGGCAAATGGCGGCTTTACGCTTTCAGGTATCGCAGGTATTGCAAGTGGTGTAACCGGAGCTTCGTTGAGTGCAACTGCCGGAACGATCAGTACTTCTGTTGGGGTTTCAGCGGATGCAACAAGTTTCTCTGGTGTTTTCACTGCATCAGGTATTTCAGTATCGACACAAGCTAATGCGCAAGCAGTAATGGCCGGTATGGATGCTTTGATTGCAGTAGTTGATAAGAAACGTGCTGAGCTTGGTGCGGTACAAAACCGATTCCAGTCAACAATTCGTAACCAGTCGAATATTGCTGAAAACTTATCTGCTGCTAAATCACGTATCAAAGATACAGACTTTGCGCAAGAAACGGCAAACTTAACGAAAATGCAGATCCTTCAACAGGCTAGCCAAACAATCTTGAGTCAGGCTAACCAGCGTCCTCAGGCTGCTTTGAGTCTACTAGGATAAGCATAGGAAGGTAAAGGTGCCTAGGCCGAATGGGGTATTTGCCTAGACACCGAATTGGATGATAAAGCGGAGGAGCTTAAAATCCAACTGCGTTCATTTAAACAATGAACACGTTAAGTAAAGCACATAGCATGCCAACTTTGTGCTGGAAAAATGACACTCACTCTCAAAATTAAAACAAAAGAGGCTCTTGGGCCTCTTTTTTATATAGATAGTTTATTGACGCAAGTTGGGGAGCCCCTGAGAACTGAGTCATCACTAATAACGCCTTCTTATGCTACTGTTGTAAATTACTCTTTGCGACTGGTCATAGCAGAATTAAAGAAAAATATTATTACTGCTAATCTTCTGATATTTCGCAGTTGAAACTCCTGTATTGATCTAGGTTGTTTGGCAGTACAGCAACGCAATAGAAGTTGCTACAACTACTTTCCTACTTCAACTCGCTCACTCTCTCAACTTATGCTATTGCTCAACTAGGGAATCTAACTTTTTGATAAATAGTGATTTTTATTGCCTGATTTTTGCGCTGGCTGCGTTGAATTCACTTCTAATGGCCAGCTATTAATGCGTAAATTTGCCTTGCCTACAGGATGCAAACACCTTAACGAGAGCAGGACGCGGAAGCGGTGTTTTCCATAAAACTCTCTGGCTAGACAAGGAAAAACTAAGTTATGGCTTAGCAGCAATGAGTTGGAAGACTCCTTATCTAAACCTCAGGTTAGATAATTCCTATCGACTTCACTATTTAGAATACGTATTTTATTGTTGGCCTGCATATTGCTTATATCTTGTCAGAGTTAATTTTGGCGTCAAAGTGGCAATTGGTTGCCTTAGTTGGTTGAACACCCGATGCATAAGTGCCGCTTTGTCATTTAACTATCTATCAATTAGATAATTGATTTGACAAAAAGAGAGTGAGTTATGGCTTTATATGTAAATACTAATGTCAGTGCTATTAACGCACAAAGACAACTAACTAATTCTGGCAATGAACTAGATACTTCTTTTAAACGTTTATCATCAGGTATGCGCATCAATAGTGCGGCAGATGATGCGGCTGGTCTACAAATTTCCGACCGTCTTCAATCACAAATTATGGGTCTGAATCAAGGAAACCGAAATGCTAATGATGGTATTTCTTTGGCACAGACTGCAGAAGGGGCGATGGATGAAATTACGTCGATGTTTCAGCGGATCAGAACGCTTTCACAGCAAGCAGCTAACGGCTCTAACACTGATGAAGACAGGTTAGCGATCCAAGAAGAAATCCAGCAGCTAGCCAAAGAAGTCAACCGTGTTGCCTCCGACACCACGTTTGGTGGTCAAAACTTGCTTGATGGCACATACGCGGCTAACTTCCAAGTTGGCGCTGATGCCGTTCAGACAATAGGCTTTAGTATGCAGTTTGTTGGGGCAACGTCTAATAGTATGGTGTCAAATGGCGGCTTTACTTTGTCAGGTATTGCTGGTATCGCAAGTGGTGTAAGTGGCGCCTCTCTTAGCGCTGTTGCAGGCTCCATTAGTACATCTGTTGGAGTCTCGGCTGATGCGACAAGCTTCGCTGCAGTTTATACAGCATCTGGTATATCTGTATCAACTCAAGCCAATGCTCAAGCGGTAATGGCTGGTATGGATGCGTTAATTGCAGTAGTGGATAAAAAACGTGCCGAATTAGGTGCAGTTCAAAACCGCTTCCAATCTACAATTCGAAACCAAGCGAATATATCTGAGAACTTATCAGCTGCAAAATCTCGAATTAAAGATGCCGATTTTGCTTTAGAAACGGCCAAGCTGACAAAGAACCAGATCCTACAACAGGCAAGTCAGACCATACTCGGCCAGGCTAACCAAAGACCGCAAGCAGCATTGAGCTTACTTCAAGGTTAAAACTGAATAATCAAATTATTTAAAAAAAAGCTAAAGCTTTTTCTTTGTCAGTCGATAGCAGAGTTAGAGAACTATAACTTTAGGACTCTAACTCGTCGAAGCTGAAGGGTAGGGGTATCCCGACGCTTTGATTAAAATTGATAAAGCGGAGGCTATTATGGCTTTATATGTAAATACTAACGTTAGCTCATTAAATGCGCAGCGTCAGTTAATGAACTCTGCGAATTCACTTGATACGTCCTTTAAAAGACTATCTTCAGGTTTTCGTATAAATAGTGCGAAAGATGATGCTGCTGGTATGCAGATATCTAATCGTCTCACAGGTCAAATCAATGGTCTGAATCAGGGCATTCGAAATGCAAATGATGGTATATCATTAGCACAAACAGCCGAAGGTGCGCTAGATGAAACAACACAAATGTTTCAGCGTATTCGCACATTGGCACAGCAGGCTTCTAACGGCTCTAATACTGATGAAGACCGCTTAGCAATACAAGAAGAGATCCAGTCGCTATCTAAAGAAGTGAATAGGGTTGCTGCAGATACCACATTTGGTGGTCAAAACTTGCTTGACGGTAGCTATGACGCAAACTTCCAAGTTGGTGCTGATGCCGTGCAAACGATCAGTTTTAGTATGCAAAATGTGGGTGCTACTACAAATAGCTTGGTTGCTAATGGCGGGTTTACTTTGTCGGGTATAGCTGGTATTGCTAGTGGCGTAACCGGTGCTTCTTTAAGTGCGACAGCGGGAAGCATTAGTACCTCAGTAGGTGCTTCAGCAGATGCAACTAGCTTTTCTGGTGTATTTACTGCCAGTGGTATTTCGGTATCTACACAAGCAAATGCGCAAGCAGTTATGGCTGGTATGGATGCGTTAATCGCAGTAGTTGACAAGAAGCGTGCTGAGCTAGGTGCGGTGCAAAACCGTTTCCAGTCTACGATACGAAATCAATCAAACGTTGCCGAGAATTTGACGGCTGCGCGATCTCGTATTCAAGATACTGACTTTGCACAGGAAACTGCAAATTTAACAAAAATGCAGATTCTCCAGCAAGCAAGTAGTTCAATTCTTAGCCAGGCGAACCAGCGTCCACAAGTGGCGTTATCGTTGTTAGGTTAATGAACAACAGTAGCGTCAAGTTTGTGAATAATTCACGAACTTGACGTATACTGTAAACTAGGTTTATTTCGGAGGTGTGTTGTGAAAGAAATACAAGTTTCAACACATTCGGGGCCAAATGTTTTGCAGCAAAAGCCTGACGAATTGTCAAAAGATGAACGTGGAGCTGAGACGACAAGAGCAGTAGAGCAACTAGAAACAGGGCGAGACACGCACAAAGCTCGTGAAGACGAGCAAAGCAAAAAAAGTAACCTGGTTGCTGAAGTAAAGCAAAATCTTGAAAAAGTAAATCAGTTTATTCCCGTCACATCGACGAATTTACAATTTGAGTTTGATGAAGAGGGCGATCCGCCGATTGTCAAGGTAATAGATTCAGAGAGCAATAAAGTGATCCGCGAGATACCATCAGAGGAGTTTAGGGAAGTGGCTAAAGCATTGGAAGAGTTTGCCGATAAAGTATCTAGTAGAGGTTTGCTGTTCGATGAAACAGCATGAATTATCTTAAGGGGGAGTTATGCCATTAATTACTTCAGCTGGTGTAGGTTCAGGGCTTAACCTTGAAAGCATTATCAAAGCATCGATAGATGCCGAAAATGTTCCTAAAATGCAGGCGTTTACCAAGAAAAAGGAGTCGTTGACTGTAGAACTTTCCTCTATTGGTGAAGTGAAAGGTGCGGTTTCAAAGCTCCAAGATACGATGGAAAAGTTAGCAGACTCAAAAAACTTTGGTAAACGAGTCGCTAATATAAGACAGCCAACTGCGGGAGATATTATAAGCGTAACGCCTACCTCTGATATTTCTACAGGTAACTTTAAAGTCGCAGTCAAGCAACTTGCTGAAGGCAGCCGAGTTGTGTCTGCCGACGCTTCTTTTGATTCTACCGATTCCGTAGTCAGTGCTTCTGGAGGAACATTGACCTTCGGTGCGGGTGCAGATAAGGCTTTTACTCTTGATGTGGCGGCTGGTATGACGCTTGCAGAATTACGAGATGCAATAAATTCCTCAGACTCAAATTTCGGTGTGACTGCTAATATTGTTAATACAGGAAACACAAGTGTCGGTTCTAAGTTAGTGCTAACGTCAAACGTTACAGGCGATGGAAATAACTTGACCATCACGTCTGATACAGCTGAACTAGACGCTGTCAGCACATCTCCATTTGCAGGTGGTACAGCTGGTATGACCTCGGTTCAGGACGCGCAAAATGCTGTAATCACTGTAGACGGGTTAGAGGTAACTAGCTCAACAAATACTTTTAAGAATGCCGTACAAGATATGACAATTAAGGCATTGGAAGTGAGTGAAGGCAATGATATTGACGGTTATGAAACCGCAAAATTGAATATCGACTACGACCGCGAATCAGTGACAAAGTTGGTTGATGAGTTTATCGCAAACTACAATAACCTTATAGGTATGATAGGACTGCAAACTAGAGCATCAAAGCCCCTGAATGGTGACTCTTCTATGAGGTCGTTAAGCGACCAGTTAATTACTACGCTGTCATCAGAACTAGTTGATGCTGGGCCGTTTGAATCAATTTTTGATATAGGTATCGGTGTGAAAGATGACGGTTACCTTGAAAAATCATCCCTAGTCCGAAGCTTAAATGAAGCAATGGATGAAAATTTTGATGATATTGGCACGGCATTTGCTGGTGAAAACGGTGTTGCTAAGAAGCTTGAAGAGTTGCTTGGCAACTATGCTGATTCCAGTGGTATCTTGAAGCAGAGGCAAAATAGCTTAAATAGCCAGCTTGAAGATTTAAAAGATGATGTTAGCAACCACGAATACAGAATGGAATCGTTGGAAGAAAGTCTCAGAAAGAAATATGCTGGTTTGGATGTTTTAATTGCACAGATGCAACAAACTCAATCTTATCTGGGAGCACAGCTAGCGAATTTACCTGGTTTTACAAAGTCTAAATAAATTTAGGGGCAATGGTTATGTATAATGCTCGAGTAAAAAATTACCAAAGAGAAGCGTTAAAAACGAGAGTTGCAGGGGCTGATCGATATGAGATAATACAGATGTTGATGGCTGGTGCTGTTGAAAAGCTCGTACTTGCGAAAGTATCAATAGAGAAAAAGCAGCTAGAAGCAAAAGCAGAGCATCTGTCAAAAGCGTCGGCAATAATTGAAGCGCTTAGAAGCAGCTTAGATTTTAAAGTTGGTGGTGAGGTGACTGAGAACCTCTTCGCTCTTTACTCTTACATGCTTGACAGATTGCTCGATGCGTCAATTAATAACGATCCGGCGTTAGTTGATGAAGTTAGTAGCCTTCTTAAAGAAATAAAGTCTGCTTGGGATGCGATTCCGTCGGAGATCAGACACAAAACAATCGCCGAGAACCAAGACAGTTATAATGTCGGGTAACGTACTAAAGCAGTTATTTGCTCGGCTTGAATTGATCCGAAAAGACATTCAAAATGGGGAGCTGGATAGTGCTTCAAGCTTAGAGTCTTCATTAGCTGAAGACTTGAAGGAATACATCTCCGAAAAAAGGACGAGAAGTCAAGCTGAAGTTGATGAGCTTAGAATTATCGCTGAGGAATACGGAAAAATAATCAGTGAGGTTGCTGAGCTACAACACTCTACGCGAAAAGAGTTACTTGAACGCAAGCAAAATAATAAAAAAGTTCTTATCTATAAGCAGTTTCGTTAATATGACCGATGACAAATCCCTAGAAAATCAGATTCAAGAATTATCAGATATCGCTGTCACTTCAATTGAGCAGTCAAGAAGAGAAGCGGAATTTGCAACAGAGGCAAATCGCAGGTTTGCAGATAATTTAAATAGCTTCTCTCAATATTATCCCAGCATTGCACAGGCTATTGAAGAGTATAACGTTGACGAAAATTTTTGCCTACATGTCGAGTCGGATGGTTTCGCTAATATAGACGTTCTGAAAAATAATGCGAGATTTTATTCCAGTGAACCCTCAAAGCAAATTGAGCAGCAAGTCGAAAAAGCGATAGCGGCTCCCGTTTTTACACTTACCGAGTACACGAAAAATAATTCTGACTATAGAGACATGCGGGTGCATGTCCGATATATGAGAGAGCTATCAACGTACCTACAATCGCTTTCAGACGCCGGTGAACCTCGAAAACTAACAAAGCTACCCGAGCACTTTCCAACCGCAATGATATTTGGTGTTGGATTGGGTTACCATATTCCTAAGTTACTCGATCATACATCATTCTCTTATACCTTTATAATTGAACCGGATTTTAAGCTGTTTTTTGCAAGCCTATTCTGTATAGATTGGTCAAAAATAATTAAAGATATAGACTCTAGCGGTGGCTGTTTATTCTTTTATTTAGGTTGTAAACCTGATGAGTTGGTGGGTGAGCTGAAAAAAACAGTTGAAAACATTGGTGCATTTTCAATAGTTAGAAGTTTCTGTTATCAACACTATCCGTTACCTGACATAAATGAAAGTATTGCTAACTTTTTCAAAGATTATTTTCAGTTTCAATTTGGTCATGGATTTTATAACGACGCAGTAACTGGGCTCTCACACTCATATTTTAATGTTGCCAAGGGTGTACCATTTTATGACGCAAAGCGAGCTCCTGTTTCAGAGTTTAAAGATGTCCCAATCATAATCGTTGGCAATGGCCCATCATTGGATGTGTGTCAAGATTTTATCATCAATAATCAAGACAAAGCGATTATATTTGCTTGTGGTACAGCGTTGACTTCATTGTTAAAAATGGGAGTGATGCCTGACTTTCATATTTTAGTTGAACGTCCTTATCGGAACTATCAAGCGGTTCTGGATATGGCTCCAAAAGAGGTATATTCAGAACTCAACTTGCTCGGCGTTAACACTATTTATCCTGATACCGTTGACCTCTACAAGTGGGTAGGCTTTTCCTTAAAAGGAAATGAAGCTGGAACAGATTTTATTAATGTTCAGTTAGCTAAAAAAGGGCATCGAGGCTTATCAACAACCGCATACTCAAACCCATTGGTGTCAAATACTGGTTTATCATATGCCTTACACTTAGGGTTCAAGAATATATATCTTTGCGGTGTTGATAACGGCCGTTCGGTAGATGGTGCTTCACACTCGAAACTAAGTGTCTACAGCGATGAGAATAAGGAAACCCAATTTAAGTACTGGCCGATGAAGCTAGATGGCAGCGCGTTACCTGGCAATTTAGGCGGTGTCGTTGAAACTAATCAGACCTATAGAATGTCTAACCGCCAGCTGGAAGACCTAATTTCTATCAAACCTGCGACAATATTTAATATCGGTGATGGTGCTTTAATCAAAGGCACTTTGCCGACAACCGCAAGTGATTTGATGGATTTGGATTATCACTTTGATAAGCAAAATATCATTGGGAAAATTAAAGCAGAATTTGAGGATCTAGGATTACAAGGGTTAGGTAATCAGTCTTTAGACAGAGAGCTGACGCTTGAAGTATTCGACCACCTAATTTCAATTGCTAAGGAGAGTGTTAGCACCGTTAACGATGCTTCTAATAACTTGCAACGGCAAGAGCGATATTTATTTGCCTTTAGAAACACTCGCTATAGTCACATTTTTCATATAATTAAAGGATCTTTGCTTTACTATCATTGTCCTATGATCACTCACTTATTTAAGTATGATGACAGCGAAAATTCTTTGGGGATATATAAAGACTTAAATCAGTTATGGATAGCCTATCTAGAAGAGATGAAAGAGCACTGTTCTGCCCAGCTGCTAGAAAAGTGTGACTGGGAGCTATACCATAGAAATTAACAAGGATGGACTTTAGGTAATGCGGCTCTCTCTGAGACCGGCATTACCTAGAGCGTCGTTCATACATAATGTATAATATTTTCTTCCCAGCCGTAGCCAATACAGGATTCATAAATAGCGAAATATGCTGATTTAGAACAAATGATAATGACATCCTCTTTACCTAGCGTCAGAGATTCTGGTTTTATGCAGTTGTGTCCATTAAAGCTAGCAGCTTGAGGGTTCGAATCCACAAGAGCAGTAGGGGCTTTACCAAAAAAGTGAAGCATTTGTATCCATTGTTCACTTGTGGGGCTCACACCCCATAAATAAATGTCTCTAGCTTTAAGGCATCGCATAAGTGCTTCGGCTAGTAAAGGACCATCAAACTTATGTGTGTGTAGTTCAAGGCTTGAAGCTCTGACGGAATAAGTTGGTGGAATAAGGTCTGATGTGGGGGGAGTAGTTGCTGGTAACGCGTCAAAAATAAGGCGCCACCATTTCTTAGCCGACTCGGAGCCACACTTTAGACGGTTTGAAGCTATAATTTTGTAGCGAAAAGTCTTTTCAGATTTATCAGAGAACCGTAGCTTTTTAAGTATAAGCTGGAATTCCGTGAATAATGTTGAGTATTGACCTGATTGTATTGCAAGGTCACATAATCCATTAATGATGCTATTTGATAGTTCTTCATTTGGTTTTTCAATGTGGGCTATTGCCTGTTTTAAGATAAATATGTTTGCACTGAAAGCTTTTTTTTGGTCTGAAGAGCGGCTTTGAGGCCTTTTTTTGTATATTACACCGACATCATGACTAACGATGGTATGTATATTTGAGAACGCGAGTTTTACGTGAAAATCGTAATCTTCAAATGATTCACCTATAGGTCCTTCATGACCAAAACCTCCTATATTCTCAATAGCTGATCTTGGATATAAACCACAATGGAGTGGTGCAATATTACCTTGAAAAATTGCGTCTAAAAAGTTATCAAACTTTGGAGTGCCTTCAATACTCTTCTTCCCAAAGACAGTTCGATAACCAATAAATGAAATAGTGTCACTGCTATTTAGTAGTTGTTTAACTTGGGTCTCTACGCATGTTGGTAGCAACTCATCATCTGAATCTAAGAACTTGAGATATTCCCCTTCACAAAGCTTAACGCCATAATTTCTTGCTTTTGCAACGCCCTGGTTTTTCTGATGAACGAGTTTTACATTAGGAGGATACAATTGAAAATCAATATTGAGTTTAGGCACAGAGCCGTCATCGATAATGATCACTTCTATATTGGTGTATGTCTGCTCAATACAGCTTTGAATTGCATAGTGAACATTTGTAGGATCATTGAAGCATGGTATTATAATGGAAACAAGAGGTTGTTTCTTTAATTGATTTGGAGAATGCTTTAGTTGTTTCATGTATACTCACTATTTCATAAGTCAAAGGTTCGAATATTTAGATTTAAGTATTTTTCATTTGAGCCGATAATAAAATTATATAGTATTACCAACAATATTTATGTCACAACAGTATCCTCAATTCTCGATTGTGTTACCTACAAAAGATAGGCCGGAGCTCGTCCTCCACTGTTTGAAACTTTTGCTGGAGCAAGATTTTCAAAATTATGAAATTATCATATCTGATAACGGCACCATTCCTCTGACCGAAACCAAAGCGCTTTGTGAGCTACTTTCAAACGTAAAAGTCAAATATGTACGCCCAATTAATCGACTCAATATGTGTGAAAACTGGGAATATGCTATACAATTTGCTAAAGGTGAATGGGTAACAATAATATCTGATAAGTTCATGTTTACAAAGCACTTTTTGTCATCGATCTCGAAGCTGGAAAACCTACATAGTTATGACGTCGTAACTTGGCAGTTTGAACATTTCGAGTGCAAAGAAGTAAACAATGAGCGTTTAAATGGTGAGTACCACCCTTTAATGAAGCCTTATAACAGCATTGAGTATTCAGCATCGGAAGAATTAGAGCGGAGATTTGAATTTTCTCAGCCGCTTTTTTATCGAAAATACCGTAACAGAAACAATTATGGGAAGATATATAGCGGTTTTGTTCGAAGTTCTGTTATAAAAAAAGTAAAAGAAAATTTTGGTTTAATTTTCCCGCCTTGTTCACCTGATTTTACTTCTATGCTAGGGATATTAAATGAAAACCCTAAGTGTCTAGATATAGGGATCAGTTTAATGTTGGTCTTAAATGTTCCAGAATATTCCTATGGAGAGCAAACTAAGAAATCGATCGAAAAATGTATTGAAAGCTCCACCTACTACTTCAGTAGCAAGGAGAAATTCAGAGAGTCAATGCTATTTAAAGGTGTGTGGTTTGGGCATAGCGCCAATATATCAGCCGACTATTTAAGGGTGTCACAGCTGTCACAATATGGATTGCTAAAGCAAGCAGAGGTCAATAAAGTTAACTTCTTGGGTTGGGCACTAAAAGAAGCACAGAATATTGATGAACCAGACTCCTGTGAAAAAGAATTATTGCTTTTAGAAATAAATAATCAGCTTAGCAAGTTCAGGGGGTCTCCACGCTTAGAAGATGATGTAGAGGCATGTGAATATGAAATTTATCATAGCGGGTTGATTAAATCTAACGTTCCTGTAAGTAATGTTGCAGCTTCAGAACTCGCTAGTTTACATTGGGAGAAAGGTATAGCAGCACCGAGAAAGAGTGTTTTTGAGAATGGATTATCTATTTACGATGCTATCAAGTATCAACAAGACTATGTCTGTACTTCAGTGAAGATGTTAGGGCTAAAACATGCTTTTTAAAGAAGCTGAAAGCTTTGATATTGGTTTTGTGGTCTTTGACTCACCGGGGCTTGACTTATTTGAATTATTTATCAATGAATTGAGTAAAAATAAAAGCTTTAAAATATTGGTAATAAAAGATTCTGATTTCTCTGATGAAATTGAGCGAAGAAGTAACGTATTTTTTTGTGGCGCAAATGAAAAGTATAAAATTGAAAGGTGCTATTTGATTGTATTTCCAGAATCGAATTTTCCCTTTGAAATTTTAACCTACTACAAAGGTTTCAGAGTCTTATTGCCCCATGGTCCTGATATACCTATTAAGAAGTCTTTAAAAGAATATGGTGGTATATTTGATTTTGACTTCATTCTTGCGATTAGAGAATGGATCCCATTTGATGATTCATTATGGCGAGATTCTATTCCAGTTGAATTAGATTATCGTAATTTTAGAGGGACAAGAATCGTTCCGTTTGGTTCGCCAAAATTAGATTATCTTAAAAGCTCATATGAGGGAGGATCAGATATTATATATCATCTCTCAAACCTTGATATTGAGTGTCAAGAGAAGCTTCAGTACTTACCCTCTATTATAGATTCTTTACTTAAAATTTTTCCAAATAAAAAGTTAGTCTTTAGGCCATTTCCACAAGACTTAGAGCATCCGTTGATAAAAAGCGTACGAGAACGATTTAAGGAACAGAAAAATTTCTTTTTCAGTGACTCAAAAAGCTATATTTATGATTATAAAAATGCTGGTACTTTTATTTGTCACCGTCAATATAGTGAGCATGTATTCTTTGAAGCATCGAACTGTCCAATTGTAGTTTTAGAGCTAGAGGAGTACATAAAAGACCCAAACTATTTGAGTGTTGCAACAAAAAAAGCTAAGCCTCAATTATCAAAACGGCCTTATTTTAACCAAGGAGCATCTGTTGATAGCTTTGTGGACTTTTACCGTCAGCTAAGGGAAAATAGCGGATCAACTCTGAGTGGCTTTCCTACATTTGGTAAGGTCAGCAATACTACGACAGACGAAAGAATTTACGAAGCATATCTCCTCGGTAGTAAGCCATATCATTGGCTAGCCGTTAAGCATTTTCTCATCTTTAGCAATGTACTATCCGTTAAATTAATTCTAGATTCGTTTTCCAAGACAAGTGACTATAATGGTTCAGGCTTACAAAGTTTTTTTTGGTCAAGCAGCTTTGAAATAGTAAAGTCTTGGTTTTGCGTGGATAAAAATAAGAAGTATGCATGTGAACTTTTTGAAATATTAAGCGCGATAGAAAATAGCTATAGTGTGGAGCTTTTAAACACATTAGGCAATGAGCCAGATTCATGGCTTAGTGTGAATACTTTTCAAAGCTTAAATAAAAAGAAAAAAGAAAAAAGTCTATATTTAAGGGGTAATAATGTAGCAGTTGTTAGTCTGGAAGATTTTTTTGAAGAAGTAGACTCTATACAAATATATGGCTCATCAGAATTAGCCGCTGAGGTGATAAAAAAAGCGCCACATCCAAAAAAGGTAGCACGAGTGGTTGATTCTGATCCTAACAAATGCGGAACTCGAGTAGAGGGTGTATTAATTGAGGATGCTTCTTCATTAAATAATAAAGATGGGCCAGTTTTGATTACTTCACTCTCATCGTATGAAGAAATTTTATACTCTGTTTCTAATAACATAAACGAAGAACTAGAGTTTTTCTATTTTAACTAACTGCCTTTGATTGGAGAATATTGTGACTAAAGCTGTTATTTTAGCTGGAGGCCTTGGTACTAGGATTTGCGAGGAGTCACATCTTCGTCCGAAGCCAATGATTATGATAGGAAGTAAACCCATACTATGGCATATAATGAAAATCTATTCAGCCAATGGAATCAATGATTTTATAATATGTTTAGGGTATAAGGGATATATAATTAAAGAATATTTCGCGAACTATTTTCTACATATGTCAGATGTAACATTTGACATGTCTAAAAATGAGATGACAGTTCACCAAAAGCATGCGGAGCCTTGGAAAGTCACTCTAGTCGATACTGGAGACACAAGTATGACTGGTGAGAGATTACGAAGAGTAAAAGATTATGTTGGGGACGATACATTTTGCTTCACATATGGAGATGGCGTTACTGATCTGCCGATTCAAGACACTATCTCGTCTCACAGAAATGCAGGAAAGGTTGCTACAGTTACTGCAATTCAACCCCCAGGACGTTATGGGGCATTGGATGTTGATGGTAGTAAGGTTGTCTCGTTTCAAGAAAAGCCAGCTGGAGATGGAGCTTGGATCAATGGAGGCTTTTTCGTGTTAGAACCAGAAGTGTTTGACTATTTAGATGGTATAAACGACAGTTTTGAAGATGCTCCTCTGAGAAAGCTGGTAGCAGATGAACAGTTAAACGCCTATAAGCATAAAGGTTTCTGGCATGCAATGGACACATTGAGGGATAAGAATCAGCTAGAAGCGCTGTGGCAATCAAATAAAGCACCTTGGAAGGTTTGGTGATCAATGTTCAATGAAATGTATGCCGGAAAGAAGGTACTGGTAACAGGGCACAGTGGTTTTAAAGGCAGTTGGTTATGTTTATGGCTTGAGCTTCTTGGGGCTGAAGTTGCTGGGCTATCTCTGCCTGAAGATAAAAATAGTACACACTATAACAAACTTGGTTTGACTGTAGATAACTATTTTGGGGATATTGCAGAGCGAGGGGTGATAGATAAGCTGATAAATGATTTTGAACCTGATATTATTTTTCACTTAGCAGCTCAGCCACTTGTGCGAAAAAGCTACAATAAGCCTGAAGAAACTTGGCAGTCAAATCTAACGGGTACGCTGAACCTACTGGAGTGTGCACGACACTGCACGAAAGTAAAAGCAATAGTTGTAGTAACCACGGATAAAGTATACGAGAACAATGGCGAAAAAAAGAGCTTTACAGTGGAAGATAAACTCATGGGAAGTGACCCATATAGTGCGTCAAAAGCTGCATGTGAAGTGTTAGTCCATAGTTATCGTGAGAGTTACTATAAACACTCAAATACTTTAGTAGCAACAGCTCGAGCAGGTAACGTAATTGGTGGAGGTGATTGGTCAGATGATCGCTTAGTACCAGACATTATAAGAAAGGCATATTGTGGCGACAGCCTCTCTATTCGTTACCCTAATGCTGTGCGGCCTTGGCAACATGTCTTGGAGTCAATAGCAGGCTACCTTCAGCTAGGGGAGCGGCTTTTAATTGGTGATAAAGTGTTTGCACGAGCATGGAACTTTGGCCCCGCGGTTGAGCATTTAGCCTCCGTGTCAGATGTTCTGTCATTAATGAGTCGTTTTATTCCAAACCTCGACTGGAAACCCACTCCTAGTTCACTTTATGAAGCTGAGCACTTAGCCCTAGATAGCAGTGAAACGTACGAGTTGTTGAAGTGGAAATCTATTTGGCCTATTGAGCAAGTTATTGAACATACAGCACAATGGTATAGAGAGTATTATATTAACAACAATATTATCAGCACCAGTCAACTTAACGCATTTATAAATGATTCGAGAAAAATTGGAGCAAAATGGTGTCAACCCTAAGATCACTCAGTATACAAGACGTATTTTTGTCCGAAAGGACCGCATTTTCTGATGCAAGAGGAAGTTTTGCTAAGTGGTTTGATGAACAAGCGCTACAACCGGTGATAGGCCATTCTTCAATTTGCCAAGTGAATAGTTCATATTCAGCACAAGCAGGTACGTTGCGTGGAATGCATTGTCAGCTTGGTTCATTGCCTGAATACAAAATGGTTAGATGCATTAATGGTAGAGTATTAGACCTCATCGTAGACCTTCGTCAACACTCAGTAAGTTTTCTAGAGTGTATTCAAATAGAGTTGGATACGCCAGATAAAATGCTCATTATTCCCCCAGGCTGTGCTCATGGCTTTTTAACTTTGGAGGAAGATTGCGAGATGCTCTATTTTCACACCGCACCGTACGAGCCAGAACACGAGTTTGGTGTGCGGTATGATGATAAATTATTGAGTTTTGAGCTGCCGATCCCAGTCATGGTTTATTCTGATAAAGATGCTCAATTCCAAACGCTTCCATGTGATTTTGATGGGGTAACAATATGAATTGCCGACACTGTGGAAATGAACTGGCACTAGAGATGGTAAATTTAGGATGTTCGCCAGCTTCCAATGCTTACCTGCGTGATAAAGATGCTTTTAAAAATGAAATAACTTACTCCCTACGAGTGCTTGTATGCGAACAATGTTGGCTTGTTCAAACAGATGATCAAGTTGAAGCGGAAGCGTTATTCACTGATGAATATGCTTATTTTTCTTCGGTTTCAGCTAGTTGGTTGAAGCATGCAAAATCTTACACAGAAGTTGTAACCCAAAAGCTAGGACTAAATAAAGACAGTTTAGTTGTGGAAGTAGCATCTAACGATGGATACCTCCTACAAAACTTTGTTAAAAATGGAATACCTAACTTAGGGGTGGAGCCTACCGCTGCGGTCGCTAGAGCAGCTAAAGCTCGAGGAATAAATGTAATTGAAGAGTTTTTTGATACAAGGCTAGCTAATGTTATTGCTATGGACTACGGAAAAGCAGATCTAATCATTGCTAACAATGTATTAGCTCATGTTCCTGATATAAATAGTTTCGTGCAAGGGTTTAAGGAATTACTTTCTGAGGCTGGCACGGTAACATTAGAATTCCCATCGCTTCTTAACATTGTTACACAAAACCAATTTGATACTATTTATCATGAACATTACTCCTACTTGAATTTATGTGTGGTAGAGGAAATTCTATCTAAAGCAGGTTTGAAAGTTTATGATGTTGAAGAACTATCTACTCACGGTGGAAGTTTGCGAGTATGGGCATCTCATCAAGAATCTTCTCATCATGTTGCTCCGTCAGTGAATGAGGTTAAACAAAAAGAAATTGATGCTAAATTATTCGAACCGTCAACGTACTTAGCATTTTCCGAAAAAGTCACTCAGATTTGTGAAGAGTTCAAAGCATTTCTCGTCGATGCAAAGTTGGCTGGGAAAACCGTTGTTGGATACGGTGCAGCAGCTAAGGGAAATACATTGTTAAATACGGCAGGCGTTAAAAATAATTTAATATCAGCTGTGTTTGACTCTGCACCTTCAAAACAAAATCAATATTTACCAGGATCCCATATTCCAATTTTGCCACCTGACGCTATTGAGTCATATAAGCCTGACTATGTCGTGATATTCCCTTGGAATATTAAAGATGAGATATGCCAATACTTAGCGACTAATAGTAGAGTTAACTGGAAATATTGCATTGCCATTCCAAACTTAGAGATCTTTGATGGATAAATTAGCATATACAAGACCAAGTATTACGCAGGAAGACGTACGACTCGTGACCGAGGCTGCAGCGGATGGCTGGGGAGAGCGCTGCTATGAATACGTTGATAAATTTGAAAAAGAGTTTTCAGAGTATATCGGTGTACCTTATGCGATGGCCACTTCTAGCTGCACTGGTGCTCTACACCTTGGTTTGTCGGCTCTTGGGGTAGGCAAAGGTGATGAGGTGATTTTAGCTGACACAAATTGGGTCGCAACGATCGCGCCTATTCTTTATCTCGATGCAACACCAGTGTTAGTAGACGTGAACAGGCGTTCTTGGTGTATCGATCCCAATGAGGTGGAAAAAGCGATAACTTCAAAAACAAGAGCGATTATTGCGACTCACCTTTATGGAAACCTCTGTGAACTAGATGAACTTGAAGACATTGCAAAACGCTATGGGATATATTTAATCGAGGATGCTGCTGAGGCCATCGGCTCGGAATATAACAACAAGAAAGCAGGCTCCTTTGGGATCTTCAGTGTGTTTTCTTTTCATGGAACAAAGGCCATTACCACAGGGGAAGGTGGAATGTTAGTTTCCTCTGATGAGAAGCTTGTAGAGAAATGTAGGCAGCTTAACAATCACGGCAGAGCGAAAAATGAACAGCGTCAGTTTTGGGCTTCAGAACTCGGCTATAAATATAGAATGTCTAATCTTCAAGCTGCATTAGGTGTTTCTCAATTGAAAAGAGTAAACGAAATAGTGCAAAGAAAAAGGGAAATCTTTGAGCACTATAAAAAGCTCTGTATGAATATTCCTGATGTGGTACTCAACCCAGAAAACCTAAATGAAGTCAATTCATACTGGATGCCCACGCTGATTTTTAATACTAAGGACTCATTCAACATAGACGAGCTGATTACACATTTGCAAAATAATCAAATTGATGCACGTCGTTTCTTTTGGCCATTGAGTGAGCAACCAATAGTAGACAATATGCAAAGTGGTAAAAATGCGCTTTATCTTTCTCGTAGAGGCCTTAACCTCCCAAGTTTTGTGGATATGACTTTTGAGCAGCAGGCTTATGTTGTGGATTGTATCTGCGGCTATTTAACATCAAAGAAGGTAACGTGAGAGTAGGTGTTTTTTGCGATTCGAAGGCCTCAGCAGTAAAAGCTGCTGTTAGCCTATACAGGCAAGTAAAAAGTGTGTCTGTGTTCTTTTTCGGGATAAATAACACCGAAATAGGACCTGAACTCGATGAACTCGGCTTCGAGTGTAAGTTCCATAGTAGTGCTGATGGAGACTTCAACAATAAATGCAAAGTATGGTTTCAAGAAAACGAAATAACTAGTGTTATATTATTTACAGAAAAAATTATTTCCGAAGCACTTTATGACAGTTTTAAAGTATACAACATACACCCATCCAAACTGCCGAGCTACAAAGGACTCAATGCCCTTAAAAGGGCATACGATGATAATTGTAGCGTTATAGCCGCTACAATCCACAGAGTTAACCATGATGTTGATGGCGGTGATATTAAAGCGCAAATTACGCATGAAGCGAATTTACAGTTCAATTACAGCATGTGGGAGCGAGTATCATTTATCCAAAAAGTATATTTAACTTTACTTTGGCTAGCTTATGCTGAAAAGGGAGGTGACTTCCCCTCGGAGTTAGAGCTGGATATTAATGTGCTATTTGAGCGATTTGTAAAAGAGATAGGGTATGACTAGTAATAATTTAAAAGTCGTTATTTCACAACCCATGTATTTTCCATGGATAGGGATGTTTCAGCAGTTACATTTGGCTGATGCTTTTGTGTTTTTAGATGATGTTCAACTCGCACGTGGTTTTTATAATAGAGTGCAAATTAAAACTGATAGCGGTAGCAAGTGGCTGTCAGTACCAGTTAAGAGGCTATCCCGCTCTCAGCTTATCATGTCCTCTGAAATTGACTACACGAAAAACTGGAAAGAAAATCACGAACAACTCCTTGCTCACAATCTTAAGCAAAGCCCTTATTACAGTGATGCAATTGAGGTATTTCGGGAAGTCGCGAAAGCAAATCATCAGAGTTTAGCTGAACTGACTATTGCATCTATGAGAGCCGTTGCACGCTATTGGGGCATGGATAATAATGTTGAGTATTATAAAGCATCTGATTTAGCTTGCTCAAAAGGAAGCGGAAGTGAGAAAATTTTAAATATTTGTAAGGGAGTTGGTGCTTCTACCTATATCACAGGTCATGGTGCTAAAAACTATCTCGAACATGAAAAGTTTGATGATAAAGGAATTACTGTGGAGTACATGAACTATAATACCACCCCTTATAGCCAAAATTTTGGCTTGTTTACTCCATACGTAACTTCACTTGATACGATAGCAAATTTAGGAAGTTCAGTTGGAACACACCTTCATTCAAAAACAACAAATTGGTTAGATTTTATAAATGAATAAATCCGAAGAATTTCAAAAAGAAGTGGCTGAGAATGTACGTAAGCTAAAGAATGCTGATGAATTAGAAGCGTTATCCGTCGAGTGGATCCGTCAGAGTGCGCCGTATAATTGGTCATATAATTTTAGTTGGCTTGGTCGTCCCGCAATTCAATTTCCAAATGATGTTTGGGCACTGCAAGAAATAATTTGGTCAACCAAGCCAGATTTAATCATTGAAACAGGTGTCGCACATGGAGGCTCTGTTATCGCTAGTGCGTCATTATTAGCGCTATTGGATTATACTGACGCTGTAGCTCAGAAAAAGCAATTAGATCCGTTAAGCCCTGGTAGAAAAGTAATAGGGATTGATATAGATATTAGACAACACAATCGTGATGCAATCGAGTCTCATCCACTTGCTCATAAAATTGAATTAATTCAGGGCTCAAGTGTTTCTAGCGATGTCGTACAATTGGTGTGTGAAAAGGCTAAAGACTATAACCGAGTTATGGTTATCTTGGATTCTAATCATACACATGATCACGTGATTCAAGAGCTTCAAGCATATTCTCCACTGGTTTCTGAAACTTGTTATTGTATCGTATACGACACTATTATTGAGGCTATGCCCGAGGATATGTTTCCAAATAGACCGTGGGGTAAAGGTAATAACCCCTACAGTGCTGTTAGAGAGTTTTTGAAGTCCACTGACGATTTTGAAGTGGATTCAGAAATTCACGCAAAACTTCAGATAACAGTCGCGCCGATGGGCTTTCTAAGAAGAGTTAAAAAATAGTTATGTGGTCAAACTATTGGCGTATGTTCCAAAAGCGAGGACCTCGTCTTCCATATAATTATTTTATTGAAAATCACATGTTTGACTTGCTTTATGGTACTAATACACACATGTGGCTCCCAAAAGAGGAGTACAAAGACAAGTTAAAAAATCTTGGTGAAGGCGTACAGTATGAAAGTAGTTGGACTTCTATTATAAAAGAATCGACAAAAAGAGTTTTCACCTTGAGTTCACACTCTCCTAGTGACTTTGATTATATAGACGCAGGCTGTGGAAAAGGGAAAGTTCTCTTAGTATGGCGAAAGCTATTGAAAAACTATACACCCTACATTTTAGGGATTGAGTACAGTGAAGAACTGCATAAAATTTGCTTAGATAATATCAATAACACATCTGGTGCTGAAGTTAATGTTCTTCTTGAAGACGTGACAAATGTTACTCTTAATACAAAGGCAAGTAATCTTTGCCTTTATTTATATAACCCTTTTTCAGAGAAGATACTCTCCAAATTCTTAGATAGTGTCATTCATTCCTATAGTGATATTTATATTATATATAACAACCCTGAAAATTTTCAGTGTTTATTTTCAAAAGGCTTTGAGGTGATTTATCAAAAAAAAGGATGGCATGCAAATTCAACTTATTCTATTTTTCATATAAAGAAATAAAGAAATTATGCTTTGCTTACTAATAATACTAGGCAAAGCATAATGAATGAAAGTACAAGTTGCTCTTAACAAACAAACTTAACACATTAGCTTTTTATAATATCTTGTAGCTTTTGTGAGCTCAAAGCTTCTAAATCTTGCGTACTGTCTATTTCATACCAGTGTTCATTATGGGTGGAGGCTGTTACCTCGTTACCACGATTAATGAGCTGTTGTATAAAATCAGTCATATACATTGATTTGGCTTCACTGTAAGGGATTGAGTTGTATAGATTTATAAAACTCTTCAAGCCGTGTTCTGAAAGTTTAATTAACCCCATGTATTGGGCTTCAGCATCTTCAACACATTTTAAAGGTTTGCCTAGCTCTAAGATCTGATCAGTATCTTTGTTCATTTTAAAGGACTCTGCATCTTTCAGAGGATCCTCCATTCTGTCTTGCCATAGTTGTAGCCACGAAAGATCTGCAGAAATACATATGTCTCCTGGTGTTACAAGTAATTTTTTGACAATACGAGCGTTGAAAATAATATCTCCATAGCAAATTAGAGTAGGTTGCTCTTGTTGCAAAACATCAATAGCTTTAAACAAGGAGAAAACCATGTTTGTTTGGTCATACTCGGAGTTATGAAACTGTCTTAGTTTATAATTATCAAAACACTCTCTTTTATATCCTGTAACTAGTGAGATATTAGCTTGCTCAAATGTATTAAATACATCTAGTTGATAATCTAATATGGGTCGCCCATGTACGTTCACAAGGGCTTTAGGTTTATCATTTGTGTAGGGTCTTAAACGAGTTCCCATTCCTGCGGCCAAGATGATTATATTCACGAATTAAATACCTCTTTAATAAGCGAGACGTCGTATTGAGAAAATTCACTCTCGCGTTCAGGATGCCACATTATACCAACAATAGGATACGTATTGTGCTTGATGGCTTTGATAACACCGTCTGTGGCTTTTGCTTCAACAGCGAATTCTTGTGGTACATGGTAGAAGCCTAAATTATGATAGCTATTAACTACTCTACTTTCTTCTCTATACATAATGGTATGTGTCGAGCCTACGTGACCGTCAATTTTCACAAGGGGTTGTCCAAAATAGTCCATCAAGAGTTGCGTGCCGCGGCAAATAGTTAAAAGAGGAGTTTGTGTCTTCATAGCATGCTCCAAAAGGTACACTTCGAGCTCATCACGCTCGGGTGTGCTTCCACCATAGCTAACGAGATCGTTGCCGCCACTGAAAATCAAACCTGACAGTTTAACAATTGTCAATACTTGCTTGGCAACCTTAAGATTATTTGGAAGTAGTATAGGGTAAAAGCCGCAATCTCCGACCAACTCAAGTAACTTTTGGTCTACAGCATCTCTCTTCTCTTGATACGTAACCCCGCAGTGGTCAACTCGCATAGTTATTGCGATGAATTTCATAGTACTAAGTCAACCTTCTCTTTTTCACAGTCAATAATAAGCGAAGTAGCATTGCTCCATCGCTCAAAATTGGCCTCGCCTGCACCTATGATGGCGGGTAGTTGTAATTCCTGAGCACGTATTGCCATATGCGAATTACACCCACCATACTTTGTAATTAGCGCAGCGATATCTTCCGCAAAAAGCCAATCGTAGCCAGGGTCTGCTGATTCAATACAGACTATCTTACCTTTCAAGCCGTTAGTTAAATTAACTTCGACATCTGCTGATATACTTTGTTGCGTAATAAAGTTAGGATGGGTAGCTTGTGGCGAGAATATAAACTGATCGCTGGCTTTAGTGATTAAGTCAGGTAGTTTTATTAACTGCGATAGTTGATAATACTCTCTTCCAACGGAGATGGAAGCCTGTACTTTTTCTTTAGCACTATGACTTGTAGAATGGAGGTTTAGAATATCCTCAATATTTGCATAGCTCAACTCTTCTCTTGATAAGTCTATTTGTCTGCCTAAGTTTTCAATTAAAACCAAAGAATCACTCAAGCTACGAGTAAAAATAAACTTACTATATTCTCTTGCCTCAATAGCTTTTTTTATAAAATTGAACAACTGTATGGAATTAATGTTGAGTTGATGTGTTTTTAGCGTTTCATCAATAGCATTTAGTTTTTTAAGCGAGATATTAAACTCAGCCGTTACTTTATGTGCATCTAACTTTTCATTTAGGATGAACTTATCAGGGTTTTCATCGTATCTTGGTGAGGTTATCTCATATGTACCAGGACGCAAATGGCCATACTTTTTAATCAATGCTTGAGACGATAGTTCAGTTCTATCTTTGAGAAATAAGCTATTTACGGTCTCAATAGATGAAAGGAAACATTCATAATCGTTTTGCGAGATCAACTTTGAGTAAACCATTGACTTTAAAAAACGGATGGCAACAAATCCAGCTCTAGCCAAGCCTGCAAATGGTAGAGTGCCAAAGGATTTGCAATCTTGAAGTAACCAAAAGATTTTATCAATCTTATTTAAATCAGAATTTAATACCTTTTCATGCCTTTCAATCAGTTGGGTAATTTTACACAGGTCACTGTTCACAGGACTGAATTCATCAATGATAATTTGCTCTGTTAAAGACTTAAGGCTATTTTCGATTAAACTGATTTCTGATTTGGTGAATCCATGCTTTTCCAATTTACAGAGTTGGTCAGGTGACTGGAAATCAAAGGAAGAAAAGACTATGTCAAACTCTACTTTATCATGAGAAGCAGGGTTTTCTATGAGCTGATCCAAGTAATGATTTGCTAACTTTTCTGCAAGTTCTTCAGGAATTGAGGCTGGAATAAATGAATTGAAACTCGCTCTCACATCGATATATGGAGTACCGCCAAGGATGGTCATCAAGTGCTGCTCACCAACATCTCTGTATTTATAAATAGCTCGATGTCGAGCCCACACCCCATCTGTTATTAAAAACTTGTACAGTGACAAAGCCAAAGGTCTTGGCTTTATACCTATGATTTCAGCCGGATTCCAGTCAGGCATTACGCCATATATAGTTTGCTTGCCAACCAAATATGGGTGTCTAGATGATAGCCTCTTCAACTTTTTGGCTATACATTGCTGTTCAAGTAACAACTGTTCAGATTTCTTGACTACTTTTTCTTGTACTATTAATGGCCTTACCTGCAATAGGTAAGTTTTATTATTTTCTATTGCAAACTCAATATCTAAGAACTTTGAGATGTTTAATTCTTTTAGCTCTTTTATCAAATTGATTACTTGATTTTGCCATGTGTAAGCACTCGCATCATATTGGTGGCTAACGAACCAAGTCCTTACCTCAGTGGCACCAGAAGTAACTGCTTCAGTATTCCTATTTTCATCTGCACTAATGACATAGTATTCAGCCCCAGTATCTTGAATATGACTAAAAGCAACGCCAACATAATCTGGACATAATAGCATTGGCTGAATAAATAAGATGTTTTCATGATCTAATTCATCATAGGAGGAGAATACGCTATTAATGGCACTAGTGAGGCTCAATTCATCCAAATTCACATTAAGCTCAGTGATATACTTACCAGCGTTACTCGTTGTAGTGCTGTCTTCTTGTACTGTACAAGAGCGTACAATAACAGGCGAATCAAACTCTTTTTGAATTTGATTCAAACAATCAGTACGGTTTGTTCTCCAACGTTCAAAATTAAGGGTATATACAGGAAGAATAGAAGCGCTAGACAAAGAGCCACTTAGCTCAATTAAGCGCTGCACTTTGCTTGGTAATTTTTGATCTCTGCTACGCATCATAGATAACCTTTTTCCATTCAGTAAAGATTTCCTCCGCCTTTACGGTTGCGTCATCTATTTCACCATTATTCAATATGCGCATATCGGGAAACTGCGGCAGTTCAGCAGTGCTATCCTCTACCATATGTGAGGGCTCATTTTGGTATAAGCCCTTGGGGTCCCTAGATATTCTCGCTTTGATATCAACATCTAAAAACACTTCAAAATAATTTGGTATATATTCACGATTCCAGCGTTGCACTTCGTGAAACATACTAATAGTAGGTACGATAACTACTTGCTTTTGATGAGTAAAAAGGCGAGCTAGTCTTGAATAACGATAGGAGCCAAGAAGTCGACTATTTGTATCAAATTGCCAGTGTGGATCTCTTATAGCTGCTCGTATTTCATCCCCGTCTAGTATGATGGGGTTAATTCCCATGCCTTGAAACTGTGGGATCAGTAAATTTGTTATCGTTGTTTTTCCAGCTCCGGATAACCCTGTTATCCAAATCGTTGAGCCTTTTTTATTCACCATCAAAAATACCTTCAGGTTTGTTGACATCGAAGCGAGAATGAAGTTTTTTAATTGTTAGCGCTCTTAGCACTGGGTGCATAATGTAACACGGCCTATTGGAAGGGGTATCTAAGGGAGTTATATCATAGCTTTCTTGCTTGATAAAACTTGCTAACGCGCTTGCCCTGATCCAAGGATCTAGAACATAGTCAATAAACTCAGAACTCAGATCACTAGGCTTGATATTAATGTTGAAAGGTTTGACTAACAGCGCCTTTCCTGAATCTAACTTGGGTGTCATATAAAATACACTAGCATGTAGCGTGTTATTAAATAGCAAGGAGTAGTAAAAACATGTACTTCCCTTTACCTCAGGCAGTTTACCAGGATGGATATGAATATATTTTATACCAACTTCAAACAGTGGTTGTTTTAGTATCCCTCCTCCTGTAAATAACCACTCTCTCTGTCCGCTGCTTGAAAGCGCAGAGATTACATCAGGGTGATTGATTGATTCAACATCTAACTCCACGATAGGAATATTTTCACCCTTTGAGAAATCTTCAATTGTTAGGTATTTAGGGAACAACTTTTCGCCAAACGGTAAGTCACGCGATTTACGAATACCATTTTCACCTCTTTTGTTGGCTAGTGTGATTATTATAGAGGGTAAAACTTTTTGGTTCGCAAGTACGTTAACATAAGCCAATGCTCTAGGGCCTGGGAAATATAATAATCCAAACTTTTGATTAGATAGCAAAACCATGCTCCAATAGTAATTTGTGCTCAAGCTCTAGCGTGTTAAGTAATATTTTTGTTTGTTCCTTATCTAACATCGTAGTAGGACTAGTAGTGATTTTAGGCTCTAGCCAATCAAGCATTTTTATCGTGCTATTCAGAGAGTTTAAATCTTTAAGTTCATGGCTATGAATAGCAAGAGCATTAGCGCAATTAATCGCGACATGTATTTGCTCTCTTTCTGTGAACGAAGAATACCCCTTTAGTCGAACAGAACAAAAGTCATTGTGAGTGGAAAAACGGTTCTCCAATATCATTAGCGTGGGTAGATCGAATTCGATATATTTCTGATTAGCTGAGTTGCATGTAGCCAACGACTTTTTAAGATATGCAATGAATTGTGCTCGTAGATGATGAAAATGAGCTATTGCGTTTTCATCATCTACGACCGGGAAATCATGTTCGTGACGCTGACTTGATTTCAAGGAAGGGTTAGTTGTCATTTTTCACCTTTAGGTTTAGCTGCTAATTGACATTGCCTTTGTTACAAATACTAAATCGGATAATAAGATATATGCTCAACGCACACCAAGACGGTTTCTCGACTAGAGTCTACTACGAATCTGGCGTTGTAAATTAGTCCTATTCACCTTTAAACACAGTTGCACTGCTTATCATACTCAAATTCCAATCTTTTTTTGGAGTATGCCAGTCTGAGCCATAATGAGCCTCAAGATATTGGGTCGCCTCACTTGGGATATTCATAATACAATTATTGAATGTTATGCCCTCCGTTAAGAGTAGGTGCTTACTTGGCATGCTAAACCCTCTTGACGAAATAACATAATACATTGAACCAGCATCGACATATTTAATAAATACATCTAGTTGTGGCAAATCGCTATGAGCAGAGCATGGCCTTAATTTATAAGATGAAATGTTACCTTTGTCGATACAATGGAAAGTAGAACTAGCCTTGTTAATGAATATTTCCCATGGTGTTCCAAACTGTTTGTCAAGTACAGGGAGTAACTCATTCAAAGCAGCGAAACACAGCTCAGTATCTTGACTGTTTATTGCAATATCTAAATCGTCATCCCAAGGGATAAGTGCATTATCACGAACAATACCCAATAATGTTCCTGCATCTACATAATAATTTAGCGCACTTGTATTAAGTGTAGCAGTGACCAATTCCAAGAGCTTCAGTGCATTTTTTTTAGCTGTCGGCTGTCCTAATTTAGTCTGTTTAATCGCATGAGCAGGTAAGATATGAATTTGCTGGCTTTTCACATGGAAAGTATGCTCAAGCTGATGCTTGATTTGTTCAAAAAACTCGCTAGCAATATAAATAAAGTCAAAATTCTGACTAAGTATCCAATTTGCGTCTTTGATAGGGTAGCCATTCAAATGCGTGCCTTGCTTATTTTTATCATTATCTGTATAGCCAATGATTTCATGATCTGCTTTCAAATGGGCATAGGCTGCTTTGCCTGCCTCTCCAGCACCAAAAATGATAATTTTAGGTTTCATAATGTGTCGAAATTTCAGAATATGTCTGGATCTTAATGCAAATTATAGACCAGTTGAGATAATATGTATTTGTTTTATTTTGGAAAAGCACGGTTCTACTGATA
Source organism: Pseudoalteromonas sp. McH1-7 (assembly GCF_013366255.1). Classification (NCBI taxonomy): domain Bacteria; kingdom Pseudomonadati; phylum Pseudomonadota; class Gammaproteobacteria; order Alteromonadales; family Pseudoalteromonadaceae; genus Pseudoalteromonas; species Pseudoalteromonas sp. McH1-7. Next base: position 206,751 of record NZ_JABWPQ010000002.1, on the reverse strand, counting down.
ACTAAAAGGTTTGATTTGCATTATATCATTGACATATTTTTGTTATGATATTTCTGAATTAAGCTGTTAAGAGTAATTGCTATGGTTTTTATATATGCAAACGCGAGTAGGAAACTTGGTTTTGGTCATATAATGAGGCAAATAGCATTGATAGAGGCGTTAATTGACCAAAATCAGCAAGTATTTCTTTTATGCCATGAAATTACTCAAGAGTTAGTGCTAAAGTTAGAGGCAACTGGGGTAAAAGTATGTCAACTAGAAGCAGAAGTCGACTGGGTACAAAAACTACCGGAAATGAATACATTAATTGTAGATGACTATAATGTTTCTGATGCAGACTTTGAACAATTACGGAAAAAAGCTAAAAGACTGGTTCTTTTTGACGACAATACATATCTCAATTTACCTTTTTTAGATTTAATTATTAACCCTAGTGACTTCAACAGGACTGACTTGCTAGCAAACAAAACTTTGCAAGGCTCTGACTTTAGGTTGGTTAGAAGTGAGTTTATACCTTATAGAACTCGTCCACGGTTTAAGCCAGGCTACATTTTTGTGTGTTTGGGCGGAAGCGATGCTCAGGCACTGTCTGTTGCAATCTGCAAGATGCTACTTACCTCTCAACAGGTCACTAAAATTGTTTTGGCTGTTTCCAGCACGTGTGATCACAGAACACTCTATGCTCTTGAGGGGCTCAAAAGTTCGACAAAGTTTGAACTGCATATAGACAGTAATAAACTCCCTATGCTCATGTCAGATGCGGATATAGCGATTACTGGAGCTGGTGGTAGTTTGTATGAGTTAATGTTTTTAGGCGTACCATCAATAGCGTTAGTAGTTGCAGATAATCAGTCTCAAGCTTTATATTCGCCATTGAATAATAATGCGTATAGCGCAATTGATGGCAGAGAAGAAATTGACATCATAAATATCGTAGATACCGCTTTATTGTTATTGGATTCAGCCGATAAAAAGAACGTGTACACTCAGCAGAGTGCAAAAGTAGTGGATGGCTTGGCTGCTTCGCGGATTTGCGATGCAATCTTGCACTTTATAAGACATTGAAGAAAACGATGAATAAATATAGTCAAAGTAACTTTAAACAATCAATGATGATTGATGGTATTGAGCTTGGTTCAAACAGTGGGCCATACATCATCGCAGAGCTTTCTGGAAACCATGGTGGCAGCCTTGACCATGCTCTCAAGCTGATTGATGTAGCAGCGCGAACGGGTGTAAGTGCACTTAAAATTCAAACATATAAACCTGATACGATTACTTTGAATCATAACGGCCCTGAGTTTGTAGTAAAAGAAAAGCTTTGGCAGGGAAGGACGTTATATGATTTGTATGAGGAAGCCCATACACCATGGGAGTGGCACGCGGCTTTATTTAAGCAAGCGAAAAAAAACAATATAACTTTGTTTTCTTCACCTTTTGATAATACAGCAGTCGATTTACTGGAAGAGCTTAATTGTCCAGCATATAAAATTGCGTCTTTTGAACTCACCGATATTGGCTTAATAAAGTACGCCGCGAGCACAAAAAAACCAATTATCATGTCTACTGGTATGGCGACCTTTGATGAAATCCAAGAAGCCGTTGCAGCAGTTGCTGATGCCGGAGGTACAGAGCTTGTCGTTTTACATTGCATTAGTGGTTATCCAACTCCAATTGCTGATTGTAATTTAACCACACTTACTGATCTGCAACGAAAGCTTGGTGTGCCTGTTGGACTCAGTGATCACAGTCTTGATGATACTGCTGCAATAGCCGCTACGGCTTTAGGAGCCTGTGTGATTGAGAAGCACTTTAAGCTTAAAGGAGATGATTCCAGTGTCGATTCGGCTTTCTCTTTGGATGAAGAGCAATTCAGTCGACTCGTTACAAGGGTGAAAGATACTCACGCGAGTTTAGGTGAGGTCAATTACCGTCTAACTGACAGTGAGCAGGATAATGCACCATTTAGACGCTCTTTGTACGTTGCTAAAGCGATCAAACGAGGCGAGATTTTCACCGCTGAACACGTACGTTCGGTGCGCCCAGGTAAAGGGTTGCATCCAAGACACTTAAATGAAGTAATTGGGCAAGTGGCTGCGCGAGACGTTGAATTTGGCACACCTTTAGCTTGGGAGCATGTAGTGCAATGAGTGTGTATATATTTTCCCAAGCTCGATTTGATTCCACGCGTCTTCCGGGGAAAGTATTAAAAGCAATAAATGGCCGCAGCTTGCTCGATTATCATATTGAGCGAGTAGCTCAGGTAAAACAAGCTCATCAGCATGTTATTGTCACCAGCATTGAAAAAAATGATGACTGTATTGTCACACACTTGTCCGATAAAGACGTCATCGTTCGACGAGGCAGCAAGCACAATGTTTTGGAGCGCTTTGTTCAAGCTGCTCAAGCACTTGCATTGACTGAAAGTGATTATATCGTTAGGTTAACAGGTGACTGTCCACTTGTTGATCCAGCCTTGATTGATGCGCTTATTCAATTTCATTTAGAGTCAGGGACTGATTATTCAAATATTGATGTAAATACCATTCCCAGAGGTTTTGATGCTGAAATCTTTAACTTTAAAGGGCTTCTCCAGGTATTTAACGACGCTAAAGAGGCGTATCAACAGGAGCATGTTACACCTTATTTTTATCAACATCCGACATTATTTCAATGTGCTAGCCTTTCTTTTTCACCACCGCGCTCTGCCCATTTGCGCCTTTGCGTTGATGAGTTGGAAGATTTCCAACTCGTTGAAAGGGTGATAACGCATTTTGGTAACGATATAGATTTTGTATCTGCAAATGAGATTATTGACTTTTTGAATATGACTCCCGCTGTTGCAAGTATTAATGCTTGTGTGGGGCAAAAAAAGTTAGGGGAATAAGTATGATAGCAACTAAGCTTCACGGCTACGCTATTGAGTTACATCAGCTCACCCATGATGATATGGAGCAAGTTTTCAGTTGGCGTAATCAGCCAGACGTCCGAGCAAATATGCTAGATGACAAGCCTATCGCCATTGCACAACATCAAGCTTGGTTTTCAGCGATGCTTAACAGTGATAGGCAAGCACATTATAAAATCATCGTAAAGGCAAAAGAGATCGGGGTCGTTAATATACGTGCAAATACCGCGCTGAGTGATGCCAGTGAAGCAGAAATTGGAATTTACATCGCAGACAATGACTATAAGGGAAACTTAGTCGCTTTCTCTCCGTCTTTACTTTTAATAGATTATGCCTTTGAAGAGCTTGGAATTAACGCATTAGGATCCGTAGTTAAAGCAGAAAATCGAGAGGCGCTAAGGTATAATGAGGTGCTTGGCTACACCTTGGCACCAACTGACAGCCAAGGTTTAATTAAGATAAGATTAACGCCTGACGCATACATCACAGCAACCAAGCAGATTAAAACATTTTTGAGTAGAAGTTAATGAACGAAAAATTACGAAATATTTTTGCTAGTGTTTTGGATATTCCATTAGAAGAAGTTACCGACGAGCTTGCTTATGGACAGCATGATAAATGGGACTCTATGAGTCATATGATGTTGATTGCGGATATAGAATCAAATTTTGATATAATGATCGACACTGACGATATTATTGATATGAGTTCATTTGCAAAAGCGCAAGAAATTGTTGCTAAATACGAGAGTGAATAGTGACGAACTCGGTTAATCATATCGTTGTCATCACCGGAGCCTCTTCTGGAATTGGGCTCGCTGTAGCCAAAAAAGCGGCTTTGAATGAACAATGTGTTGTCATCATGGTAGCTAAAAATGAAGAAAAGCTGGTTGCAGCAAAGAGTCAACTCGTTGCAGCAGGGTATTTGAATGTTGAACACTTCACCGCAGATATAACCATAAATGAACAGGTTACCCAACTTTTTAAATTTATCCAAAAAATAAAGCTACCTGTTTATGGGTTTGTGCACTGTGCAGGCACCATGTACGAATCCCCGTTGCTGATGACTCGCGATCATTTGGTTGATGAGCAGTACCATCAACATGTGAAGAGTGCGATTATGCTTGCTCAAGGCATAAGCAAGATAATGGCTCGAAATAAGTCCGGCAGCATCGTTTTCATTAGCTCAGTCGTTGCGCAGCAAGGCAGCCGTGGTCAAAGCGTTTACGCGGCGATGAAATCTGCATTACATGGCTTAACTGCGAGCTTGGCCGCAGAGCTTGGTGCTATGAACATTCGTGTAAACGCCGTTGCGCCTGGTGTAATTGACACCGCACTGGTTGCGCATATTCCTGATGAGAAAAAACAGCAGTTAATAAAAAATACAGCATTGGGGCGTATTGGTCAGCCAGAAGAGGTTGCTGATGTGATTAACTTTTTATTTGCAGAAGAAAGTCGTTTCATTACTGGGCAAGTCATCCATGTTGATGGGGGGTTAAAGCTGGGCTTATGAGTAAGTTTTGGGCGCTTGGAAAAGCGAGTAATAGCTTGATTGTAGATGGCGAGCGCACGTTGAACTATTCGCAGTTAGATACTGAAGTACAATCTGCGCTCAGCAACTTGCCAAAAAAGAAACAGTTAATTGCCATCGTTGCGCACAATTCCTTACCCTTTGTCATACACTACTTGGCTGCACTTCGAGGTGGGCATACGGTGCTGCTGCTAGACAAAAGTAAGGGAAAGGAGCAGCATCAGGTAATGCTCACGCAGTTTCATGCGAACTATTTAATTGATGGTGATTTAGTATCTCACCTTAACCCCGATACGGTTACTCTCGCACCTGAAATTGCACTCTTACTGGGTACTAGCGGCACCACCGGTCGAGAAAAAGTAGTTAAGCTAACCTTTGAAAACCTTACCTCAAACTGCGCTGCAATAACGCAGGTTTTGCCTATTTCCAAAACTGACTGTGCTATGGCTTCTTTACCATTCTCGTACAGCTTTGGGCTCTCAATTTTACATAGTCATTTGCTTGTAGGGGCAGGAATCATTCTTGGCCAAGAAAGTTTGATGTCAAAGTCATTTTGGCAGCAGTTTACCCAGCATAATGTTAACAGCTTTTACGGGGTGCCATTTAGCTTTGAGATGCTTTTTCGATTGGGCTTGCAAAGGCAACCACTGCATCAATTGAAATATATGGCTCAAGCTGGCGGACGCTTGAGTGGACAGTTATGGGAAGCTTTAAAAGAATTTTGTGGTGCCCAGAAGCTGCCTTTCTACGCCATGTATGGCCAAACAGAGGCCACCGCAAGGATGGCTATCATGCAGCCTGACGATTTTTTAGCTGCGCCAGCAGGCGCAATTGGTAAGACTTTACCTTTCTGCAAACTTTACATCGCCAATGGTGAAAAAGAAGGTGAGCTATGTTTTGAAGGGGCAAATATATTCGCCGGTTATGCCTCATCTTTAGAGGATTTACGAGAGTGTGAAGTCAGCGCGATATTAAAAACGGGTGATGTGGCACACCAGCTAGATAACGGTATGTTGCAAATCATTGGCCGGATAAAAAGAATAGCGAAGCTTGAAGGTAGAAGAATAAACCTTGATGATTTAGAGCGTCAGCTCAATCAGCAGTTTAACTTGAGCTGCGTTATAACCAGTGATGATAAACAACTGCGAGTTTTCATCTGTGGCTCTGTACTTGGCGTTGAAAAGCAAATTGCCCAAATAGCACAATGTCACCATCGAAATGTAAAAGTTTTTAACATTGAGACCATCCCTAGACTAAGTAATGGCAAAGTGAATTACAATGCACTTATCTGATGAAGAATTGTTTGAGTTACCAGTATACGACCTCTGCCAAAATGAGAAATGGGAGCTGCTAACGCCATTGCTCGATGAACTGCATCATTTTCATAAGGTGAACTGTGAAAAATACAGCGCAACTCAGCAACTAGGAGAGACACCTCTTGCTGTTCGTGCGTTCAAAAACCAGCTCCTAAGTAGCATTGACGCTGATAAGGTTCACCGCATACTCAAATCATCAGGAACGACAGGTACGCAATCTCAAATAGTTTTGGATAGCGATACTGCCCGCTTACAGTCAAAGGTACTCTCAAAAATAATGCAGCATTGGCTTGGGCCAAAAAGATTACCGCTATTAATTCTTGATTCCAGAAAGGCACTTGATGTTCACTCTGGTATGTCTGCCAGAGCTGCGGGTATACAGGGGATGTCTTTTTTTGGGAGAGATCATCACTTTGCACTTGATGAAAATATGGATCTGGATCTCGCGGTAATAATGAGCTTTGCGGATAAATACGCAGGCCAACCGGTTTTTATGTATGGTTTTACGTTCATAATATGGCAAAGAATAGTGCAACAACTAAGGCAATTAGGAAAGCAGGTGGCGTTTTCCGACGCATTTCTATTGCATGGTGGTGGGTGGAAAAAAATATCTGAGCAAGCAGTTGATAAAAAAACGTTTAAACAGGAGTTGAGCGCTTGCTTTGGCAATGTCACAGTCCATGATTATTACGGAATGGTAGAGCAAACAGGAACCATTTATGTTGAGTGTGAGCATGGCATGTTACATGCTCCCGTTTGGTCAGATATCAATGTAGTAGACCCTGTGACACTGCGGCCTTTGCCAGCGCGTACCACAGGCGTGGTGCAACTGCAATCCGTTATTGCTAGAAGTTACCCAGGGCACAATCTACTTACTGAAGATTTAGCAATTATTCATGGTATTGATGATTGCGCATGTGGACGTAAAGGAAAGTATTTCACTATTCAAGGCCGAGTAGCCCAATCTGAAGTTAGGGGGTGTAGTGATACTTTTAAATGAACAAGTACAGACACTTGTCGGTGAACTTGAACAAGAGCCATCAAATTTATTTGCCTTCGAGCAGTCACTTATTGACACTGTTGCAGAGTTTTCTGACTTTATACTTAAGCACCGCCCCAGTGCTGAAATTGTCGCTCTGGCATTTTGGTGTAGGCGCAGTAATATCAAAAATCTCGCAATCCACTACGGTGAGCAGCTAAGGTTACGGCAGAACAAAGTTTTTCACATTACCCCAGCTAATGTCGATACAGTCTTTCTCTATACGGTGCTCTTAAGTTTTCTTGTCGGAAACATAAACATTGTGAGATTAAGTAGCCGAAGAGGAGCAATCTCTGATGAGTTAGTCGGTTTGATACAGCGCTTTGTAGATACTGACAAGGGGGCCTTGCTGGGGAGCCGCTGTTTATTTATTGCCTATCCGGCTTCGCAGTTTCAGGTAACCGCTACTTTATCAAAATGGTGTGACAAGCGGGTGATCTGGGGGGGAGATGATGCAATATTACAGATAAATCAAGTAGCGCCAGTTGCCAATGAACTGGCATTCCCTGACAGGTTTTCTATATCTGTTCTAAGGCTGAGTTCAGAACAAGATGCAAAACTTGCAGCCAAACAATTTTTTACTGACTATCAGAGCTTCAATCAGCAGGCCTGTTCCTCACCGAAGGCAATTTATTGGCTATGTACAAAACCATCGATTCAAGACTGTTTTTGGGACGCCTTGGCGAAGTGCGCAGATGATCATCCGCAGTTTGAGTTAAATCATCAGTTAAATAGGCATATAAATACACAGATGCTTCTTATGGCGGATTTATCATTAAAGCCAATTCGTTCAATATCACATCCAAGTTATCTAATGTTTGAGTTTGAGCGACTTAACAGCCTTACGATACTTGATGCACACAAGGGCAATGGACTTATCTTGAGTACTAATATTGACAGCCTTGCTCAGTTACCAGAGCATGAAAAACTTCAAACTGTAGGCTACTTTGGTATTTCTAAAGATATGATTGAGGACATTCATGCGCTTCGTAAAACACCACTTGGTAGTGCTCTGCAATTTAATCATATTTGGGATGGGGTCGATTTAGTTAAGCGTTTAAACTAGGCTAAACGCTTAACTTTGCAACAAGGCTTTTTAAAGTATCCACAATGTGCTGTACTTGCTCTTCTGATAGATCAGGAAACAGCGGTAAAGTGACGGCCTGGTGGTAGTATAGTTCTGCTGAAGGGCAGTAACCGGCACTAAATCCAAGCTGCTTGTAGAAAGGCTGTAAGTAAATAGGAATGTAGTGCACATGTGCAAAGATACCGGCATTTCTTAAGTTTTGGATGAGTTTTTTGTGCTCTTCTGGTGAATGGAGCGGAACTTTAACGACGTAGAGGTGGTAAGCGCTGCGTGATGTGTTCGTAACGAGTAACGGTTGGATCACACTATTTTGAAACAAGCTGTCATAGTGTGCCGCAATCTTGTTACGCTGTTGAACAAACCTATCGACCTTCGTTAATTGCTGACATCCTAGTGCGGCATGTAAATCAGTCATGCGATAGTTAAAGCCCAGAACATTTTGTTGATAATACCAAGCGCCATGACTTGGTTCGCTAAACTCTTCTGGTCTATTAGTGATACCATGACTGCGTAGCTTAGCCATAGTATCAGCGAGCTGAGGGTTGTTCGTGAGAGCCGCCCCACCTTCTGCAGAGGTCATTATTTTGACAGGGTGAAAACTAAATACACAGATGTCAGAATATTCACAGGAACCTATCTTTTTTCCGTCAAAGGAGCCGCCGATAGCATGAGAGGCATCCTCAATCACTTTAAAACCATATTGTCGAGCTAGTTCGTTGATAGCCTGCATGTCGCATGACTGGCCAGCAAAATGAACCGGTATAAGCACCCTGGGGAGTTGGTTTTGTCGCTCGGCGTGTACTAACTTGCTAGTGAGTGCCTCAATACTCATGTTACCGGTATCAATATCAATATCGACAAAATCTACACTCGCTCCGCAGTAGAGTGCGCAATTAGATGAGGCTACAAATGAATTTGGTGAGGTCCAAACAATATCACCGTTGCCAACTCCAAGCGCAAGGCAGGCGATATGAAGTGCGGATGTTGCACTGTTTACCGCGACGGCACGATCTGCCCCGGTATAGCTGCAAAGTTTTTGCTCAAACTCTGGAACTTTGGGGCCTTGAGTCAACCAGTCAGATTGCAGCACGTCGATAACTGCATCAATATCTAGCTGGTCTATTGATTGCTTTCCATATGGGATCATAACAGTGCTTGTACGTTAAATGCTTTAATCTCTTCAATGCTCATATAATCCGGATTAGTCAATGAGTTATACTCAAATCCAGGCGTTACAGCTTTCCCTTTCTCACCTAACGCGTTCATGTCAAAATCGTTACTTCTGCTACTGAATTTTATTCCAGGAGCAATAACGAAATGGTCGTCAAACTCAAATGTGTCAAAGCTTAAATCTTCGGGACACATTACTTCATGGAGCTTTTCTCCAGGGCGAATACCGACTACTTTTTGTGGTAGGTTTGGTGCCATTGCGGTCGCTAAATCAACGATACGAATTGAAGGGATTTTCGGTACAAAAATTTCACCGCCAAGCATACGTTCAAAGTTTTTGAGAACAAAATCAACGCCTTGTTGCAGGCTAATCCAAAAACGTGTCATATCTTTATGAGTGATCGGAATATGTCCTTTATTTTCGTCGATAAAACGCTGGAATACAGGCACTACAGAGCCTCTAGAACAAACGACATTACCATAACGTACGACTGAAAACCTAGTTCGGTGTCCACCTGCCATGTTATTTGCTGCAACAAATAGCTTATCAGATGCAAGCTTTGTTGCACCATACAGGTTAATAGGATTGGCTGCTTTGTCTGTAGAAAGGGCTATCACTTTTTCTACTTCGTTATCCAGTGCTGCTTCAATTACGTTTTCAGCCCCATTAATATTGGTTTTAATACACTCCATTGGGTTGTATTCCGCCGCAGGGACTTGCTTTAGGGCTGCGGCATGAATGACATAATCTACGCCTTGCATTGCTCTTCGCAATCGATCTTTGTCTCTGACATCCCCGATGAAATATCGCATACACCGATGATTAAACTCTTGCTGCATTTCAAACTGCTTAAGCTCATCTCGAGAAAAAATGATTATTTTTTTTGGCTTATATCGTTCTAGCAGAGTTTTTACGTATTTTTTGCCGAAAGAGCCTGTGCCGCCGGTAATTAAAATGGTTTTATTATCAAACATTGGGGTCCACCTAAAGGTGCAATCAAAACTTTACAGTATCAAATACTGGAACTGCTACAAGCGCTGTATTGATACGATAAACTAGCTACTACTCAATACTTTATATCACTTCTAATCATTTTGCAGTATTTATGCCAGTCATCACAGGAAATTTAATGATTATGATGACTTTTTACTCAAAATAGCGTAGATTAAAACTAATGATAGTGAATGGGGGTAGATATGAAAATCCAATCACAAAGTGCTGCTTTTTTTAATCGTACAGAGCAGACGGCTAACAAATTAAACGAGCAGCTATCTTCGGGCAAGCGGGTTAATTCAGCTGCCGACGACGCTGCCGCATTACAAATTATTGACAGGCTCACTTCTCAGCAAGATGGGTACAGTCAATCTATTCGTAATGCTTATGATGGTATCTCATACTCGCAGACCGCTGATTCTGCTCTGTCAGGAGTGAATGACGCAGTTTCTAGGATCCGAGAATTGTCTATTCAAGCAGGAAATGGGGCGCTGACAGACAGCGACCGCCAAGCACTGCAAGAGGAAGTGTCTCAGCTTCAAACGCAAATAACAGAAACGTTTGAAAACACGACGTTTGGTGGAGCACAAATATTTGACGGTGAATCACGTAGTTTCCAGGTAGGTCCCGACGCTAACACGACGCAGAGTCTAGAGCAGACCGACGGTGGCTTTGCTAGTGCGATTCTCAGTGTAGATATTTCCACACAGGCTGGGGCGCAATCAGCAATTGACGCTGCTGATACAGTCTCTAAAGAGTTAAACAGCCAGCGCGCGCAGTTGGGGGCGTTTGAAAATTCGGTTTCCAGTACCATTCGCTCAGCAAGCAATCAACGAGAGAATATAGCTGCAAGCCAAAGTCGTATCCAAGACACGGATTACGCCCAAGCGGTTAGCGATCAGGTGGCTAACGATATTCTATCGCAGGCTTCCATTGCATTGAGAGGCCAAGCAAATCAGTCCGCATCATCAGTCTTGGGTTTACTGTAAATTAATACCAAAGTATTGATATAGAACAGTACAGGTGGCGATTTTTTGGCGTTTATGTCAAAAAATTGCCACTTAGGTATTGCATCCCCTTTAATCTCTCTTACAATCTAACTATTGAAAATTTTAGTAGATTGGTTCTCAAGCAATGGTCTTGATCTTAGATAACAACAATAAAAGAGCGATCGGATTAGGCGCAGCGCTTAGCTTTGTCGGTCAGGCAAATGACGTGCTAGCTGAAGAGCAATACGCGCCAAGCATCATTGATAAAAACCAAGAGCCGATTTTTGTGTTAGGTGCATTACAACACGCTTCTCATGAAGCCTTGATCAAATCGCACCCAGCAGTGCCTTTTTTATTGATAGGTGAAACGCTTAGGCCATTGCTTTCACTACCCAATGTTATTGGCCTCATTACGGAACCGTTCAGCCAAGAAGTCACAATGCAGTTACTTCATGACTGTCAACAATACTTACGGATGCTGCCAAATAAAGAAAACAAGCTGCAAAATAAGAGTTTCGACGGTCTAGTTGGAGAGACGGATGCGGTCAAAAATGTACGCTTTTTAATCTCTCAAGTGGCAAAAACAGATGCTAACGTACTGATTTTAGGCGAGTCAGGAACGGGTAAGGAAGTGGTTGCGCGTAATGTACACCTTTTATCTAAGCGTGCTCATGGCCCATTTGTGCCAGTAAACTGTGGTGCGATTCCAGGGGAGTTGTTGGAAAGCGAACTATTTGGTCATGAAAAAGGGGCGTTTACCGGAGCGATATCCGCACGAAAAGGGCGTTTTGAATTGGCGCAAGGCGGCACACTTTTTCTTGATGAAATAGGTGATATGCCACTACAAATGCAGGTTAAACTGCTACGTGTCCTTCAAGAGCGAACTTATGAGCGGGTGGGGGGCACAAAGCCAATTCAAGCTGATGTTCGTGTTATTGCGGCGACTCACCGCAACTTGGAAACCATGATAGAAGAAGGTAAGTTTCGAGAAGATTTATTTTACCGTCTCAATGTTTTTCCAATCGAAAACCCATCACTTAATGAACGTGCTGAAGATATTACGCTACTGCTGAAAGAGCTGACACGCCGTGTGAATGAACAGTCAGGTAATTCGGTCAAATTTACAGATAGAGCAGTAGAAAGTTTAAAAGCACACGCTTGGCCTGGCAATATTCGGGAGCTTGCGAATCTTGTAGAACGTATGGTGATTATGTTCCCTGATAAAGTTGTAGATATCACCGACCTACCACAAAAGTATCGCTACATCGAAGTCGAAGCATTTGAACCTGAATATCCAGAAGAATTGTTAGAAAAAGATGCTTTTAATGAATTGTTCAGCGAAGGCTTTAGTGACGATGAAGAGGATACGTTAGTACAAGACTTTACGTCGCAAACGGCAGGCGTAGGTTTGTTGCCGGATGAGGGGATCGAGCTCAAAGAATACCTAGCTGAACTAGAGATAGACTTGATCACGCAAGCGCTTGAACGTTATGACTATGTTGTTGCGCGTGCAGCGGAAATTTTAGGTGTTCGCCGCACCACATTGGTAGAAAAAATGAAAAAGTACAATCTTAATCGCGATTAACTTATTACACCGAAGTTAACTGTTGCTATGGTTAATACCAATTTGACTTAATACTAGCTCAATTTGAAGGAGTAAATCTGACGCTAACAGCGTTAAAAATTTCTCATTTAGAACAACTAAATATCAAAATTTTTGCCTAGTTATCGACAAGATTTTCTCGCCTCAAAATAGACCACTTAATTAAGAAAATTGGTATAACTTCGAACTACTTGTCTTGTAATAAGTGCCATCTAGATCACTTACTCTATTTTCGAAAAATCCAAAGAGACATAACTATCAATAATAGCTTGTTTGCAAAAGCAGTCATCTGCGTGGTCATTAACCATCCCACAGGCCTGCATGTGCGCGTATACTGTTGTAGAACCAAGAAATTTAAATCCCCGCTTTTTTAAGTCTTTAGCGAATTTGTCGCTGATTTCGCTAGTAGCAACGGCGTCTTGCTTATCACGCATTTTATTTACAATGGGTTGATAGTCAACAAACCCCCACTGATAACGAGCAAAGCTGCCGAAGGCTTGTTGGATCTCAATAAAGTGCCTAGCATTATTGATGGTGGCAGCGATTTTCGCTCGATTTCTAATGATACCGTCAAACGTCAATAACCTTTCAATATCTTGTTCTGTCATTTGACTGACTTTTTGCACATCAAAGTTATGAAATGCCTGCCGATAACCCTCACGTTTTTTTAGTATGGTATACCAGCTAAGGCCTGCTTGAGCGGACTCTAAGGTCAGAAACTCGAATAAGCTTTTGTCATTGAGTACTGGCTTTCCCCATTCTTTATCGTGGTACTCAATATAATCGGGTTTACTTTGATCAACCCAACTGCATCGTCTATTCATGAAAGTGTCCTTTAGCTTATTTATTGTTCGAGCTTTAGGACTCTAACATGTAACTGTACATAAATACAGTGTCAATAAATTGTTCTTTACAGTGCTTCTTTAACTTTATGTTTTTAAAGGAATATAAAGTTGGAATGTTTTTTGCTTTTTCTACATGAGTTTATTTTTAAGAGAGCGGAAAAATGGCATTAGCACATGTTATTAATCCTCAGTTTGTACCAACTACTGGTCATTATAACCCTTGCTTACTTCAAGAAGCATATGTGGGTGAGTTGAGCGATCTACGACAACAAGCAAGTTGGCTAGGTCATCTGGTTGACACTATGCCAGCAGGCGTGATTGTTTTAGATGGTCAAGGGATGATTGCCAAAGCAAATCAGATAGCAATGGATATGCTTGGAGAGCCGCTCGAGGGAGAAAAGTGGTTCAGTATTATTCAACGCTCATTTAGGCCACAGCAAGATGATGGTCATGAGGTCTCTCTTAAAGACGGTCGCCGAATTAAGCTGGATATAACAGCATTAGCGCCCGAGCCTGGGCAACTGATCCTAATGACTGATCTGACAGAAACTCGGCGATTACAGAGTCGAGTTGCTCACATGCAAAGGCTAAGCGCATTGGGAAAAATGGTGGCTTCTTTGGCGCATCAAGTTAGAACGCCATTGTCAGCAGCAATGCTTTATGGTGCCAATTTAGGCGCTACAAACTTACCACAAGCATCTCGGGAAAAGTTTCATGACAAATTGATGTCACGATTAAAAGATTTAGAAAATCAGGTGAATGACATGCTGTTATTCGCAAAAAGTGGCGAACAACAAGTGGTTGAACGGGTCTCTATGCAGTATTTACTAAGTGAAGTCAAAGCGGGTGCTGACGCTATGGTTGAACTTAATCACGCTAAGTTGGAAGCCGATTTGCCTGAGCCGGATATTGAGATACTTGGTAATCGTACTGCATTGGCGAGCGCTATTCAGAACCTTATCCATAACAGTATTCAAATTATTGGCAGTGACGCCCACATTAAGCTTAAAGCAGAGCGTGAGCCCTGTGGCGAACACGTGCGTATTTCTGTCACAGACAATGGTCCAGGTATAGATGAAGCGCTAGTCGATAAGCTGTTCGAACCGTTCTTTACCACCAAATCGCAAGGAACAGGATTAGGTTTGGCAGTTGTAAACTCGGTAGCAAATGCACACAAAGGGTTTGTCAGGGCTGAAAATATCAAAGGTCTAGGTGCACAGTTTAGTCTGATACTACCACTGATCAAAGCGGAGGAATTATGAGTAATAAAGTGTTAGTTGTTGAAGATGATGCCGGCTTAAGAGAAGCGCTCATCGATACGTTACAGCTTTCAAGCATTGAATGTGTCGAAGCAAACAGTGCAGAGCAAGCCGTATTGTTACTCAAGCAAGAGACGTTTTCTTTGGTGGTAAGCGATGTTCAAATGGGTGCAATGAGTGGGCTAGATTTGTTGAAATCCATAAAGCTTAACTACCCTGAGCTGCCAGTGTTAATGATGACAGCTTATGCGACTATTGATGATGCGGTTGAAGCGATGCGTTTGGGAGCCATTGATTACATGGCTAAGCCTTTTGCGCCTGAAGTGTTGTTGAATATGGTGGGTCGTTACCTACCTGAAAAAGAAAAAGAAACAGAGGGTCCTATCGTCGCTGATCCAAAGAGTATAAAGCTGCTTGAGTTGGCTGCAAAAGTAGCAAAGTCTGATGCCAGTGTAATGGTGCTTGGGCCGAGTGGATCAGGTAAAGAGGTATTAGCCCGTTATATTCATGATAAATCAGACAGGGCTGACGAACCATTTATTGCAATTAATTGTGCTGCAATTCCAGAAAATATGCTTGAGGCTACCCTGTTTGGATATGAGAAGGGCGCATTCACAGGTGCAATTCAGGCATGCCCTGGTAAGTTTGAACAAGCGCAAAAAGGGACAATATTACTGGATGAAATCACAGAAATGGATTTGGGGCTTCAGGCAAAATTACTTCGCGTTTTACAAGAGCGGGAAGTGGAGCGACTTGGTAGTAGAAAAACCATAACACTAGATGTTAGGGTGTTGGCAACCAGTAACCGAGATTTGAAAGAAGCGGTTGAAGATGGGGTATTTAGAGAAGATTTATACTATCGCCTTAATGTTTTCCCATTGGAATGGCTGCCGCTTAGAGATAGAGCAGGAGACATTACGGTATTGGCTGAGCACTTGCTATCAAGACATATGCAAAAAGCGGGTAAACCAACACCCAAGTTAAGTACTAGTGCTAAGCAAAAGTTAAATTCTCATAGCTGGCCTGGCAACGTGCGTGAGCTTGATAACGTCATCCAGCGTGCTTTGATATTGTTTCAGGGCCTTGAAATCACAGAAGATGATATTTTTATTGAAAACTTTTCACCGATGTCTTTGGTTGAGTCAGAAACTAGCCTCACACAGTCCGCTACAGAAGACGCTCCCAATGATGATGGCATCATCAATTATAAGGATGAGCTACAGGACAAAGAGCATCAAATTATTTTGGATACGCTTGCTAAGTTTAATGGTAAGCGCAAAGAAGTGGCTGAAGTTTTAGGCATGAGCCCAAGGACACTGCGCTATAAGCTAGCAAAAATGCGAGATCTCGGAATTGCGTTACCAGCTTAGGTGAAAGAGTCGCTCAGATATCTTGAAGGTGAGCTTAAAAGTAGGACGTGAGCTTACCTTCATTTGTACACCTCAGGCTAATACAACATCAACCTAAACGAAGCTGTTGCTTTTCTCTGGCACCTTCCTTTTCCTCCGACTGCCAATTTTTCGACAGGGCAATTTCAGCTTAACCAACTGAAATTAAAGTATTTTAATGTTGGCATGTTTCCTGCTTTCATCAAGGTAACAAGAGTTATTTTGAGTAAAGCATCATGAAAGTACAATCATCAGCGCTATTCCAAGAAATGCAGGCAATGGCCGCAGAAGCGACAAGAAATACGCAGCCTACTGTGCAGCCAATTAAAACAGCAGCATCTTCTTCAGCTCAATTTGGAGATTTACTCTCTGACGCACTCAATTCTGTTCATGGCCTTCAGCAAGACGCAAAGAAAAAAGTGACGGCGGTGGAGATGGGTGATCGTAGTGTTTCTCTTGCTGAGGCGATGATCGCAAAACAAAAATCATCGGTCGCTTTTGAGGCAACGGTACAAGTTCGCAATAAACTTGTCGAAGCCTATAAAGAAATCATGAGCATGCCAGTTTAACAAAATGATTGTGGAGAGTAATCGTGGCTACTAATCAATCAACAGATCTTACACTTTCCGACGCAGCGCTGAATAACGACAGCGGTTCGGACGAGCAACAAGAGCAAAAGTCTGGCTACTTCAGTGCGCTAAGCGGTGTCGATATGTTGCGCCAGGTTACTCTGGTTATTGCGTTAGCTATTTGTTTAGCAATTGCCATTTTTATCATTATTTGGGCCCGCCAGCCAGACATGCGTCCGCTGGGTAAATATCCTACTGAAGAGCTAGTTGAGACGCTAGACTTCCTAGACCAACAAAAAATTGAGTACCAATTAGACGGTAATACTATTTTAGTTGCTGAATCGGATTACCAAGATGTTAAGTTGCGTATGGCGCGTGATGGTTTCACCCAATCTCCTAGCTCCGGTACTGATATTTTAATGCAGGACATGGGTTTTGGTGTTAGTCAACGTCTTGAAAGAGAACGGCTAAAGCACGGTCGTGAGCAGCAGTTGGCAAGAACGATTGAAGAGCTGCAAGATGTAAATCGTGCAAAAGTACTGTTAGCTATTCCAAAGGAGAACGTATTTGCCCGTCGTGAAAAGAAACCATCTGCGACAGTGGTGATCACGCTAAAGCGTGGCAGAACTTTAGGAGGAGAAGAAGTTGACTCTATCGTAGATATCGTGGCATCAGCGGTACAGGGGCTGGAGCCATCACGGGTAACGGTGACTGACCAAAATGGACGCTTACTTAACTCAGGTTCACAAGATTCGCTTGCTGCTCGCTCTAGAAAAGAGTACGAAATTGAACGTAAGCGAGAGCAAGAGTACTTAGAAAAGATAGACAGTATACTGATCCCAACAGTGGGCCTAGGCAATTTTACGGCCCAAGTTGATCTGACGATGGACTTTAGTGCAGTTGAAGAAACACAAAAACGCTATAACCCTGATTTACCAGCGGTCAGAAGTGAAACAACTTACGAAGAAAACAATATTGGCGGTCTATCAGTGGGGATCCCAGGAGCGCTGACGAACCAACCTCCACTTAACTCAAATATCCCTGAAGTTGCAGGTCAAGGGGGAAACGGTAATGGCACTACGCCTAGCAGTATTCAAAAAGAAGCGACCCGTAACTACGAACTTGATACGACGATTAGTCATAAGCGTCAACAAACTGGCGTTATTCGCAGAATTAGTGTGAGTGTGGCGGTTGATTACCTACCTCAGCCAGATGCCGAAGGTAATATGACTATGGTGCCTCGTTCACAAGAAGCGCTGAACAATATCCGTCGTTTGCTTCAAGGCGGTGTCGGCTTTGACATGCAGCGTGGCGACGCACTAGAAGTGGTTACTGTACCATTCGTTCGCGAAGATTTGATGGAAATGCAAGAGTTACCACTGTGGGAACAAGATTGGTTCCAAAAAACCATTCGCTTAGTTGCGGGAACGTTAGTTATCATTGTGCTAATCTTAGCAGTGGTACGACCTATGCTTAAACGTCTAATTTACCCAGATGATACACTGGAAGATTTTGATGAAGATGCTTTAACCAGCGGTGTTGACCTAGGTGATAGCACGTTAGATATGCTAAATAACGATTTCGACGAGTCAGCAGTTGGCTTCTCATCAGACGGTAGATTACAATTGCCAGACTTACATGGTGATGAGGACCTACTAAAAGCGGTACGTGCCCTTGTTGCGAATGAACCTGAACTCTCATCACAAGTTGTGAAAGCGTGGTTAACCGAAGATGACTGATGAAGAACAAAAACAATTACCCGCGGCCTTTGACGTTGAAAAATTAGATGGCGTTGATAAAGCCGCCATCTTACTGCTTAGTTTGACAGAAGAAGATGCAGCTCAAATTTTAAAACACCTAGAGCCAAAGCAGGTACAAAAGGTGGGTATGGCGATGGCGTCTATGGATGACTTATCACAGGCTAAAATTGCAGCAGTGCATAACTTGTTTATTGAGCAAATACAAAGCTTTAGTACCATAGGCTTCCAATCTGAAGACTTTATTAAAAAAGCACTGACTGCAGCACTTGGCGAAGACAAAGCAGCAAGCTTAATAGACCAAATTGTAATGGGTTCAGGTGCAAAAGGCTTAGATTCATTAAAATGGATGGACTCTAAACAGGTTGCGAATATCATTCGTAACGAGCACCCGCAAATCCAAACCATTGTTTTGTCTTACCTAGAGCCGGAGCAGTCCGCAGAAATATTGTCTCAGTTTCCTGAGAAAGTGCGCTTAGACTTAACGATGAGAATCGCCAACCTAGAAGAAGTTCAGCCCGCGGCATTACAAGAGCTAAACGAAATCATGGAAAAACAATTTGCTGGCCAAGCTGGTGCGCAGGCTGCGAAAATGGGTGGCTTAAAAGCGGCCGCTGATATCATGAACTATCTTGATACTAACGTTGAAGGCCAGCTGATGGATTCTATACGCGAACATGATGAAGAGATGTCACAACAAATCCAAGATTTAATGTTTGTGTTTGAGAATTTAATGGATGTAGAAGACCGAGGGATCCAAGCAATTTTGCGTGAAGTACAGCAAGATGTACTGATGAAAGCGATTAAAGGCGCTGATGACTCACTGAAAGATAAGATATTGAAAAATATGTCCAAGCGCGCAGCTGAAATGATGCAAGATGACTTAGAAGCTATGCCGCCTGTCAGGATAAGTGAAGTTGAAGCAGCACAAAAAGAAATTCTTGCTACCGCGAGACGTTTGGCCGATTCAGGCGAAATCATGCTTGGTGGTGGTGGTGGTGAGGAGTTCTTGTAAACCATGGTCGATAAAAAGCTGTATAAAGGTCGCCCTGTCAGTACCGAAGCATTAGATGAATTGCTAGAAAACTGGCCAATACCAGATGTGTCTGATAAACCAGAGAAATTTAGAGGGCGATCGACTGCGTTTGGCACGCCGCTGGAGGAACTCTATAGTAAGAAACAGGTTCACGAAGAGCCTGAGCCGCAAGAGCCTGAATTTCCGACGCTAACACTCGAAGAGCTTGAACAAATTCGCCAAGATGCTTATGACGAAGGTATCAAACAAGGTCATGAGCAAGGTTATATTGAGGGCTTTGAAAAAGGCGTATCAGAAGGTAAAGAAGCTGGCTATAAAGAAGGCGTTGAGATAGGGAAAGAGAAGGGCATCGAAGAAGCACAACCAATTATCGAAGAACGCATGAAAGCACTCTCAAGCTTATTAGACGAGATGCAATCGCCACTTACACGTGTTGATGATGAGTGTGAAAAGCAACTGGTATATCTTGTCAATTTATTGGCAGAGCAAGTCATTTTTAAAGAACTGAAAACCAGCCCTGAGCTTATTTTGAACGCATTGAAAAAAGCAATGGATGCGCTACCAGTTAAAGAGCAAACGGTGCGAATACATCTGCATCCAGAAGATCTAGAGTTAGTACAATCTATGTATGGTGCGGAACACATCGAATCACAGCATTGGCAGCTGATCCCTGAACCAACTCTAGATAGAGGGGGATGTGAGGTCAAAACACCACAATCTTCAATTGATATGACACTGAAAAACCGCATCAGTGAAGTATTGGAATCATTTTTGCTAGACAGTGGTATAAATCCGTAAATAAGAACTTGCCCTCATTGCCTGTTGTTCGCAAGCATTTGAGGGAAGCATCTAAATAGGTAACTACGAAATGTCTACATCAGCTGCTTTGAGCGAGCGGATCAGTAAATACAAAAAGTTTGTAAAGCCTTATGGCGTGGCCGTTGCAGGTAGCCTGACTCGAGTGGTTGGGTTAACGCTGGAAGCAAGAGGACTGAATGCACCTATTGGCAGTCAGTGCAAAATTGAAACACTCGGCGGCTTCATTGACGCTGAAGTGATAGGCTTTAATCAAGATACGCTTTATTTGATGCCTAACGATCATATTACTGGTGTGCTTCCTGGCGCCCGCGTTATTCCCAAAGTGAAAGATTCAGGTCTGCCTGTCGGTATGGAGCTACTTGGCCGTGTTGTTGATGGCTTAGGCCGCCCTCTTGATGGCCTCGGTGCTATAGATGCCCAGCAGCACTTGAAATTTGCAGCGGCGCCGATAAACCCACTTGCTAGAAGACCGATCGACTCCCCAATGGACGTAGGGGTACGAGCCATAAATTCTATTGTTACTGTTGGGCAAGGTCAACGTATGGGTTTGTTTGCAGGTAGTGGTGTAGGTAAGTCAGTATTGCTTGGCATGATGACCCGAGGCAGTGAAGCTGATGTTATCGTTGTTGGCCTTGTAGGAGAACGTGGGCGGGAAGTTAAAGAGTTTATTGATGAAATACTTGGCGTAGAGGGGCGGCGACGCTCTGTGGTGGTTGCCGCACCGGCGGATGCTTCACCTTTAATGCGCCTTAAAGGCTGTGAAAGCGCAGTGACAATCGCTGAGTATTTTCGCGATCAAGGCCTAAATGTCTTACTACTATTAGACTCTGTAACGCGTTATGCCATGGCGCAGCGAGAAATTGCACTCGCGGTAGGTGAGCCGCCAGCCACAAAGGGTTACCCCCCCTCGGTGTTTGCAAAACTACCCGCATTGGTTGAGCGAGCGGGTAATGGCGGTGAAGGACAAGGCTCAATTACCGCATTTTTCACGGTATTGAGTGAAGGCGATGATATGCAAGACCCAATCGCGGATGCTGCTCGTGCGATATTAGATGGTCATATAGTACTTTCGAGAGAACTTGCGGATAGTGGGCATTACCCAGCAATTGATATTGAAAAGTCCATTAGCCGTGTTATGCCACAAGTTGTATCTGAAGCGCATATGCAGCAAGCTAGAGTGCTAAAGCAAGTCTACTCCATGTATCAGCAGAACAAAGATATGATCACACTTGGTGCCTACCAAAAAGGTAGTGACCAAATGTTAGATCAGGCGATAAACATGATGCCTGCGGTCAATAATTTCTTACAGCAAGGAATGAAAGACGTTATCAACTATGATGAGTGTCTACAAAACCTTGCGCAGCTTCTGGGACAAGCATAATGGCAAACAATAAATTAGACCTGCTGCTGAAATTAGAAAAAGACAAAGAAGATAACTTGCGCGCAAACTTTGTGCAAGCACAGCAACATCTTACTACCAACCAACAAAGATTATCAGGGCTCAACGATTTTCGGATGGAGTACAGTATGCAGCTTCACAATAAGGCAAAGGTTGGTTTAACGAGTGGTGGTTTCAATCAATATCATAACTTTATTAATAAGATTGAACAGGCGATAGATCAGCAGGCGAAAACCGTGAATACCGCTAAACAAGTCGTTGAGCAGCGCCGTAAATTGTGGTTAGCGCAACAAGCGAAAACCAAAGCCATTGAAAAGCTAATAGAGAAACAAGCGTTGGCACAGCAGCAAAAATTAGCCAAAGCAGAGCAAAGAATGCTGGATGAGTTTGCCACCAACCAATTTGTTCGAAGAGCACGCTCTTGGTAGGTTGGCTCGAAATATGCAAAGTAGTTAAAACGTTTTCAAATTTATGTAGTGAATGCTTAATAATGCGGCTTTTAGGCGTGTTAGCGTTAATTACAACGGCAGTATATTGCCACTTTTTGAGGTAGCTTAATAATGAATGTAATGCTTGCATCTATGCTGCAACGAGGCAGTCAAGAAGTTGAGGTTAAAGGTAAAGCCTCAGAGCAGGACGCTAATAGCCAAGAGGGTGAAACCGGGTTTCGCGTATTGATGGCTGAGCTAACTCATCAAGGCGATAAGTCTGCTCAAGAGCAAGTCGATTCAGATGGTTCATCAGACTTGGGGGCTGGTGTCACTAAGGAATTAGCTGAGTCTGAACAAAGTGTTACACCATCAGTAAAAGAAAAGGGGGAAGAAGGTGCTGTGCTATCTCAGTATCAAGGCGATAGTATACCTTCAGAGATGTCAGGCGAAGTGTTACCTGATTTACCAGATAATGATTTGTACACACAAATCAGTGCATCAAAGAAGCAAGATACTTCATTGCAGCATCCAAGTTTAGTAGCGCAATCTGTCAAAGAAGCGCTAGAGAAAGAGTCTAACGGTATTTCTGGTGCAAAATCGACAGAAGACACAGAGGTGCAGGGACAAAAGGAGCAAACTAAACCTGTTTCAGCCATAGATGGTACGCTCATTTCGACTGGCAAAGAGCAAAGAACAGATCCAAAAGCTCAAAGTATGGACAAGCTGCCAATGCAAAACCAGCCTGAGAAACATGCTGAAGATCAACTTGAGAAGCCAACTGTAGCAACTGCCATTGCGACTAAAGGGGTAGAGAGCGCGTTACAAAACAATAAAGCTGATGATGCAGACTTAGGGAGTAAAGCGGCAATAGGACTGAAAAATAGTACCGATGAAGCCGTTTTAAAAGTACAAAGCACTCAATCTACCACGTCTAATGATGACTTGCTTGCTGATGAAAAGCAGAGTAAAGCGAAGTTGAAAGAGTCAGCTACTGAATCGAACGCTACAATAGCTATAGATACCAAGAAAAGTGCAGCAAAAGGTGGTGAACAACAAGTTCAGATAATTGCAAAGTTAACTCATCAAGAACAACAACAATTAAAAGCGGTAATTGATGGTAAATTGGATGTTTATGATGCTTCTCCAGGTGTTCAAAAAGCAATAGCACAGCTCCTAGGAAACCGCTCTGGCGTAACGACGCTAGAACAGCTCAAACCTCTTGTTCAGTCGCTAAACTCAGAGAATATGACGTCAGAGGGGAAAACATCAGTTAATGATATTGTGATTTCCGAGACACAACTTACTAAGGAAAAAGTAATAACGACGCCCCTTAAAGAGGGGAAAGATATCCCTACCTCGGTAAAACAGAATGTGGATCAAAATCGTGAAAATCAAAAGTTACAAGATGTTGAAAGCAGCGTACTTGAAAAACAGAACGTAGAAAAACAAAATACCGATAAGCAAGTTATCGAAAAACTGGCAGAAAAAGAGTTAAGTCGTTCAGCGCAAGTTGAAGCGCATTCAAATAAGGAAGCGCTCAAATCTGAACGTCAGCCTTTCGTCGCAACTACACAAGCAGCACTAAAACAAGAAACAAGCCCTGTTCAAACACCACAGCAGGATAACTCCTCTTTAAACCAAACCTTAAAAGAAGTGCAGCAAGTTCAACAAACACAGTCTTCAAACCAATCAACAGCACAGACAAAACCTGCAACTGATGCTAACCTTCAACAGGCAATCAACATTGCGCGTCAAGATGCCGCCAAGGAGCTGCATCAGCGAGTTGGTATGATGTTGAACCTAAACAATAAAGAGGCTGAAATCAGACTTGATCCTCCTGAGTTGGGGGCAATGCAGATACGAATAAAAAGTGATGCAGAGCAAGCTCAAGTGAATATCGTTGTGCAAAATCAACAGGCAAAAGAGTTACTGGAGCAGTCCATGCCTAGGTTAAGAGAAATGCTTGCAGAACAAGGGATTGAGTTAGGAGATAGCCAAATATCTCATCAGCAACAAGGGCAGAGTGATGGTGATGCTGAAGGAAATTCTGGTAGTGCTGGTGGACAAGCTGGACATGGTAGTAGTGATGACACAGCACAAAATGTACAAGCTTCACCGCAGAGAAATACTGATTCTGCAATAGATTACTATGCCTAACACCTGCTATTATTGTAGTTACAAAAGAATATAAGGGTTTGCTATGGCTGAAGAAACTGACTTAGAAATAGAAGAAACAGGTGGCTCGAAGAAGAAACTGATTATTATTATTGCGGCTGCCGTTTTAGTGCTCGGTGGTGTTGCCGGATTTTTCCTATTTTCAGGCTCAGATGCGCCAGAGGAAACGCTCGCTGAAGAAACAACAGCAAGTGAAGTGAAAGCGGAGCAAGGCAACTCAGCGCAAATTGGTAGTGCGTTGTATGTCGCGATGCCAAGACCTTTTGTTTTCAATGTACCCGGGGCAAGCCGCGATAGGATTGTG
This sequence comes from Pseudoalteromonas sp. McH1-7, assembly GCF_013366255.1. NCBI lineage: Bacteria > Pseudomonadati > Pseudomonadota > Gammaproteobacteria > Alteromonadales > Pseudoalteromonadaceae > Pseudoalteromonas > Pseudoalteromonas sp. McH1-7. The sequence goes on along the minus strand of NZ_JABWPQ010000002.1, from coordinate 182,133 downwards.
CAAATAAAAGTGCAGCTATTGGTGCGTGGAGATGTCAACGAAGAAGTTGCCAAAAAACATATCCCACTGATTGAGGGGACACTGCTTAGTGTGTTCTCAACGACAACCGCTGATGAGTTAAGCACCAGTGCTGGCAAGGAAACGCTAAGGTTGACTGCACTTGACAAAGTGCAAGCAGCAATGGAAGGGGTTGAAGGTAGTAAAGTGATTGAGCGCGTGTTATTTACCGGCTTTGTAATGCAATAAGGTAGTATTTGTGAGCGACTTATTATCCCAAGACGAAATTGATGCGCTACTCCATGGTGTAGATGAAGTCGAAGAAGACGAAATCGCAGATGGTGAAGATGGTGATGGTGCCGGCGCCTTACAATACGACTTTTCATCTCAAGATAGGATTGTGCGTGGGCGCATGCCGACACTTGAGATCGTTAACGAACGTTTTGCACGCCACATGCGGATCAGCCTTTTTAACATGATGCGACGTACCGCTGAAGTGTCTATTAACGGCGTGCAGATGCTCAAGTTTGGCGAGTATATTCATACCTTGTTTGTACCAACTAGTCTAAACATGGTGAGGTTCAGGCCATTAAAAGGGACTGGCCTAATTACTATGGAAGCACGATTAGTATTTATTTTGGTAGACAATTTCTTCGGTGGAGATGGCCGTTATCATGCCAAGATTGAGGGACGGGAGTTTACGCCGACAGAACGACGTATCGTTCAAATGCTACTAAAAATCATCTTTGAAGACTATAAAGAAGCTTGGGCACCTGTAATGGATGTGTCTTTTGAGTACTTAGACTCGGAGGTGAATCCCGCGATGGCGAACATCGTATCGCCGACTGAAGTTGTCGTTATCAGCTCATTTCATATTGAGTTGGATGGCGGTGGCGGCGATTTTCACATTTCACTCCCGTACTCGATGCTTGAACCTATCCGAGAGTTGCTTGACGCTGGTGTACAATCTGATACCGAAGATACAGACTTGCGCTGGAGTAAGGCACTACGCGATGAGATAATGGACGTGGAAGTAGAAGTTTCGTCACAATTGCTCGAAGTAGATTTGTCATTAGAGCAGATAATGAAGTTACAAGCAGGGGATGTTATTCCAGTTGAAATGCCTGAACATGTAACGGTATTTGTTGAAGAGTTACCGACCTTTAGAGCTAAAATGGGACGGTCTCGCGATAATGTTGCACTGCAGATCAGTGAAAAAATTAAGCGTCCAGAATCTGTTAAGTCTGAACTTCATGTATTTACCAAAGGTGGTAAAAAGCTGGACTCAGATGCAGAGCTTGCTGAGCTTGAAGAGGATTTGCACCTATCAGAAGGTGTTGATTTAGATTGGTAGTCTCTAGGTGATTGTTATCATTAGACGCCAGTTGTGGGTAAAAATAAATTAAATCAGGTAGTAATCAATGAGCGATGATCAAGATACTATGGACGAATGGGCTGCAGCATTAGCTGAAGCAGAAGGCTCTGACAACGATGGCGAGCCAGAAGTTGCTGAATTAGATGAGCTGAAAGACTCTGGCACTGCCTTATCGTCAGATGAAAAACGAAAACTTGACACGATCCTAGACATTCCAGTCACTATTTCAATGGAAGTAGGTCGTTCAAAAATAAACATACGAAACCTTTTACAGCTAAACCAAGGCTCTGTTGTGGAGCTGGATCGTGTCGCAGGTGAGCCGCTAGATGTACTAGTTAACGGAACGCTCATTGCACATGGCGAGGTTGTGGTTGTGAATGATAAATTTGGTATTCGTTTAACCGACGTAATAAGCCAAGTTGAGCGTATTAAAAAGCTACGCTGATGCGAATAGGTGGGTACTTGAGTTTATTTAGCTTAGCGGTTACAACAACCGCTAGCGCGGCACCAACATCTGTCGCGACGGTAACGCCAGTAGGGTCAGCAGCCTCTGGGTTAAGTGCTGAGCTACTTTCTATGGGACTGTCACTAATACTGGTCATTGGACTGGTGTTAGGGCTCGCTTTCATCTTAAAGCGCTTGAATCCAAATATGGTCAACCAAAAAGATTTCAAAGTGATCCGTAGTGTTTCGCTTGGCACCAAGGAAAGGTTGTTAGTTATTGAACTGGACAATAAACACCACCTGCTTGGAGTGACGCCGAACAATATCAATTATCTCTATCAATTAGAAACACCACTTGATGATATTAATCGAACGCCTTTTGCCAATGAGTTACAGAAATTCTTGGTAGGAAAAGGTCGCGCTGAAGATAACAACAATAAGACAAATCATGATTAGATTGCTGATACTCTGCTTACTTATTTTCTCTGGTACTGTTGGCGCCGAAGGCATCGAAGCGATAAACGTTACGACTAACCCCGATGGCTCTCAGGAGTATTCTGTCACGCTACAAGTATTAGCAATAATGACAGCGTTAAGTTTTATTCCTGCGGCTGTTATTATGATGACTTCCTTTACGCGTATTATCGTTGTGTTAGCAATTTTAAGACAAGCCATTGGTCTTCAACAGTCTCCTTCTAATCAAATCCTTCTAGGGTTAACCTTGTTTTTGACATTATTTATTATGGCGCCAATTTTCTCACAAATTAATGATCAGGCCGTTCAGCCTTATATTAAAGAAGAAATCACATCTATACAGGCGTTAGAGCGGGCAAAAGAGCCAATGAAAGCCTTTATGTTGTCGCAAACACGGATAAAAGATTTAGAGACATTTGCAAAAATCGCCGGCTATGACAAATTAGATAGTCCAGAAGACACCCCGTTTATTGTGATAATCCCCGCTTTTGTTACCTCTGAGCTACAAACTGCCTTTATTATTGGCTTTATGTTCTTTATTCCATTTTTGATTGTCGACCTGGTGGTCGCGAGTGTATTAATGGCCATGGGTATGATGATGCTTTCACCTATGATTGTCTCTTTGCCATTTAAAATTATGTTATTTGTATTGGTAGATGGATGGGGTTTGGTGATGGGTACGCTCGCGCGAAGCTTCGGGCTGGGGGTGTAACGTGGAACCAGAAGTTTTCGTTGATATTTTGAGTGATGCGCTGTTTATCGTAATAAAGTTAGTGTCTGCTATAGTGATACCTGGGCTTTTAATTGGACTAGTGGTTGCGGTGTTTCAAGCGGCGACGTCAATCAATGAGCAAACGCTCAGCTTTTTGCCAAGGCTTATTATCACAATTATGGCACTAATTGCTGGAGGTCATTGGATAACTCAAGTCCTGATGGACTACTTTAACCTACTCGTGATGCGAATCCCTGAAATAGCGGGTTAATCATGGAGTTTACCTTTGCAGTGATCATGCAGTGGTTGAGCGACTTTTTGCTGCCGCTGGTGCGTATAAGCTCGATGATCATGGTAATGGCAGGGTTGGGAGCACAAAGTATTCCCGCGCGGATCAAGTTTGCGCTTGCCGTTGTTATTACATTTGCAGTCGTTCCCGCTTTACCCAAATCGGAATTTACCGACTTATTTTCATTTTCTATGATTTTTGTTGTTATTCAGGAAATGATAACAGGTATTGCGATAGGATTTGGGTCACTATTATTATTAAATACTTTCATTATTGCCGGCCAGATATTGGCGATGCAAACGGGCCTTGGTTTTGCGTCAGTTGTCGACCCCGCCAATGGATTAAGCGTACCTGCGGTCAGTCAGTTTTATCTAATCTTAGCAACACTGCTGTTTTTTGTTTACAACGGACACCTCATGATGATCCAGATGGTTGTATACAGCTTTGAGAGCTTCCCCATTGCTGGTAATTGGTGGAAAGTTGATAACTTTTGGCTTATTGTCAACTGGGGAGGGTGGATGTTTTCAACTGCGCTTGCATTATCCTTGGCTCCGCTAACCGCTATGCTGGTTATCAACATTTCGTTTGGGATTATGACCCGAGCAGCTCCGCAAATGAATATATTCTCAGTCGGCTTTGCGTTTACACTTGTGGCCGGTTTAACAATTATTTGGGCTACTTTAGGGAATTTTTTAGCACAATTTGAATTTCAGTGGCTAAAAATGACAGAGCTAATGTGTAACCTTATTGGTTGTACGGTATAGAGGTGCAAGTAAAAGATGGCAGAAGATTCAGGTCAAGAGCGCACCGAAGAGCCCACAGCAAAAAAAATTAGTGAGGCAAGAAAAAAAGGACAAGTGGCGCGCTCAAAAGAGCTCGGGACGACATTTGTATTGTTATTTTCTGCAATAGCATTGTTACTGTATGGACCAGGGATCGGCAAAGCGCTCTACAATGTAATGGGCAGAATGCTATCGTTAAATCGCAATGAAACGTACGATACAACAAAAATGTTTGCGGTTTGGGCAGATGTTGCCGATGAATTACTGTTTCCTATGGCTATGTTCGTTTTTATTATCGCTATTGCTGGAGTGGTTGGAAATACATTGCTTGGTGGGTTTAACTTTTCATGGGAGGCTGCGGCACCAAAAGCCAGTAAAATGTCACCAATGAAAGGCATTAAGCGCATGCTAGGGCCTCAAGCTGCAATAGAGTTGTTAAAATCAATACTAAAGTTTGTACTCGTTGCTGGCTTTGCTATCTTATTGATTAAAATATATTTTTATGAAATATTGCATTTAAGTATAGAGCAGATCCCCTCAAGTATTGAGCATGCGCTAGAGATTATCGCGTGGATGTTTTTAGCTCTGAGCTGCACTATGATAGTGATTTCCGCGATTGATGCCCCTTACCAAAGTTATAATCATCATAAACAACTAAAAATGACCTTACAAGAGGTGAAAGATGAATATAAAAACGCCGAAGGTGATCCGCAAATAAAAGCCCGGATCCGCCGTACTCAAAGAGAAATGTCGCAGCGGCGGATGATGCAGGATGTGCCAGATGCAGATGTTGTAGTAACAAACCCAACTCACTATTCTGTCGCGCTAAAATACGATACTGAGCGGGCTGGAGCGCCTATTGTTCTGGCAAAAGGGGTTGATGAATTGGCGATGCAGATAAGAAAGATTGCAATTGGCCGAGATGTACCCATCGTTGAATCTCCAGCGTTGACTCGTTCTCTTTATCATACAACAGAGATCGGAGATCAAATTCCAGAGCAATTATTTACAGCAGTTGCTCAAGTGCTAGCTTACGTTTTTCAACTTAACCGTTTTCAAAAGGGCAAAGGCAAACGGCCAACTGCCTTAAGCAAAAACCTACCAATACCTAATGAACTTAAGCACTAGTTAATCTTGATTTCAAGCTGGAATACATATTGCATCGATTTATCTGTGTCAAATTTTTGCATGTGTTAAGTTATGGAATTTAAAGCAGTTTTACAGCAACTCAATCGAGATAAAAAAGAATACGCTAAGGGGGTGGGGACACCTCTGTTGGTATTAGCTGCATTAGGTATGGTTATTTTACCTTTACCACCTTTTTTACTCGATATTTTATTTTCTTTTAACATAGCACTCGCGCTGGTGGTGCTCCTGGTGACGGTTTACACCATGAAGCCATTAGAGTTTGGTATGTTTCCAGCAGTACTATTGATAGCCACAATAATGCGCTTAGCATTAAATGTTGCAAGTACCCGAGTGGTACTTCTTGAAGGGCACAATGGTGGTGATGCCGCAGGTAAAGTAATTGAGGCATTTGGTAGTGTGGTTATTGGTGGTAACTATGCCGTTGGTCTGGTTGTATTCCTTATTCTCATCATCATTAATTTTGTCGTTATTACCAAAGGTGCAGGCCGTATTTCTGAAGTATCCGCACGTTTTACACTTGACGCAATGCCTGGTAAACAAATGGCGATTGATGCTGACCTTAATGCAGGGTTTATTTCTGCCGACGAAGCAAGAACTCGCCGTGATGAAGTGACACGTGAAGCTGACTTTTATGGCTCGATGGATGGTGCCAGTAAGTTTGTTAAAGGTGATGCGATTGCTGGCATAGTGATCTTAGCAATTAATATTATTGGTGGTCTTTTTGTTGGCATGATCCAACATGACTTAAGCTTTGGTCGTGCGATGGAAGTGTATACTATGCTAACTATCGGGGACGGACTGGTCGCACAAATCCCTTCATTATTATTGTCTATTGGTACCGCGATAGTTGTTACTCGTCAAAATGAATCGCACAACATGGGCGATCAGTTTAAGAGTCAGCTTGGTAATGAAAAATCACTATCGATTGCTTCTGGTATTTTAATTACGATGGGTCTGGTTCCAGGCATGCCTCACGTTGCTTTTTTGGGTTTAGGGGCTTTGTTGGGTTACATCGCTTACTACACCAGCCAGCAGAAGAAAAAAGCCGAAATTGAAAAGGCAGAACAAGCGGCGAAAGGCTCTTCGGCAAAAGGTGGGCAGCAGCAAGAGCAAAAAGAGCTTGGCTGGGACGATGTTCAACCTGTCGATGTAATAGGTCTAGAAGTTGGTTACCGTCTCATCCCACTAGTCGATCAGGCACAAGGTGGTGAGTTATTAAGTAGGATCAAAGGAGTTCGTAAGAAGCTCTCGCAAGAATTGGGCTTTTTAGTACCACCAGTACATATTCGCGATAACCTAGAATTAGACCCTAATGCTTATAATATTACTCTAATGGGAGTAGGCTCTGGAACTGGTGAGTTAAAGCATGGTGACGAATTGGCGATTAATCCAGGGCAAGTATTTGGCCCAATTAAGGGCATAGAAACCAAAGACCCAGCATTTGGATTGGATGCGGTATGGATTAAGCCGGATCAGAAGGACGAGGCGCATTCTCTTGGTTATACAGTTGTTGATGCAGCAACTGTAGTTGCCACTCATATCAGTCAGCTGCTTACAAATAATGCTTCATTGTTACTTGGCCATGAAGAAGTACAAAACCTTTTAGACATGCTAGCTAAAAGTCACCCTCGTTTAGTTGAAGGCCTTGTACCCGATATCTTGCCGTTGACTACGGTGGTTAAGGTATTACAAAATTTACTTAATGAAGGCGTTGCTATTCGCGATATGCGCTCAATTGTGCAAACACTTGTCGAGTATGGCCCTCGCAGTCAAGACCCTGATGTACTAACCGCTGCAGTGCGAATTTCCCTACGTAGACTAATCGTACAAGATGCTGTTGGAGGAGACGATGAAATCCCTGTCATAACATTGGCACCTGAGTTGGAACAGATGTTGCATCAGTCACTTCAGAACGCAGGTGATGAGGGGGCAGGCATAGAACCTGGCTTGGCAGAGAGGCTTCAAGAGTCATTAAAAGAAGCACATCATAACCAAGAAATGCTAGGTGAGCCGTCCATCTTATTAACCTCAGGTATGTTAAGAAGTGTATTGTCTAGGTTTGTTAAACACACTATCCCAGGTTTACGAGTGATGTCGTATCAAGAAGTGCCTGAAGAGAGACAAATCAAGATAGTAAGCTCGGTAGGACAATAGAGGATAAAGGGGCTGTAACATGAAAATTAAACGTTTCTTTGCAAAAGATATGCGTACGGCTTTAAATGAAGTTAAAGAAGAGCTTGGCGCAGATGCTGTCATCATGTCTAACAAAAAGCTGGCTGATGGTGTTGAAATTGTTGCTGCAATTGATAATGACCGCACAGCTGCACCGGTGCAACAACCTACAACTGGCCGAGCTAGTGCACCAAAAGAAACACAAACGCGTTTTGTGCGACCAGAGCCTCGTCAAGCACAACCAGCTAAGCAAGCTCAGGTAGCTGACAGCTTAGAGGCGCTTTTGGAGCGTCAAGCTCCACGTCCTCGCTCACCAGAGCTTGCCTCTATGTTCTCGCAGTCAGGCATTGACACAGAACAGATGCTAGGCAACCAACGCAAGATGCAACCAGAGGCGAAGCCTACTTACAGGTCAGCGCCACAAACTCATCGTCAATCTTTTGACTTTGAAGATGAAGCCACAGAGCAATCGAAGCCGTGGGGAGAATCTGATGACCTCGATAATGGCTTTGGTGATGATTTAACTGAGGTTCATAGCAAAAAAGATGAAATGAGTGCAATGCGCGAAGAGATGAACTCAATTCGCCAGCTGCTAGAGCATCAGGTATCTGGGCTAATGAAACAAGAAATGGCGCGTCGCGATCCGACACGAGCTTGCCTTGTAGACCGTCTGGAGGGGATGGGGATTGATAAAGAAGTTGCTGAACAAATGGCATGCTTCATTCCAGATGATGTATCAAGAAAAGAGGCGTGGAGTGCACTCTTAAATATGGTCATAAATCAGATGCACACCACCAACAATGATATTTTGCGTCAAGGTGGCGTTTTTGCAATGGTCGGCCCGACTGGTGTAGGTAAGACAACGACAGTGGCAAAACTTGCAGCATTGGGCGCGCAAAAATACGGTGCAGATAAAGTTGCACTTATTACAACGGATACCTACAGAATTGGCGCTTACGAGCAACTAGCAACCTATGGTAGAATCATCGGCTGTCCAGTTAAGCAAGTAAAAGATGCAAATGAACTTGCAGAAGTGCTTTATCATTTACGTAATAAGCGTCTAGTATTAATAGACACGGCAGGAATGAGTCAAAGAGATTTGCGCTTAACTGAACAGTTAAATACACTTATGCGTAGCGCAAGAGTTGATATTAGAAGTTATTTAGTGTTAAGTGCGACATCACAAATGAACGTGTTGCAAGAAACGGTAAGACACTTCCAAAAAGTAAATTTAAGTGGCTGTATTTTCACAAAACTTGATGAAAGTCTAAGTTTAGGTGAGATTATTAGCATAGCGATTCAAAATCGCTTGCCAATAGGGTATCTTACCAACGGTCAGCGAGTGCCAGAGGACATTCGTGTAGCAAATGCTCAAAAGCTAGTAAAAAAGGCTGAGCAACTGTATTTAAAAAGAATAAAAGCACAGCACTCTCGACGTGTACCTGTAGCGTCAGAGTCAGTAGGAATGTATGATTAACACAGTTTTAGATCAAGCAAGTGGCCTGCGTAGAATGAGTCAAAGTAGCAACCAGGGTGTAAAAGTCATAGCCGTGACCGGCGGAAAAGGGGGAGTGGGAAAAACCAATGTTTCGCTCAATACCGCTATTGCTATGGGTCAGCAAGGACAGCGTGTTCTTGTTTTAGATGCGGACTTAGGCTTGGCAAACTGTGATGTGATGCTAGGTCTAAGAGTCGAAAAGAATTTATCACATGTCTTATCAGGAGAGTGTGAACTAGATGAAATTCTAGTTGAAGGGCCTGCAGGTATAAAAATTGTACCAGCTACGTCAGGGTCTCAGAATATGGTTGAGCTCACTCCAGCAGAGCATGCTGGGTTAATAAGAGCTTTTAGTGAACTAAATACACAATTTGATGTGTTAATTGTTGACACTGCAGCCGGAATTTCGGATATGGTGTTGAGTTTTTCTCGTGCCGCTCAAGACGTACTCGTGGTAGTGTGTGATGAACCGACATCCATTACAGATGCCTACGCATTAATTAAAGTATTAAGTCGAGAACATGGAGTTTACCGCTTTAAAATAGTGGCCAATATGGTTCGTAGCATGCGTGAAGGTCAGGAACTTTTTGCTAAACTATCAAAAGTGACCGATCGTTTTCTTGACGTTGCTCTAGAGCTTGTCGCGACAGTACCGTTTGATGAAAATATGCGTAAGTCATCACGTCGACAAAGGGCTATCGTTGATTTATTTCCAAGCTCTCCTGCAGCTGTTGCTATTAAAGGCTTAGCTACGAGAGCGGCTAAGTGGCCAATTCCTCATCAGCCTTCTGGTCATTTAGAATTTTTTATTGAACAACTTGTAAACGGGTGATTATGGCTTCTCCGGTCAACAGAGCTGCGGGATATCAAACTTCTGACCATATTCATAAGGTGGTTGAAAGGCATGCTCCACTTGTCAAAAAAGTGGCGTGTCACCTAATCGCTCGACTTCCGGCAAGCGTGCAACTTGATGATTTGATCCAATCAGGAATGATAGGGTTAATTGAGGCAACAAAAAACTTTGACGCCAGTAAAGGTGCCAGTTTTGAAACTTTCGCGGGCATACGTATTCGAGGTGCGATGCTTGATGAAATTCGTCGTGGAGATTGGGCTCCCCGATCTGTCCACAAAAATAGCCGAATGGTTGCAGAGACTATATCTGAGCTCGAATCTCTCCTTGGTCGAGAACCAAAAGACACTGAAATCGCTGAAAAACTTGATATATCTCTAGATGAGTACCATCATATTTTACATGATGTAAATGCAAGCAAAGTAATAGGCATTGAGGATCTTGGGGTAGACGAAGATGTGATTACCCCTGCAAATAGCGATTTTGCGCTAGACAAACCGTTTAATAACGTTAAAAATGAACGTTTTAACGAGTCTTTAGTAAATGCGATAAAATCATTACCAGAAAGAGATGCCATGGTTTTGTCGCTTTATTATAACGATGAAATGAATTTAAAAGAGATTGGCGCCATTTTAGATGTCAGTGAATCTCGAGTAAGTCAAATTCACGGTCAGGCAATGATAAAGCTAAAAGCTAAAATCAATGACTGGATAAATTAGAGTACATAAAATAGTTGGGTTCGAACCTCACTGGAGGAAGTTTTGGATAAGAACATGAAGATTCTCGTGGTTGATGATTTCTCTACTATGAGAAGAATAATCAAAAACCTATTAAGAGATTTAGGCTTTACAAATGTTCAAGAAGCTGATGATGGTAGTACAGCACTTCCGATGCTACAAAATCAGGAGTTTGACTTTGTAGTAACTGATTGGAATATGCCAGGAATGCAAGGGATCGATTTATTGCGAGCAATACGAGCTGATGCAAAGTTGAAACATATTCCTGTGCTTATGGTAACCGCGGAAGCAAAAAAAGAGCAGATCGTTGCTGCAGCACAGGCTGGGGTTAATGGTTATATCGTGAAACCATTTACGGCAGGTACACTTAAAACCAAGCTTGAAAAAGTATTTGAGCGCTTAGGCTAACAGCAAGGGGAAATGGCCTATGTCTGTAAACGCTGCGCCTCAAATTACACTCGAGCAAGCTAAACAACTTGTAGAGCTATTAGAGCAAGGTGAACAAGAAAAAGCGGATCAGCTGATTTTAGAGGCTGCTAACAAAGAGCAATCCGAGTTATTTGCAGAGGTTGGCAAGCTTACTCGTCAGTTACATGAGTCATTGAAAAACTTTGAGCTGGATACTCGCCTTGCAGACCTCACAACGGAGGCCATTCCTGACGCTAAACAGCGCCTCAACTACGTCATGGAAATGACGGAGAGCGCTGCAAACAAAACGATGGACGCTGTCGAAGAGAGCTTACCGTTGGCACAAAACCTTGCCGACGAACTAGCACAAATAAAGCCAACTTGGGATCGTTTAATGAGTAGAGATATTCAGCTCGGAGAATTCAAATCTCTGTGTCACGACCTAGATAGCTTTATGCAGACTTCGAAAACACGTACGGACGAGTTACAAGGTTTGATGACAAACGTGCTCATGGCACAAGATTATCAAGACTTAACTGGTCAGGTCATCCGCCGTGTCATTGAATTAGTTCGAGAAGTAGAAGATAGTCTCATTCATCTCCTTACTGTGTTTGGTTCAGCAGACGAAACACAGGCCGGTACTAAATCGAATGAAAATGAAATAAAAACAACAGAGACTATCAGTGATGAATTGTCTGGGCCTGAAGGTCCAATTATTGACGCTGAATCACGAGACGACGTGGTTTCTGGTCAAGACGAAGTCGATGACTTGCTATCTAGTTTAGGCTTCTAGTTGGAGAGTGTGTATGAGCTTTGAAGTCGATGAAGATATCTTGCAGGACTTTCTTGTTGAAGCAGGCGAAATATTAGAGCTTTTATCTGAGCAGCTTGTTGAGCTAGAAAACAACCCTGAAGATAAAGAACTTCTTAATGCGATTTTCCGTGGCTTCCATACTGTTAAAGGTGGAGCTGGATTCTTGGGCATGACGGAGCTGGTAGACGCTTGTCATGGTGCGGAAAACGTATTCGATGTGTTACGACAGGGGCAACGAAAAGTAACTTCCGAATTGATGGATGTTATCTTACAGTCTTTGGATACAATCAATGAGATGTTTGCTTGTATCCAAAATCGTGAAGAGCCTGAAGCTGCTGATCCTGCGTTGCTTGAAACACTTCACAAACTCAGTCAACCAGCATCTGAGGACGAGGTAGTTGAAGAAGTCGCTTCAGCACCTGTTGCAGAAACTGAACCAGTACCTGAAGTTAGTGCAGATGATATTTTATTTGACGTCGATACTGATGGCGACGCCAGTTCTAGTATTGATGAGATAACTGAAGAAGAATTCGAAAATTTACTTGATGAGTTACATGGTTCAGGAAATGGTCCCGCTCCGACCAGTACAGAAAGCCCGGAAAGTGCACCACCAAGCAGTGATGATGGCGACATTACTGATGACGAATTTGACAATCTATTAGATGAGTTACACGGTGTCGGCAAATTTGGCGGGGCACCAAACAGTGAAGACCCTGTTCCTAAAGAAGCTCAAGCACCAGCGCAAGTCAGTGAGCAAGCAAATGCCAACGGTGGAGACGATGAGGAAATCACAGATGACGAGTTTGAAGCCTTATTAGACGAGTTACATGGAAAAGGCAGTGCGCCAAAAGCAACTGAAGAAGCGGTAACGCAAGCTCCAACGCCACCACCCAAACAGCCTGAAGCGAAAGCAGCTTCAAAACCGGCGGCTAAGCCAGCGGCTAAACCAGCTCCTAAAGCCGAAGCAAAACCTGCGCCTCAAAAAGAAGCAGAGCCTGCAAAGGCCGCAGCTCCTGCAGCTAAAAAGCCAGCTGCACAAGCAGAAACAACAGTACGTGTCGACACAAAACGTCTTGATGAAATCATGAATATGGTCGGTGAGTTGGTATTGGTACGCAACCGTTTGGTCAGTCTGGCGAATAACACAAATAGTGAGAGTATGGGTAAAGCCATATCAAACCTTGATGTGGTGACAGCTGACTTGCAAGGTGCTGTAATGAAAACTCGAATGCAACCCATCAAGAAAGTGTTCGGTCGCTTTCCTCGGGTTGTAAGAGACCTTGCTCGAAGCTTAAAAAAGGAAATCAATCTTGTTTTACAAGGTGAAGAAACTGATTTAGATAAAAACTTAGTTGAAGCGCTTGCGGATCCGTTGGTTCACTTGGTACGAAATTCTGTTGACCACGGAATTGAGATGCCAGATGTTCGAGAAGCGTCTGGTAAGCCAAGAATGGGAACCGTGACACTTTCAGCTTCTCAAGAAGGGGATCATATTCTACTGACCATTCGTGACGATGGTGCAGGTATGGATCCTGAAAAGTTGAAGAAAATTGCTATTAATAAAGGCGTGATCGATTCAGACCAAGCAAGCAGATTGTCGGATACCGAAGCGTACAATCTAATATTTGCCCCTGGCTTTTCAACAAAAGAACAGATATCTGATATTTCAGGCCGCGGCGTCGGTATGGATGTCGTAAAGACTAAAATTACCCAACTTAATGGCTCTGTTAATATACAGTCAGAACTCGGAGTTGGCACTGTATTAGAGATCAAGGTTCCATTGACACTGGCCATTTTACCTACCTTAATGGTTGTGGTTGGAGAGCAGACTTTCGCACTACCGCTTGCGGGAGTGAGCGAAATCTTCCACCTTGATTTGACAAAGACCAATGTAGTTGATGGACAGCTCACTATCATTGTTCGTGAAAAAGCCATACCACTGTTTTATCTCGAACATTGGCTGGTGAAGGGCGCAGACCGAAGCATGAGAAAAGCAGAGGGTCATGTTGTAATAGCTCAGATAGGGACTAAACAAGTGGGTTTTGTTGTTGACTCCCTTATCGGTCAGGAAGAGGTGGTGATAAAGCCCCTTGATGCCTTATTGCAAGGTACACCAGGTATGGCTGGGGCAACTATCACTTCTGATGGTGGCATTGCTTTAATCCTAGATGTACCTAACTTATTAAAACACTACGCTTAAGTTTTTAAGCGTAGTCAAATGCTAGAGCGGTTTGACTGCTCTGCTGTAGAGCAAAATAAAAGAGCGTTGCCAATGGCAGTTAAAGTATTAGTTGTTGATGACTCGAGCTTCTTTCGTCGCCGAGTCAGTGAAATCTTAGAAAAAGATAGTGAAATCAAAGTTATAGACTTTGCAGTTAATGGTAAAGAGGCGGTTGAAAAGGCCGCTTCGTTGCGTCCAGACGTGATTACAATGGACGTAGAAATGCCAGTACTCGATGGTATAAGCGCTGTAAAGCAAATAATGCAAGCGACGCCAACCCCGATACTGATGTTTTCGTCGTTAACGCGGGAAGGCGCCAGTGCAACGTTAGACGCGCTTGATGCGGGTGCTGTAGACTTTTTGCCTAAAAAATTTGAAGACATTGCTAGAAACAGCGAAGAGGCGATAAAGTCATTACAGAACAAAGTGAAAGAGATTGGCCGACGTCGAGTGAGCCGATTTACACGGCCAAGTATTTCGACTTCGAATCGAACAATAGAGCCAAAGCCAGTCCGAAACGAGACATTAAGACCAGCAGTGCCTCAGCCAGATAGAAGCTTTCAAAGATCGGCAACCACTTCTTCACCGGCTGCCTCTGCCGCAAGAGCATCTGGGAAAAAATATAGTTTAGTAGCGATTGGCACTTCAACGGGGGGGCCTGTTGCGCTGCAAACAATTCTAACGCAAATACCTGCAAACTTCCCTCATCCGATCCTGCTTATCCAACACATGCCAGCCGCATTTACCCCTGCATTTGCAGCCAGGCTACATAGCCTGTGTAAGATTAAAGTGAAAGAAGCAGAGCATGGAGATAGACTCATGCCTGGAGTCGCCTATCTTGCTCCTGGTGGAAAGCAAATGATGGTTGAAAGTCGAGGTGGCAGTAAAACGTTAAAGGTTTTTGAAGATGATAGTCCGAGAATAACCTACAAACCTAGCGTTGATATCACCTTCGCAAGTGTCGCTAAAGCATATGGTGGTGACGCATTAGCTGTTGTGTTAACTGGTATGGGAGCTGATGGTAGAGATGGCGCTAGGATGTTAAAGCAGGTAGGAGCTACAATCTGGGCACAAGATGAAGCTACCTGTGTAGTGTATGGCATGCCGCAAGCGGTTGCGAGTGCGGGCCTAGCATCAGATAGTATTGCGTTACAAGACTTTGCGTCGAGAATTAACAAGGAAGCGGGTAATCAATAAGCCCACTGGCAAAGTTACGTTGCCGAAGCTTGCAATTATCGAACTTTTAAAACAAAAAATAACATTGAGTTTGTATAATAAAGGCCGCATTATGCGGCCGTTATGAGCGAAGGAATATTGAGTGAAAATTTGGACGGTAGCAAATCAAAAAGGTGGCGTGGGCAAAACCACAACAACGGTAAGTCTGGGCGGTATTTTAGCTGAACAAGGCCATCGTGTTTTATTGATTGATACCGACCCTCATGCTTCACTGACTTATTACTTTGGTATAGATTCTGAAGAGTTAGAAGTTAGCGTTTACGATATTTTTATACGTGGAAATAGCATGACGGGGGAAGAGATATTGCAAGCACTTTGCCCGTCAACCATTGAAAACCTTGATATCCTTCCTGCGACTATGGCTATTGCCACGTTAGACAGGAGTATGGGCAACAAGACTGGCATGGGTCTGATCTTGAAAAAGTCTATTGAGAAAATTGCGGATCAGTATGATTATGCGATTCTGGATTGTCCACCGGTACTTGGTGTATTGATGGTTAATGCGCTTGCTGCAAGTGAGAGAATATTGGTCCCAGTACAGACAGAATTTCTTGCCTTGAAGGGACTCGATAGAATGATGCGAACTATGGAGCTGATGCAATCTTCACAACAAAAACAATACCAGTATACGATAATACCCACGATGTATGATAAGCGTACAAAGGCATCTTTAGAGGCATATAAAACATTGTTGGCGACTTACAAAGACGCAGTTTGGCCGGGTGTGGTTCCTGTTGATACAAAATTTAGAGATGCCAGCCTTGCACAACAAGTTCCGGTGCAGTTTTGTCCAAAGTCTCGGGGCGTATTTGCCTATCGTGCTTTGTTGGATTATTTAAAGCAGCTAAGCTAGAGAATAGAATGAGTAAGCACTTATTTGCAAATGAAAAGGTAATGAAACAGTACCTTAGTGCATTACTACAGGAAGAGCCTGAAGTACAAGATTGCGCTTTATCACCTGTTGCGAAGCTATTGGAACAGGTAAAAGACCCTGATGTGGAGCAAGAAATAGTTCCCGCAGCCGCTGACATTAAGCCAACAACGATTGAATCGATGACTGAAGTACAAGAGCAAGAGGTGAGTAAATTTGCTCAAGATCTTGAAGTCACTGAAAATACATCTATTATCAAAGAACAGGCAACGATAGAAGCGACGTCAGCGCGTGACGCTTACCAAGAAGGTGAGTTTCAAGCATTATTTTTTGAAGTTGCAGGTCTAACGCTCGCGGTTCCGCTGAAGTCTCTTGGCGGTATACACCAGTTAGGTGAGGTCAATCAATTGTTTGGCAAACCTAAATGGTTTAGAGGGGTGATGTTAAACCGCGAAGAAAAACTAAATGTTGTAGATACTGCGATGTGGGTGATGCCTGAAAAATTGACACCTGAGCTTCAAGATAGCCTGAATTATCAATATCTAATCATGCTTGGAGATAGTAGTTGGGGGCTATTGGCAGAAAAGCTCGTCAATAACTTGACACTCAAGCCTGAAGACATAAAGTGGCGTACCAGCGACAGCAAGAGACCTTGGCTAGCTGGGGTGATAAAAGAAAAAATGTGTGCGCTAATAGATGTAGAGAATTTAAACCGTTTGCTAGAACAAGGCCTCGATAGTCGAGAGCAGTAACTAGTATATTGATGGAGTGAGACCATGAGCCAAGATAGACTACTTTCTGCAGACAAAAATGCTGATAGTAATGATGAAGTATTGCAGTGGGTTACTTATAAGCTTGAAGAGGAAACTTACGGTATTAACGTAATGCAAGTACAGGAAGTGCTGCGCTATACAGAAATTGCACCTGTTCCAGGCGCACCAAGCTATGTGCTTGGTATTATCAATTTGCGTGGTAATGTCGTTACCGTAATAGACACGCGAGCAAGGTTTGGCCTTCAGAGCGCGGAAGTTACAGACAATTCACGGATCGTAATTATCGAAGCTGAAAAGCAAGTGATCGGTATTTTAGTCGACAGTGTTGCTGAAGTTGTGTACTTGCGTAGCTCGGAGATTGATAGTGCTCCAAATATAGGTACAGAGGAGAGTGCTAAGTTCATCCAAGGTGTCTCGAACCGAGAAGGCGAGTTACTGATTTTGGTTGATCTTAATAAATTATTAAGTGATGACGAATGGGATGAGCTGAGTCATATTTAGATGTTGGAAGTAGTAAACGCTCAAATCGTTTTACTCGTCATATCAATAACCTCAAGCGTACTCGCGATAGTGTGCTTGAGGTTTGTTTTTGTGTTGGGTAAAAAATTACAAAAAGAAAGATCGAATATTATGCAAGCTTCAAGTGCATTGCAGGGAGCTGAGCAGCAAATTGCGATATTGCGCAGTGAAGTTGCAGAGCTTCGCGCTAGCATAATGAGTGTTGGTAAACGAGTAGTGACAACAGAGCAGGAGCTCCATGAACTTGCAAATCAGCAAGCAGCACAAAAATATGACGATCCAGACGCAAAAATTTACTCTCGAGCGGTAAAAATGGTTGAGCTGGGGGCTGATATTGAAGAAGTCATGCGAGAGTGTGAGTTGCCTCGTGCTGAGGCCGAGCTATTAATGTCTTTACATAACAAATCAAAATAATGTTGGTTGCAAGCTAGAGGGGGACTAGGCCTTTATATCTAGCTTGCCACGAAACCCCTCCCAACCGGGAGGAAACTTTCCACGCATAATATAAGAGAACGCAATAAGTTCAGCAATAACATAATATAACTCTCTAGGAATTTCCTGATGTAGCTCTAAGGCGCTTAATGTCTGTACTAAAGATTCATCCTCATGGATCATGATGTTCTTTTCTTTTGCGAGCGCAATAATTTCTTCCGCTAATTCACCATAGCCTTTGAAGGTCACTTGAGGTGCGCTTCCGGCTTCGTAAAGTAATCCAATTGCTGATTTGTGCGTCATTAGTATTTACACCTTAATGTTAATAATGGCATGTTCAGAGAAGAACTTGTCTTGAAAACTGGCTTCTTCCCTCAAGTCTATCTCGGCTACTTGCAGTCCGTGAGCGGCGAGTTTGTGCCTAAGAGTTGCCAAATGGGGTTCAGCGAGTTGTTTCACTTGGTTGGAAGTTGCAACTAGTGCACATTCCAGAGCTTTATCCATTAGCTCTGCTTGGGCATGGATCTGGCCTTTATCAGCAAAATCAAAACACAAGCGAATAAACCACACTGACTTCTCAGGCATTCCAGCTTTGGGCGACTTTTTATACTCTCCGATTTGTAACTGTGTTTGCTGTTGCTCTTGTCCAACCTTTGTAGGGAATAGCAAATTAACGATGAGCTGCGTTTCACTATCTTGTTTCCCTAAACTCGTGGTTTGTAATTGAGATTGTTGTGGTTGTAGTTGGTTGTGTAGTTGTCCCAAGTCATTTAAAAGCTCTTTTGCGATTGGCTGTTGTAACGCATCTGCAACTTGTTTAGGAGAGAGCATTTTTAACTGTGGCAACAACGTCTCTAGCAGTGCCTGCATCTTTTGATTTGCGCTTTCTTTGCTAGTGTCTTGACCTGCGACTTGGCCACCTAAAAGAGAAAGTAGCAAGCGTTCTAACATTTGTGTAAAGCTAGATTGGTTCAAGCTTGATGTCGTATTACTAAACGGCGTTAAGCTCAGTTGGCTTTCTAGTTGATTTTTAACTGCGAGTGCCGAAATAGAACGCTCATCCAATAGCCGAGAGAACGCTTGGTTTACTAGTTTTTGTAGCTCAGGCATTTGACTTAACGAATCAGCTTTTAACGCTTTTGCTATCGTGTTAGAGGCTTGCTGTAGCGGGCCTTGAATATTGTCTTTTCTTCCCAGCTTTGCGGTTGGCATGTTTAGTAATACTTCAATGATCCCTTTAACTTCTTTGGTCACAGAGTGAGTAAGCTGTTCACTCGAAGCATATGGTACAAACTGTGCAGTTTTATCAACAAGCAAAGGTGCGGTGTGTGTTTTAAGATACAGTGGTCTCTCTAGAATTTGAGTAACCTGTCGAAGCTGCTTAGTGTCTAGCTGCTCCTTACCAGTGAATGTGTCTAGTAATAAAGAGAGGGCTTTTTGCTTCATTTCAAAATCGACGGGAAGCGCTTGGTACTTTGGTTCTGTGCTAGGGTTTTGTTGTAAGTAGTGGATGATGGAGGCGGTTAATTTCTCGCGATTAATAGGGGGCTGGCTCTGTTGTAATGGTACTGATGATTGTCTCATCATATCGAGCAGGCTCTGCTTTATTTGGCCAGTGAGCTTCTGTAGTGGAGTACTTATCTTACTTTCGTTATGTTGGTTTACGTCTTGGGCTTGTATGATGGAGCTTGGTAATAGGCGCTTAATACTCTCATGTTGATTATTAGATGTCAGCAAGGCTTGAGAAGCATTAGATTGATGGGGTTGTTGTTTGCCAAAAGGTCTGCCGATCAGCACTTGCAATGCCCGCGCGACGCTTGACTTTATTTGTTGCAGGCTGACCTCAAGTAATGGTGTTTCGTATTGGAGTGTATGTATTGAAGTTGGGTTGGTGCTATTTATTGGCGTAATGGGTTTTGCAATCGCACTTACTTGATGCAGCAATGCGCTAAGCGGTTTGATCGTTTCCACTTTTATTTGTCGTGCTGGCATTGTCACGTCTACCCCGTTGATGGCTGCTTTGAGCTCACCTTTTTGCCATGTTGAAGAAGGTGGCCAATTACTGGGGATCCTCGGTAAGCTAATTGGGCGATCGTTAATATTAAGCATTACCCCGTTGACTAGAGGCTTTACATTGATGGGGCTAAGCTGGCTAGAGATAAGTTTAATAATCATTGATTTAGGTAATGTGGTGCTAAACAGAGGATCACTAAATTGATTTACTATTTGCAAAAGAGTATTGCTTTGTTGAGTACTTAGATTAGCAAACAGTTTGCTCTCACTTGCGAGCAATTGTGCGACGGGGTGTGGTACCGGTACCTTCAAATCAAGGGAATTAATACGCAATGTGGAATCAGGCTGCACAGTTGCCGAAGACTGAATAATTGTACTGTTGGTTTGGCCTTTAAGTGTCGCCAAAATATCAAAAAGCTGACTCGTCAATGTGACTTGAGCTTGTAATTTTGGGGTATGGAAAGTAACTACTTTCCCTGTTTCGTCGATACTAACTTGGGCTTCTTGGAGCTGATTAGGTTGAGTTGGTGGTTTCAACGCAATTTGGATAGTTTGCCAGCGACCGTCAATTGTTACATCCATCTTTAGTTTATCATTGCTAATGTGAATGTTTTTTGCTGCAAAAGGCTGGTTGTTAGTCAAGTCTAATTTAGATACTTCGCTATTATCTGTGCTTATCACAGATGCTGTCGTAGTATTTGTTGTAATTGGCAGCTTATTCATTATTTTAAATCAAATTTTCGCTAATCGATCGCATCGGATTATTCGTATTACCATACCATTATGTTAGACTAACGCCCAATTTTAGGTAAAGAGAAGCCCAGATTTGCTAGAGATAGACACCGTCACTTGTACCAAACAAGATAGATGCTTGTTTGACTCATTAAGTTTCACTCTCCATTCGGGGCAGATCATGCAAGTTGAAGGCCCAAATGGTGCCGGTAAAACGTCACTGTTACGAATAATAGCGGGCTTTGCCAGAGCGGATGAAGGTCAGATCCGATATAACCATACCGATATTCGAGAAGATTATGATTCATTTGCAGCTGAACTGTTGTTTATTGGTCATAAAACGGGTGTTAATCAGCAACTGAATGCCTACGAAAATGTCCAGTATTGGTTGCAAGTACATGGTGCAAAAGCCAGTGAAAAAGAGGTTTATGAGCTGTTGGCAAAGCTGGGTCTAATAGGGCTTGAAGATGTACCGGTGCGTACCCTTTCAGCGGGTCAACAGCGTCGTGTTGCTTTGGTTCGTTTATGGCTGAACAAAGCTAAATTGTGGATACTCGACGAACCATTTACCGCATTAGATAAAAAAGGTGTTGCCTTGTTGCAAACCCAGTTTCAGTCCCACCTCGATGCAGGCGGAGCAATTTTACTGACTACACACCAAGATCTCACCGCACATTTCGCGCAGTTACAAACTTTGACATTGGAGTACCGTTTGTAATGCAGACTCATCATTCATATTGGTTAGCGTTCAAATCCGTTTATACAAAAGATGTGACACTCGCATTTAGGCAACGTGCTGAAATCGTTAACCCATTACTGTTTTTTCTGATTGTCATCACGTTATTCCCTTTAGCGATTGGGCCAGAGCCTGCATTACTTACCAGAATTGCGCCGGGCATAATTTGGGTAGCAGCCTTGTTATCGACTATGTTAGGGCTAGATAAACTATTTCGGGATGACTATAACGATGGCTCGCTAGAACAACTGATAGCATCGCCTTATCCGTTGTCATTATCTGTACTTGCCAAAGTGGCTGCACACTGGACCGTAAGTGGTCTACCTATGGTACTACTAGCGCCATTATTTGCATTGTTAATGAATTTAGAAACGCAGTCCCTGAACGCGACAGTGTTAACTTTATTAATTGGGACACCCTTGTTAAGTTTTATTGGAGCTATAGGGGCAGGACTCACCGTTGCATTGCAAAAAGGTGGAATTTTGATGAGCTTACTAGTCCTGCCGCTGTATATCCCTGTATTAATTTTTGCAACATCCGCCATTGATACCAGTAGCATGTCTCTTGCTTATGGCGGTCAGCTTGCAATCCTTGGTGCGATGCTTGCCGTTGCCATTGTCGCCGCACCAATTGCCATATCGTCAGCTTTAAGAGTGAGTGTAAGTTAAAATGTGGAAGTGGTTACATCCTTATGCCAAAGCGGAGCGTGCTTACCAATTGTGTAACACCTTGCTTCCTTACTTTGCCGTGATTGCGGTAGTGGGTTTACTTGTTGGATGGGTTTGGGGGCTTGCCTATGCGCCCGCAGATTATCAACAAAAAGACAGCTACCGGATAATCTTTATTCATGTGCCCTCAGCGATTTGGTCAATGGGTGCGTATTCATCTATGGCCATAGCAGCCATTATTGCTTTGGTGTGGCAAATTCGTAACGCCGAGCTGGCAGTTATCTCAATCGCGCCAGTTGGTGCGGCTATGACTGCAATAGCATTAATTACCGGAGCTGCTTGGGGTAAACCAATGTGGGGCGCTTGGTGGGTGTGGGACGCCAGGTTAACCTCTGAGCTTATTCTGTTATTTTTATATTTTGGTGTATTGTCACTTTATCATGCGTTCGAAGACAAAAAATCAGGGGGGAGAGCTGCCTGTATTTTAGCAATAGTTGGTGTAGTTAACTTACCAATTATTCATTTTTCAGTTGAATGGTGGAACACGCTACATCAAGGCTCTACCATCACAAAGTTTGATACATCAGCAATCGATCCATCTATGTTATGGCCATTACTAATTAATATTGTCGCCTTTGCAGGTGTGCTGGGAGTAGTAACGCTTATTCGCTTAAAAAATGAAATTTTGCGTTGTGAGCAGCATCGTCCTTGGGTACGTGAATTAGTGAATAGGGGATAATTATGCAGTTTGAATCCTTCAGTGAATTTCTAGCAATGGGCGGCTATGGTTTCTATGTATGGCTGTCCTTTGGTTCATGTGCGCTTATATTAGTGGGCATCTTAGTCAGCTCTCTTGCCGATGGTAAAAAGCTCAAGCAAGCCGTGAAAGCTCAAATGGCACGAGAAGCACGGATTAAAAAAGCAAAAGAGGAGTCAGAAGCATGAATCCTAGACGCAAAAAAAGACTATTTGCCGTCGTTGCAGCTGTCTTTGGTATTGGTGCAGCGGTTGGCTTAACCCTCTATGCACTGCAAGAAAATATCAATTTATTTTACACCCCTAGTGAGTTAGTTGAAGGCAAAGGTGAGCTTAAAGAAAAGCCTCAAATTGGACAAAAACTCCGCATTGGTGGAATGGTGGTTCCGGGCTCTGTTGAGCGAGATGAATCATCGCTAGATGTGTCGTTTAAACTGATTGATACCGGACCTATGGTGACTATACGTTACCGCGGTATTCTGCCTGATCTGTTTCGTGAGGGACAAGGGATAGTAGCACAGGGAACCTTGGTTGAAACCAATGTGGTTGAAGCATTTGAAGTGTTGGCAAAACACGATGAAGAGTATATGCCTTCAGAAGTTGCTGAAGCCGTTAAAGGCATAAAGCACGAAAAGCCAAAATATAATTTAAATAGCGAGAACTAACTAAGATGATCCCTGAAATAGGTTACTTCGCCTTAGTTCTGGCGATGTCGTTGAGTTTACTACTGTGTATTTTCCCGTTATGGGGCGCATACACAGGCAATCTAAGGCTAATGAAAGCCGCGCCTTCACTAGCCATTGGTCAATGTATTTTGGTGGTGTTTTCCTTTTTGGTACTGATTTATATAACCTTAATGGATGACTTTACCGTGGCTTATGTTGCCCATCATTCAAGTAGTAGTTTGCCTTGGTACTATAAAATTACCTCTACTTGGGGTGGGCACGAGGGCGCTATTCTACTTTGGTTAGTGATGCAGTCAGTTTGGACCATGTTGGTCGCAGTTATGTCTAAATCACTGCCTTGGGTGCTTCGAGCCAGAGTATTGGGCGTATTAGGCTTTTTAGGTGTAGGCTTTATGCTTTATACCCTATGGATGTCTAGCCCTTTTGAGCGTTTATTACCTTATTTCCCTGTAGAAGGCCGCGACTTAAATCCATTGTTACAAGACCCAGGTATGATTATTCATCCACCTTTGTTGTATATGGGCTATGTTGGCTTATCAGTATCCTTTTCTTTTGCAATCGCCGCATTGTTAACAGGTAAGCTGGACAACACGTGGGCTAAATGGTCTCGTCCGTGGACGATGGCTGCATGGGGCTTTTTAACTTTAGGTATCACCATTGGTAGCTGGTGGGCATACTCAGAGTTAGGCTGGGGAGGCTGGTGGTTCTGGGATCCAGTAGAGAACGCATCGTTAATGCCATGGCTTGTCGCAACAGCGTTACTGCATTCATTGTCGGTAACAGAAAAACGGGGTGTGTTTAAGTCTTGGACGGTACTTCTTGCCATTACTGCATTTAGTTTATGCTTACTCGGTACGTTTATTGTTCGCTCAGGTATTATCGTATCGGTGCATGCGTTTGCAACTGATCCTGATAGAGGTTTATTTATTCTATCTTTCTTGGCCGTGGTGGTTGGGGGGAGTCTAGCCTTATATGCAACCCGAGTTTCGCAAGTTTACAGTGAAGGCAGATACCAGTTTATTTCAAGAGAAGTAACGCTTTGGGTCAATAACATCTTTTTGGTCGTAGCGACTCTTATTGTGCTACTTGGAACACTTTTGCCTATGATCCATAAAGAATTAGGTTTAGGTTCCATTTCGATTGGAGTCCCTTTCTTTAATCAGATGTTTGCAATATTGACCGTGCCATTTGCTATTTTGCTTGGCATAGCGCCAATGTTACGTTGGAAGCAAAATAAAATGCCACCGCTAGTTAAAAAGTGGGTAGTACTATTGGTCGCTACTTTAGTCATCACCACTGCATGGTTATTCTCAAGCTTTGAAGTAGTTGCTCCCCTTACTTTTGTTGCTACTGCATTGGCTGTGTGGATCTTTATTGCGACTGCGACTGACTTATTTAGCAAAGTGTCGGTTCATTCGAGTCTAACTGTCGGACTTAAAAAGCTTGGGCTGAGCTATTGGGCAATGGTACTTGGTCATGTTGGTATCGCATTTGTTATCGCATCCGTTACGTTAACCTCGGCATACTCGGTAGAACGCTCTGTTAGTATGAAACCAGGCGAAACGGCAATGTTAAATGAGTACGAATACCGCTTTGACGGCGTAAAAGAAATTAGAGGGCCAAATTACGGTGGTCACGCAGGGGTCGTGACAGTATTCAAAGATGGCGAGAAAGTTACTAAGCTGTACGCAGAAAAACGCCGTTATGATATTGGTATGCAGTTTATGACTGAAGCTGCGATAGATGATGGCTTTTTCCGTGACTTGTACCTCGCACTCGGAGAACCATTGTCGGCAGGTGCATGGTCACTCAGGATTTATCACAAACCCTATGTCAGGTGGATGTGGCTTGGTGGTTTACTTATTTCATTTGCTGGGTTTATTGTACTTGCAGATAAACGATACCGTGGCCGCGTAAAAAAGCCGCAACAGCAGGAGGCTTAATATGAACCGTAAATTATTAGGTTTAGTGCCTTTTTTAATCTTTATCTTCTTGTGTGTATTTTTATATCAAGGCTTATTTGGAAATCCGAGAGAGCTTCAGACAGGTCGACTTGGGCAAACGATGCCTGAGTTTGCTTTACCAGACTTAATGGATAGTAACAAAGTCTGGACAGCTGACTCACTCAAAGGTGAGGTATACCTTATGAATGTTTGGGGCACATGGTGCCCAACATGTATCGCAGAGCTTGGCTATCTGACAGAGCTAAGAGAGCGAGGTGTGAGGATCATCGGCCTGTATTATGAACAGGCGTATGACCCGGACTTTGGCGATCAATTCGACATTAATGCGTTAAGGACAGATGTAACTAGCATGCTGAGTCGTGCAGGTGACCCTTATCAATTCAATATCCTTGACTTGGAGCGCTCTTTGGCTCTTGATTTGGGCGTTTCGGGAGCCCCAGAAACTTTTCTAGTAGACAAAAACGGTAAGATCTTACTGCATCACACAGGCGATATTAATGAACGCGTGTGGCGCAGCAAGTTTGCTCCAATCTATCAGGAGTTAACACAATGAAATACCTTATCCTAATTGTGTTTATGTTCGTAGGTTTTGCAAGCGAGGCCGCAGAAGATAAGTACAACTTTGCGACTCCAGAGCGAGCGCAAACGTTTCGAGAACTAACCCATGAACTGCGTTGTCCTAAGTGTCAAAATCAAAATATTGCAGATTCGGACGCTGTTGTGGCTAAAGACTTGCGCGATAAAGTGATCACTTTAGTGAACGAAGGTAAGTCCAAGCAAGACGTGATTGACTATATGATAGACAGATATGGCTATTTTGTGCATTACCAGCCACCTGTCACGCCTGCAACCATTGTGCTTTGGGTACTACCTGTCGTGATTATTGTGCTTGGCTTTGGCTTTATTGTATTTCGCCAAAAGCGTGCAGCGAAAAAGCAGGATTGGAATGCCACAGATGAACAAAAACTCGCTGAGCTTATTAACCAATATCAACGTCAGGAGCGTGAGCTGTGAGTGAATTTTCAACCGATTTAACACAAATGTGGTTTTTATTTCTGCTTCTTAGTGTTTTTGCTGGTTTGTTCGTCGTTTTTCCTTTTATCAAAAAAGAGAGAAAGGTAGTGGTTGATGATGACGCCAATGCCGAGCGTATTGGTATTTTCCATCAGAGGCTAGAAGAGCTCGAAGATGAGCTTGCTAATCAACGAATCGAAAAAGACAGTTATCATGAATCAGTGATCGAGTTAAAACGCAGATTACTCAATGAGCTGTCTCCTGAGCAATCATTAACAAGTCGTGGTGATAATCGAGTTTTAGCGGTCACGGGGATCGCGTTTATGGTGCTTGTAACAGCGATTTTTTACTACTACACAGGTAGCCATAGACAAATCGCTAACTGGAATGAAGCTATTGAAAATCTTCCAGAGTATGGCGAGCGAGCTGTAATGCAAACTGGTGAGCCGTTAAATGCTAATGAATTACAAGCTTTTGCTCTAGGGCTTAGAACAAAACTTGCCACTGCCGGTGATGATGCAGTGGCGTGGATGTTACTGGGGCGTGTGGCAATGTCGTTGGGTGACTTTGAAATGGCAACGCAAGCTTTTGATAAAGCATTAGCAATGCAGCCTGATAATAATAATGTCTTAGTTAATTACAGTCAGGCATTGTTGATTGAAGGGTCAGAGCAGAGCATGAACCGCGCAGCCAAGATGCTTTCAAAAGTCCTGAATTCGGAGCCTACGAACATTGATGCCATTAGCCTTTTGGCACTTATCGCCTATGAACGTCAGGACTGGGCTGAGTCTAAAGCAGCGTTTGAAGTGCTGATGGCACAGCTAACGCAAGACGATCCTCGTTATCAGATGATAGCTGGTCGTATAGCAGAGCTTGAACAAAGGCTTGGGCAGCAAGAGCCAGAAGCTGTAAATAGTACGGCGAGCATTAGCGCTACAGTTACCATTGCCGAGGCGTTACAAGGCGACATTCCGTCAGGAAGCACGTTATTTGTTTTTGCAAAAGCGCAAAATGGTCCAGCGATGCCGTTAGCTGTGGCGAAAATTACAAACTTTAACTTGCCAATCACGGTTGCTCTGGATGATAGTATGGCAATGATGCCTGAATTAACCTTATCTAACTTTTCTCACGTTACGGTTACCGCGCGCATTTCTAATGACGGTTCAGTGATGCCATCAGATGGTGAGCTGGAAGGGGTTTCAAATGTGATAGAGCTAAAACAAGGTGGCAGTCAGGTTAATGTCGAGATTAGTCGTGTCTTAACAAATACAGGGAAATAAATGCTTAAAGTTGTGCTCACAGGTTTACTAGCGCTCACCGTCATTGGTTGTGCGCAAGTACCAGAAGAGAAAAAAGATCCACGAGACCCATTACAATCCATTAATCGACCTCTATATGATTTTAATATGGATGTTTTGGATGCTTATATTTTGCGCCCCGTGGCTAAGGGGTATGTGTCAGTTACCCCTGCGCCTGTGCGAAGTAGTATTGTCAACTTTACGACAAATATTGCCGCGCCGACTGACGCGGTGAATGCTGCGCTGCAAGGCAAGCCAGATCACATGGCCATAAATGTAGCTAGATTTTTGGTCAATTCAACCGTTGGTATTTTTGGTCTATTTGATGTAGCAAAAACACTCGGACTGGAGTTGAAAGATGAAGACTTTGGTCAAACCCTTGGCGTGTGGGGAGTAGGTGATGGTGCCTATATTATGGTGCCAGGCATGGGACCTACCACAGCAAGAAATTTAACAGGTGATGTAGTCGATAATCTAGTGTTGCCTGAAATTGCGCTCAGTACGCCGCAAACCATACTGGTATTTGCGCTACGGGCAGTGGAGGCCAGAGCGGCATTGATGTCGCAAGAAAAGCTATTAAATGAATCATTAGATCCATATACATTCTTAAAAGATGTTTACTATCAGCGTCAACTGTATGAGCTATATGATGGTAACCCTCCACTAGAGGAAGAGCCTGATGATTTTGATGAAAACTTTTTAGAAAACTTGTAGTTATATTTTTTCTTAACACTTGCTCAAAAGAAGCTGCTTAATTAAGCAAACTGGAGCAATGGACTAAGCTAGTAAACATAAAGGTCGGCTAATGCCGACCTTTATATTTTCAGATGCTCACGAGGTAGGTTTTATACCAATTTTCTTAATTAAGCGGTCTATTTTGAGGCGAGAAAATCTTGTCGATAACGCCGCTACCGCGTCCTGCTTTCGCTAAGGTACCTACATCCATATAGGCAAGGCAAAAATTTTGCTATTTAGTTGTTCTAAATAAGAAATCTTTAACGCTGTTAGCGTCAGATTTACTCCTTCAAATTGAGCAAGTATTAAGTCAAATTGGTATTATTACCTTTTAATACGTATAACTATATATCTTGTAGCAGAGCATAGACGTATGAGCACCTATATTTAGGTCTATTAAAATCGCCAGTTCAAGTTTGCCCACCATGTTCTACCAGGCTCGTTGATCCTCGCTATTTGCTCATAGCCACTTACCGCAGCACCAGAGCGGCTCAAATGTTCTGCGTATGTTTTATCAAGTAAGTTGTCAATACCGGCACTGAGCTGAATAGCATTGTTATATTGATAGCTAGTATTTAATGCGAAAGTACCAAAACCGGCTGTGGTTGATGTATCTTGCCCGGCAATATTGCCTTGCCCAATAGCGATTCTGTGTTGGCGCTTAACAAGTCGTACAAGACCACCTATTTGCCATTTGTCTGACAGCTCCTGCGTTGCGGCAAATCGCAGTTGCAAAGGCGGCTGCTGTGCCAGTGCTGTATTATCGGTCAAATTGTTACCTTTAACATAATCAAGGCTGCTGGTTAATTGTAGTGCCTTACTGACTTGCCATCTTATTTCCGCTTCAAAGCCGAATGTTTCAGCATCAATATTACGCGTCACTTTTGAAGTCATATTCATTTTTTTGAACATATTGTCAATCAACAAATAGTCATCAATTTGATTATAAAATGCAGAGGCACTGAGATTAATGTCTTTAAATTGATGAACAACGCCAACATCTAATTGCGTTGTCTTTTCTGTTTCGACATTAAAAGCCGAAATGGCTGTTTCACTGCCTCTATTGCTGCCAACCACTTCCCAGTAGTCTGGAAAACGCTCGGTTCTTCCTAAACCAATAAAGTAGCTACTGTTTTCAGATTGCGCTTGATAGCGAGTAAAGCCACTATATAAGGTGTCTTCTCTTGTTTGATTCGCTGTTGGGTTAGGTTTCATTGTCATCATCGCACTTATCATGGTGCGGTGATCCTCACTTTTCCAATCATCAATGCGAAGTCCCGTTACCCATTGGCTTGTATTGCTTAATTCATACTCGAACTCAGCAAACATACCTAACTGCCTAAACTCAGCGTCAAGTTGACGAGGCATTGTCTCTACTGGACTATTATACTGATCACGACTGATCCTGTTGCGGTGTTCGTTTTCTTGATAGTCTAACCCATAAATAAATGTATGTTTGCTGTTGATATCCGAAGTGAGTGTCAGCTTTGCACCATATGTTTTTCGATCAGGGTTAGAAGAAGTTGGCTTTTTCATCATCATGTTGGGGACGAATCGACGCAAGCTATGATTGTCCATGATGTGATCAACATAGTTGTAATAGGCATTAAATTTCAGCTCATCAACCATTTCAGACAAAGCAGATAATTTAATATTCAGACCTATATTTTCTCGGTCAAATAAGCTGCCATCCATCATACGATCTGCATAGGCAACTTCACCATCACTCACGCCATAAGTTAAGGAATAAAATGAGTCATCATCAGGTGTGTAGGCAAACTCTGTATCTATATTCCACCGTTCATAGGCTGAGTGAACATCGACTCCACTGCCGTCCTCGTAGTCATCGGCGTCGCTATAATTCGCTGCGACACGTGCATAACCATTTTGATTGCCAACTTTAATATCTGAATTTACGCTATGGCGACCTTGGCTAGATACCACAGCATTTGCAAAACCTACTATTTCTGATTTATCCAAACGATCAGTTTCACGTTCGAAAACAACCGTTGCTGCACTATTACCTGGACCATAAAGAACGGTTTGAGGCCCTTTTATTACTTTTAAAGTGTCATATGATTGAGGGGTAATATAAGCGGTAGGAGGATCCATTCGATTGCCACAGCCACCAAGCGTTTGTCCATTATTGGCGATAATTGCAATTCTTGAACCAGCCATGCCTCTAAATACCGGATCTGAGCTTGCGCCACCTTTTTTAACCAAAGAGAAACCAGAAATAGAAGACAGTAAATCGGCACCATCTTGTGCTGGGAGAGGCTGGCGTACCGCTTTGGTATCAGTGGAGAGGGTGAGCGGTGTTTGCATTGGAGCAATAATAACAATTCTTTCTATTTCATCTGCACTGGCTGTCGATAAAAGAGAAAGAATACTGAGAGAAAGTAGCGTGCGTTTCATAAGTTCACATTAGTCCATTGTTTTTGTGAGCTTATTTTATCGCTTTCATGATGGTAGTGGGATGCGACAGATTGTCGCAGTCCGCTGCATATTACTCAATGGCTTTTATTTGGGTGTCACTCCATAACTGCGACGATTGATATAGCTGGGCAATGCGCTCAGGTGAGACTCCCAAAGGTTTTGAGACAGTTTCAACATTATCCCAATCTCCTTTTTCCATTGATTCTGCAAGATCTAAGTAAATACCAAACTGACTTGGCTTTTTCAGCAGTGTGGCCTTTATCTCTTGAGATAATGGCAGTTTAGTCAAGAGTGTTGCCATTTCATCATCCAATATTGCATCCATAAGTGACATCATGCCAATAAGAAATGCACTGCCTGTATCAGAAACTTTGCCAGCTTTGGTGGCAACGGCTTCCATAAAGTGAGCTCGTAGTAATGAAAGAGACAGTAGTTCTTTTGGTTTTTCAGTGTTAAGTTGCGATGCAAAAAGTAATGAAATAAGACGCTTTAACTCGATGCTACCCAGTACAACTAATGCTTGTTTTATTGTTGAAATCTCAGCTCTACGTTTAAACACAGCGCTGTTGGCGTAGCGCAATAACTTATAACTAAGATTCACATCACGCTCAAACACTTGCGTAATTCGTGCAAGATCAGGCTCGACACTTGACGTTTCATACAGAAGCTCCGCCATTGCAAGTTCTGAAGGCGCTAATGCTTTGGTTTTTACCATTTCTGGTTTAGCAAAAAAGAAGCCTTGAAAGAATTTAAAGCCAAGAGATTTAGCCAATTCAAATTGTTCGTATGTTTCTACTTTTTCGGCAACTAAGTCAATGTTAGGGAAATCTTTAATGGCTGCTTTGATGATATTGATTTGGTCTGTGCTGGTAGAGAGAAAGTCGACTTTTATTTGATCAACATAAGGAAAAAAATGCCGCCATACATTTTGGTGTTGGTAATCGTCTAATGCGAGTGTATAACCTTTTTCTTTTAGTTCTTTAACGTGTGCGAGCAGTCTTTTTCCTGGCTGTACTGTTTCCAGTATTTCCACAACGACCTGCTCTGGGGATAGCATTTGGGCGTAACCTTTGGATAAAGTTTCCAGCGTAAAGTTAATATAGGCAGGGTGTTGATTGGTCAAATCATCAAGACCAAAAGTGAACTGGCTGCCTTCAATCAGGCGGCTTGTGGCCTCATCGCCATCTATCTCGGGAAATACATTATTCAGACTGTCTCTGAATAATAATTCGTAGCCAATCAACTCCCTTTGGACATTAAAAATGGGCTGACGAGCCGTGTAAAAATACATAAATACTACCGTCCAAACAAAATGATATTGGCTTTAATATAAGGTAAAAGTGCTACGAGGTCACGCAGGGAAACATAGTTTGTAATGATTGAGTAAAGTATGCACTAGCCAAATGTGTAAACCTCACGCTGAAAGCGCGTCATCACCTTCAAAGTGTGCTGGCTAGATCATAGAGTAACCTTCAGTGACTAAAAATGAAGAGTCAGCTCATTTTGCATCCAAACGTCAGATCCCTGAACGCTTCAAAGGAAGATATAGCAAAGTACACTGGTCTCAGGAGGTTGGGTGAGAAGTAGCAGCATGTTATAGTGATCCTTTATGTTTTGGCTTTTATTCAAAGTGAGTTATAAATCAAATAATTGAGCACTATAAAGCTCACATTTGGAGAAGAGCCCAACTTACTTAGGAGGCTAAATTGGAGATAGGTACGATAATCTCACTTGCACTTTACTTCATTGCAATGTTGGGAATAGGGTTGTACGCATATAAAAAGTCCACCAGTGATGTGTCAGGTTATATGCTGGGTGGTCGCAGCTTACCCCCTAGCGTAGCGGCATTGTCAGCAGGTGCTTCAGACATGAGTGGCTGGATTTTGATGGGTCTGCCCGGTGCGATGTTCTTAACTGGATTCAGTAGTACATGGATTGCAATTGGCCTTGTGATTGGGGCATGGTTAAACTATTTACTGGTTGCACCACGTCTAAGGGTTTATACAGAGTATGCCAATGATGCAGTAACAATCCCTGACTACTTTGCCAATCGTTTTGAGGACAAGGGTAATGCACTAAGAATTGTGTCGGCTTTGGTTATCATCATATTCTTCACGCTTTACACCTCATCGGGTGTAGTTGCTGGTGGTAAGCTGTTTGAAAGCTCATTTGGACTTAGCTATGAAAGCGGAATGTATATTACTACTGGGGTAGTCGTTCTTTATACGTTATTTGGTGGCTTTTTGGCAGTTAGTCTGACCGACTTTGTTCAAGGCTGCATCATGTTTATTGCTCTTATCTTGGTGCCACTGGTAACCTTCTCGCTATTGGATAACCCTCTTGGGCAAACCCTGAATGAATTAAATCCAACCATGTTAACTTGGATTGGTTCAGCGGGCGCAATTGGTATTGTTTCTGCAATGTCTTGGGGTCTTGGCTATTTTGGTCAACCACATATTATCGTACGTTTTATGTCAGTTCGAAGCGTAAAAGATATGCCTACAGCACGTCGGATCGGAATGACTTGGATGATAGTTGCAGCTTTAGGTGCGGTTGGTACTGGTTTATTCGGCGCAGCTTATGCTCACGAAAAGGGCATTGTAGTGGAAGATGCAGAAACCATCTTCTTAATTTTGTCTCAACTACTTTTCCACCCCCTGATTGCTGGCTTCTTGTTAGCAGCAATTCTAGCGGCAATAATGAGTACAATCTCATCTCAGTTGTTGGTTAGCTCGAGCTCATTAACAGAAGACTTTTATAAGATTTTTATTCACAGAGCAGCCACAGATAAAGAGTTAGTGCTGATTGGTCGTATTAGTGTTGTGGTTGTAGCGCTAGCTGCGATTTATTTGGCATATGACAGAGATAGCTCAATTTTAGATTTAGTAAGTAATGCGTGGGCAGGGTTTGGTGCAGCATTTGGTCCACTTGTATTGCTTAGTTTGTTCTGGTCTCGTATGAATTTTGCGGGTGCCCTTGCCGGTATGATTTCAGGCGCAGTGACAGTATTGGTTTGGATCTACGGACCATTTACTTATAACGGTGAGCCGCTTAGTGCGACACTATATGAAATTGTTCCGGGCTTTGTCGTCGCAACAGCTGCAATTATTGTGGTTAGCTTAGTGACAAAAGAGCCAAGTAAAGCAATTACAACACTCTTTAATAAAGTAGAAAATGCGCTAGATTAAGCGAGTGCAAGGCGGGCTGTAAACAATGTTTGCAGCCTACTTTTTTGTAATTAATCTGAGCTGCGAATAATTAATGTCTTTCTAACAGCCAGTTTTAGCGTTAACTGTGTTGAGTTCACTTCCAATGGCCGACTATTGATGCGTAAATTCGCCTTGCCTAGAGGATTTAGGTACCTTAGCGAGAGTAGGACGTAAAAGCAGTGTTTTCCTACTGTGTTTTTAGGTGTAACAGAAGCGCTAATATCGCCGCGATGGGAGTCGTAACTAAGCCTACCCAGCCGCCGGTGTAAAGCACTGCTAAAATCATGCCTATATCAACTCCTGCTACTGAGCAGTTTGCTGTCTCTCTTTGTGATACGTTACACTTTAAAATACTTGTGAACAATTCGGCGAGGATTAATCCTAAAAGCGGCAAAAGTGCGACTATGGCACAGTAAAATAATATCCGTCTAAAATTTTGCGTTTTCATGAATATATCCCTATAAATCTGAAATGTTATGCTAGCTTCGTTACTGAAAACTAGAAAGTCTAATCATCGAAGGTAAAACTGGCTGATGAAAAAGTCAACATAGATAAATGCAGCGTGTTACAAGGTGCATCGAGCATTCGTTTTTTTGTTATAATCTGCTAATTATCAGCACAATTATACCATTGGCAATTAATGACATTTAACGAATTACAACTTCACCCAGAACTTCTAAGCGCGATTACTGAGCTTGGATTTGAGTCGCCGACACCTATTCAACAAAAGAGTATTCCACAGATCTTAAGTGGTAATGATCTCATAGCAAGTGCTCAAACTGGAACCGGTAAGACCGCCGCTTTTATGCTTCCGATTTTGCATCGTATGCTAAGTGCCTGTGTAAAGAGTGAAAAATCAGTCAGAACTTTGGTGTTAACACCCACTCGTGAGCTTGCGCAGCAAGTGGCTGAACACACGGAGAAATTGCTGAGCCATTCTCACTTGAATGTTGTGTGTTTATATGGAGGGGCGAATATCGGTCCTCAAGAAAAGCGGTTGAAGGCAGGAGTGGATATTGTTGTTGCTACGCCTGGACGTTTACTCGATCATTTAATAAAGGGCACTTTAACGCTCAAGAATATTCAACATTTGGTTTTTGATGAAGCCGATCGCATGTTAGATATGGGCTTTATGGGTGAAATTAAGCGGATCATGCGTACCATGCCGCGTGAGCGTCAAACTCTACTATTTTCAGCAACGGTTGACGATACTGTGCTATCCCAAGTAAAACCTTGGTTAAATAATCCTAAACGAGTGGGTGTTGAAACCCAAAATAGTACCGCGAGCACCGTTACACAAATTTTCTATTCAGTAGACGAAGACCGCAAACGTGAACTTATTTCTCATCTGATTGGCAAAAATAATTGGCATCAGGTACTGGTATTTACGCGCACAAAAAATAGTGCTGATAACTACGCCAAAGAGTTAAATAAAGATGGCCTTAAAACTGCCGCCATCCACGGTGATAAGTCTCAAGGCGCGCGCGATAAAGCACTATCTCAATTCAAGTCAGGCGAAATTCGTGTCTTAGTTGCAACAGACGTAGCAGCTCGTGGCATTGACATTGACTCACTAAACTATGTTTTCAATGCAGAATTACCCTATGTTGCAGAAGACTATGTGCACCGTATCGGTCGCAGCGGTCGCGCCGGGCAAAATGGTCAAGCTATTTCACTTGTGAGTATTGATGAACAATGGCTGCTGGAAGAAATAGAAATTTTCTTAGATGAACGATTTGCGCCGCAATGGCTTCCTGGCTATGAGCCTGATTTAACCAAAGAGCCTAAAGATTCTCGCCGCAACTCCGGTAAGTCCAAAAAGCAACGGGATAAAAAGCGTATTCTTGGTGCACGAACTAAGCGCAGAAAGTAAATAGTTTTCGTTCTACCTTGCAAGGGAAGAAGCTTTTACTAAATGTGCTGGGCAGGCAAATGTAGGCTATGCAATTTGTTACGCAACTTTGCGAATGATTACCTTTGCAACTGCCCACGCTTGCCTCAACTATCGGGTTTTAGACCACTTAATTAAGCTAATCGGTATTACTATCGCTCTCCAGTAAATAAACGCTGATGTGTTTTTCGTGCATACTCATCTGACATACCACCGAGATAGTCTGCCAAAACGCGCATTTGCTGCGTATCATCTCTTGCTTCTTGGTAGAGTGCTTGAGTCGTGTAGGGTAATAAACGCATGGGATCACTGGCAAACACTTCAAATAAATCAATAAGCAGGTTTTGACCACTAAATTCGATTTGCTGCATTTTAGGCTCACGAATAAGTCTCTGATATACAAACAGCTTTAATACTTGCAGTATCTGTTGAAACTCGGAGTCCATCTCAACGGTGAAATGGAGCAATGCTGAGTCAAAATCTGAGTCTTGGACGGTGAGTTTACAGTGCACAATAAATAGGTTTACCAGTTCACCAATTGTGTCTTTACGCTGTGATTCATCTTC
The DNA here is from genome assembly GCF_013366255.1 of Pseudoalteromonas sp. McH1-7. Taxonomy (NCBI): domain Bacteria; kingdom Pseudomonadati; phylum Pseudomonadota; class Gammaproteobacteria; order Alteromonadales; family Pseudoalteromonadaceae; genus Pseudoalteromonas; species Pseudoalteromonas sp. McH1-7. The sequence continues at coordinate 145,676 of NZ_JABWPQ010000002.1, read as the reverse complement.
TGAAAAAAGGCTCTGTGTGATCCTATCAAGATTATTCTTTAGCCAAGCTGAATCTAGTTTATGTAATTCAGGAAGCGCAAAATTATGCCACTCGGCCTCGTTGAGTGTTTCGGTTGCAATCGCATCCTCTAAATCATGAACCGCATAGGCGATGTCGTCAGCGTATTCCATTATCGCACAATCTAACGACTTAAACTTAGTCTTACGACGGAAGGAGTCTTTCACCTCAGTTTCTTGCAGCTTTGTCTGGTCGTTTTGAGAAAATGGAGAGAGGATCCAGTCAAATACAGATTCGTCACATTGATAGATCCCTTTTGCTGGCAGCCAATCACTCGAGAGTATATATTTTCGACTTTGTGTTTGCGTTGGTTGGTGATACCAGAGTGTGTCGATTAATGCAGGATATTTAATAAATCCGAGTAAGGTGCGGCGTGTTAAGTTCATACCAAAACCTTTGGTATAAGGCTCCAACTTGGTAACAATACGCAAGGTCTGAGCGTTTCCCTCAAATCCTCCGTGATCACGCATTAGATAATTAAGTGCTATCTCACCGCCGTGACCAAAAGGTGGATGACCAATATCGTGAGCTAGACATAACGTCTCAATCAGACTGGTTGAAGGAAAGTGTTCAAATTCAGGGTGATGCTTTCTCAAGTGACGCAGTAACCCGCTTCCTATTTGTGATACCTCCAACGAGTGGGTTAGTCGTGTTCGATAAAAATCATTTACGCCTATGGCCATGATTTGGGTTTTAGCTTGTAAGCGCCTAAAAGCTGCTGCATGGATTATTCTCGAGCGATCTACCTGCCATGCCGAGCGATTGTCATGAGGCCTATTCTTTTTCTGCTCTAAAAGCCGCTGCTGCCAAGCGTTAACCATCATACTACTTGTTCCTTTTTCTTAAATTCAAGATGTCGTCTAAACTTTGTACGATAACTGCACGAAAATTCGCGTTTAATTGCAGCTTTTGATATTATCGGCCGCTATTTTGAATACTGTAAATTATGACGTATTAAGTGGATCTACACCAAATAGTAACAGAAGAAAGTAATTATTATGTGTAGATCATAGCAAGGTTCTGAGAGTAATAAGGAGATAGGCTCTGCTTTAGAACAGCGTCGCAATGGGGAGTAGGTATGCAAGTAAAATTAATTAAACTATTGGTTGCGTTAGTGACGGTTTGGGCGCTCATTTATCCGTTTCTACAAGAGCCAGAGCCTCAATTTACACCTGTAGAAAATGATGAGGAAGAAATTGAGATTGTTAAAGTAGTGCCTGAAAAGCCACTTCACAGTGTCAAGTTACCCAACTTTTCAGCCATTAAAGATATTCAAGCAAAGAAGAAAGCGTTTTTTGATTTTATCAAGCCTCATGTTGAGGCTGAAAACAAGCTGATTTTGGAGCAACGTGCAACACTTGATATCGCACTGATGATGTTACAATTTGGCGAAACACTGACACGTAAACAGGTTGAAAAAGTTGCTGTTATTTTCTCTAAATACGATTTAAAAAATGAGAAAATCAATGAAGCGTCATTAAAAAAAGCACTGCGTCGAGTTGATATCATTCCAAAAGAGCTAGCATTAATGCAAGCGGCTAATGAATCGGCATGGGGAACTTCTCGGTTCGCGCGGATCGGGTTAAATTTTTTTGGACAATGGTGTTACACCAAAGGCTGCGGTATGATCCCAAAGCGCCGTGCTGATGAGGCTGAGCATGAAGTTCGTGCATTCAAGTCAGTACGTGCAGCTGTTAAATCTTATTTTAGAAATATCAATACGCATGAAGCGTACAAGGAGTTAAGAGGAGTACGTGCAGGCTTGAGAGCCGAAAAAGTACCTATAGAAGCAACGGCACTAACCGCTGGTTTGCTTAGCTACTCAGAGCGAGGCGAAGATTATGTTAGTGAACTAAATGATATGATCAGACACAACAGAGCGTATTTTGATGAAGAATAAACTAGTGGTGGCGGTGGCGCTTTTGGTTACTTGGTGGAGCTCGTTTGCTTTTGCTAGTACCGTGACATTTTCTTATGATAGTTTTTATGACCGCCTAAAAGTCGTGAATAAAGGCGAGTTTGAGTTTGCTCGAGTTGGCTTTTATTTAGTCGACACCGTAAGCATGCAGCCTTGCCAAATTAGTAGTGGTAACATTGTGACAGAATCGGCCAATTTTCAGCTATCGTTTACTGAAGAAGCACAATTATTGTTGCCGTTTGACAAAGCGCTTGATAAGGATAAAGCGAAAGTCATTATTGATACCCAAGGTGGCGATACAGAATGCCAGCTAAAAATGCAAATAGAGGCAGAGCTATTTCACGCCGACTCTATTAGCAGGTCTGATTTATACAAGATGCAGATGGAATTTGAATCCTTATTAGCAGATCTGTCAGGTTTCTTTATTAAGCACTTACTATCCTTCCTTTTACCAGAGCATAAAGGGGTGATCGTTACATTTAACGATGATGCGGCTTTAAAAAGTACAGCCACACAGTGTAATACGCAGAACTGCCAAATTAGCATTCCATCAAGCTGGGAGCATAATACAGCGCCTTTTGCAAACGCAGCGGATATTAAATCAGTTCAACCTTGGCTCGCGTTGTAACACTAATTTTAAGTATAGATATGTCACGTTCACTGTGTTGCCAGCTATAGCACAAAAACGCAGTGAACTTTCCCTTACTCATGTTATCACACCAAAAACCTCAGTAATTCCAAACGTCACATAAGTAAGCAATGTGGTGCCCGTTTCCAAGTTTGCCTTATACCCATTAGCTTTAATACTTGCCTGCTCAGTTTGAAGAAGCAAATCAGACGTTAACTGCGTTAAAAATGTCTTATGTAACAACTAAATAACCTGATCTGCGGATAAAGAATGCCTTTCTAGTAGCCAGTTTTAGTGCTAACTGCGATGAATTCACTTCCAATAGCTAGCTATTGGAAGTGAATTTGCCTTGCCTAGAGGGGGAAAGGTACTTCAGCGAGAGTAGGGTGCGGAAGTGGTATTATCGACAAGATTTTCTCGCCTCAAAATAGCAAGCTTAATGAAGTTTATGGTATTGAGCACTCCCCTTTTCAGCTGATATTTTTATTGTTTTTTTATCAATAATATCAATATCTAATTAATCTTGTCATTCATCTTGTATAGTTGTAGGTACAACCCTTAAATGGAAACTTAATGTTAAATAAATGCGTTGTTAAAGTTTCAATGGTGTGTTAATAATGGCTTGATTATTAAAAAAACTACAGAGTAATTATTAACTTAAGGGGAAACAGGATGACCTATAAATTACCACTCAGTGCGCTCTCCATAGCAGTGTTAATCGGCATGAATCAACAAGTTAACGCTGAAGAAACAGAACAAGTAGAACGTATTGAAGTGACAGGTTCACATATTAAGCGTACAGATCTCGAAGGCCCTTCACCTATCCAAAGTTTATCTGCTGCGGATCTTGCATCAACAGGATCAACAGATCTCATCGGTGCATTACAAAAATTACCGGTATCCGGTGCTGGTACATTCAGTACTCAAGGTAACTCGAGCGATGATACCGCTAATGGCGGCTCTAGTGTGGCACTTAGAGGGTTAGGAGCGTCATCGACATTGGTGCTTATAAATGGTCGACGTGTTGCAGTCAGTCCATTTGCAAAAGACATTGAAACGTCATTTGTTGATTTGAATACCATACCAGTATCATCGGTAAAACGTATTGATATTTTAAAAGATGGTGCTTCAGCAACGTACGGCTCTGATGCGGTTGCAGGTGTAATTAATATTATTTTACGCGATGACATAGACGGGTTTGAAGTTGCAGCTAAGCTATCAGACACTGCTGATGGTGGCGCTGATGAGCAAAACTTTACTATTTTGTGGGGATCGTCAACGCAAAATGGTCATCATAACTTTTCACTGGATTACTTTAAGCGTGGCCACTTAACTTATGCTGATCGGGACTATACAGCATCTGCAGATCAACGCTTTAGAGGAGGAAATAACTCCCTAAGTTCGGCGGGTTATCCGGGCAGTGTTGAGGTAGTCAGAAGTATGCTAACGGATGAGCAGTGGGCAAGACTGCCAGTCGTCCGTACTGAAGATGATGGCACTCAAGTGAGACAAACAACTTTTGCTGATATTTGGGGTAACGATACCTGCGATCCTGCGCTAGATATTGGCAATATTTGTCGCTATGACTTTGCGTCACATATGACTGCTATCCCTTCCACAGAGCGTATTAGTTTTAACTACAATGGCGTGCAAGAAATTATGGATGGGGTTGAAGGATTTGCAGAAATCTCAGCTCAACATACATCAACCTTTATTCAAGGTGCAGGCTCTCCAAGCTTCACTGAGTTATTTATGGATGGTGACAACCCAAACCACCCACTATTTAACGATCCGGATCACTTTTTACATGGTGTAGATATTTCAATGCGCCGCCGTACTGTGGATATAGGTAATCGTAAGAAAGATGTTGATTCTGAGTATTATCGTGCAGTACTTGGTGCACGTGGTGAGTGGCAAGCTTGGTCATGGGAAATTGCTTACTCAGCGATTCGCTCAAGTGCAGTAGAGAAAGGCTTTGATGGTTTCCCTAATAAAATAAGAGCACAACAAGCAATTGACGAAGGGCTATGGAATCCATTTGAACCAAGTACTAACACAGAAGCGGGACTGGCATTTTTTGAAACAACGACGACACGTTACGGCGCGTCAACAATGCAGTCACTAGACGGTACGGTGTCAGGTGAATTATTTGAATTTGGTGCAGGTTATGTTGCAGCTGCATTTGGCTTTGAACATCGCTATGAGAAAATAGAGGACAACCCTGATAGCCAGTATATTCGAGGAGAAATCTTCGGTACTGAAGCGACCCAAGCGAATGGTGATCGTGATAACACGGCAATTTTTGCGGAGTTTAGTGTACCGCTACTTGACACGCTAGAGTTACAATTAGCCTTACGTTATGAAGATTACAGTGACTTTGGTACCACTACAGATCCAAAAGTGGCATTCCGATGGGCGCCTCTGGATAGTTTAGTTGTGCGTGGTTCATGGGGTACTGCATTTAGAGCGCCTTCGTTAGTCCAGCTACACCTTGGCAGGACTGACGAATCACCAAGTGTGATTGACCGAGAACGTTGTCGCCAAACTGGTGCAGATGATGACTGTAGCCCTTATGAGTATACTGCTATTGTCTCTGGTAACAAAAACTTGCAACCTGAAGAGTCTGAAAACTATAACTTAGGGGTAGTATGGCAAGCCACTGAAGACTTTAGTATCGGTGTCGACTATTGGAATTATGATCAGGAAGATCTTATCAAGAAGATAGGTGCGCAAAAGTTGGTAGATTGCTGTGGTACTGATCCTAACTTAGTTGTGCGAGCGCCTAACCAAGGTAGTACATTAGGTCGTATTCTAACAATCAACGATACTTTCGTTAATATCGGTGGACGTGAGACGGATGGCTTCGATGTTAATTTAGCATATGCACTAACAACGCAAGAGTTAGGGGAGTTTAAGTTTAATTACAATTTAACTTATGCGTTAAGCTTTGAAGAACAATCGTTTGCAAGTGACGAACAGGGCAATTCATTCAATCTTTCTGAGGATCTAAATGGTGAATACCAACACCCTGAATTTCGCTGGACTGCTGGCGTGGATTGGGCGAGAAACGATTGGCTAGCAAATATCAGTGTTAATTACATCGATTCATATAAAGATCTTGCTGATAGCGAAGGCAATAAGTACAAGATTGACTCTTGGACCACGGTAGATACTAGTGTGAGTTACATCGGTGTTGAAAAGCTGACGGTGACATTAGGTGCATCTAATCTATTTAATGAGGAAGCACCATTAGCGCCATCGGAGTCTATGGGTATTGATAATAAAACGCATAGTATTCTTGGTCGCCAAGCATACGTGAAGTTCGCTTATCAATTTTAATCGCTTGTTTAAGCAAAAAGCCGCACTTTGAAGTGCGGCTTTTTAGTGTTTAGCCTTATCGCTTCGAATAAGGATAAAACTAACTGTAATAATTGGGATCAGGTCTTGACTCTAGAGGTTGTTTCTTCGAGCTCTTTTGCAGCGTCAGGATCATTGAAAACAGCGATATCAAATTCATTTTCTGATTTCGCAACGACACAAGTGACCATACAATCACCAGTGACATTAACAGCAGTTCTCGTCATATCAAGTAATCTATCGACACCGATAATTAACGCAATCCCCTCAACAGGTAGTCCAACTTGATTTAACACCATAGCCAACATAATCAAACCGACACCTGGAACGCCTGCAGTACCAACAGAGGCGAGTGTGGCTGTAAGAATAACCATTAAGTAATCATTTATTGTAAGGTCAACGCCGAAGACTTGGGCAATAAAGACAGTTGCTACCCCCTGCATAATCGCAGTACCATCCATATTGATAGTTGCACCAAGCGGTATAGTAAAAGAAGCAACCGAATTATGCGCACCTAACTTTTTAGTTGCGGTTTCTAATGTGACTGGCATAGTCGCGCTGGAACTCGAGGTGCTAAATGCAAACATGCAGGCATCTTTCATTTTTTTGAGGAAAACAACCGGGCTTAGCCCTGTAAGTAACTTAAACAAAATAGAGTAGTTAATAAACGCATGAATAAGCAGTGCCAAGACTACCACCATAAAGTATTTTCCAAGCTCAACAATTAAGCCCATATCGATGGTAGTAAATAACTTGGCCATCAAACAAAATACCCCGTACGGTGCAACGTTCATCAGTAAAGTGACAAGCTTTAGTACAATAGTGTTTAAATCTTCAAATACTGCAGCCAATCGAGACCCTGCATCCCCACTCAGTGCCATGGCAATACCAAACAGCAGTGCGAACACAATGATTTGCAACATATTGCCGTTAGCCATCGCATCAATTGGGTTGGTTGGGAACATATTGATAATAACTTGAACTAAGGTTGGCGCTTGCTTTGCATCGAACGAGGCTGTGCTGGGTACTTCAACGTCTCCACCTGGAGCAAAAAACAGAGCCAGGGTTATCGCAACTGTAATTGCTATCGCAGTTGTGATCAGATAAAGACCGATAGATTTCCCACCTAATCGGCCTAACTTTTTCGGATCGCTTAGACTACACGTACCACACACTAATGAAATAAAAACTAAAGGAACAACAAGCATCTTTAAGCTTGCAATAAAGATTTGGCCACCGATATGAAACAAACCATCAACAAAAAAGCCTTTAACAGGCAGGTCAAAAAGACCTAAAGGTATCAGTACTTCTTTGCTGTCGCCAAGTATGGTTTGGAGTATAAAGCCTAACGCTACGCCTAATACCATACCTATCATAATGCGCGCCGTTAGGCCCATTTTTTGATTTTCTGACATTGTCCTAACACTATGTATTTTAAAATCCGTAAAGCTTAACAGGCTTAGCGCAGATGAACAGCATTTAGCGATAGAAAATCGAGTTAATCTAATAAAAAATTGTGATTTTATCGCTAAAATTGGGTTACTATTGAGCAATAATAAAATTAACTTAGCTAGGGAGACAGGTAAATGCCCTTGATGCGCTATTTTGGCTTGCTGATAATCGCATTTTTACTGACTGCATGCGGCGGTGGCGGCAGCATTCAAAAAGATACTGACAATGGAAATGGTGATGGTAGTGATGGCACATACGCTATAACATTATCAGGTTCAGACAGCGACGGTAATACAGCAAATACACTTTCGTCCACTTCTCCTCTCATTATTACAGCAACATTAACAAAAGATGGCAGCGCGCTTGCGAACAGTCGCGTTGTTTTTGAAAGCGATGAGTTTGCAGTAATGGAACCTAGTTCAGGTTCAGTGTTAACTGATACAGAAGGGAAAGCTTCGGTTACCCTAAAGGTAACAAATGTGGTTGGAGCTGGTCGCATTACAGCGTCTTATGAACAAGGTAGTAACACAGTATCAAAGACGTTCGATTTTACCTCCCAAGGTGGTGGTGACAACTCAGATAATACGGCCTCAGGTAAGCTTGAGGTGATGCTACTAAGCCAGTGTCCTGTGGGCTGGGATACAAATCGTGACCAAGCAATGATAGATCCAATTGCGGCGGGGTGTACGCGTGTTAATCAGGTGTCATCAAATGAAACTGCTGATATTTTTATCAAGCTCACCTCAAGTCAAACAAGTGATGCAATCGCTAATGCGCTAATTAGTGCTGAAACTACATTGGGTACCATTTTACCTGCAACTGGCACAGCGTTAACTGATAATTTTGGTATTGCTATCTTAAAGTTTCAACCTGGAAATCAAGGTGGTGCAGGGACGATAACCGTAAATTCACCAGACTATGTTGATGTTACCCAAGCAATTAACTTTAACGTCGGTGTTGCGCAGCTAAATGTGTCTATTGATAACGGCCTGGTTGATGGCGATGGCGTTCAACAACAGCTTTCAGCTGGTGGTAGTACCGTGATTACCGTAACGCTGAAAGACCAAAATGGTGCCTTGATTAATAGCGCATTTGAGGTGGCATTTAGTTCCCCCTGTTCATCTGCTACACCGGCTTTGGCCGAACTTGATGAAAGTGTGAACACGTCAAACGGTATTGCACGCTCTACTTACCGCGCTAAAGGCTGTCAAGGTGAAGACCGCATTTCAGTGACCATTCAAAACGGTAGTTCGCCAATTAACAAAGAAACCACGATTGAGATCGACAGTGCACTTGCACAGGCCGTACAGTTTTTGCCAGAAGAAGAAGGCTTCAACCAGTTTATTGCTTTACCTCCAGGCGAAGGGGGCTTGCCGACGCAATCAGTCGTGAGCTTTAAGCTAGTCGATGAAGACAATCTTGCAATTCCCCGTGCTCGTGTTGATTTCAGGTTATCTGATGAGCAAGGCTTGGCCTCTCTTACGCAAATTACGGGTAATACCAATGCTAATGGTATTGTGAGAACTACAGTTAAGTCAGGTATCGTACCTGGGCCACTTGTTGTTAGTGCATGTTATATCCCAGAAGAATCTTACGTTAACTTGCCAGATGGTGACGCAATAACTTGCTGGACAGATATTGCAAAGGCATGTAACGATACTGATGCCACAAACGATGATGTTCGTTGTCCTACCGGCGTTATGCATACAATCCCACTAAGTGAACAGATTTTTGGTGTGTCTTCAGGCTTAATATTAAGCTCTGGTGTTACCGATCAAGATACATTTGATGCCTCTCCAACCACGTTTAATACCAATTCACTTAATTATAATGGGGTAACCACCGATATAAGGTTATTTTTTGGCGATCAATTCAACCAATTTAATGCCGACGGGGTCGCTGCAACCGTTATTGCAGAGGCTGGGGCAATAGGTAGCCTTGATTCTGATACTACGTATGACTGCCGAACCAACAATGCTTCTTGTTCTGTAGTTTGGCGTAGTCAAGGTGTTCGTCCTTTTACTGATCCGAAGTGGGGCAATCGGCTAAATAGTATTCCACCTCGTAAGGCTGGCGTAGTTCCTAACACTTCAGAAAACTGGAATTGTGATCCATACTTTGGCCAAGCTGCTCCTTGTATTGATGGCATGAAGAGACAAAAAGATGCACCATTAGAAGGAACAGACCCGTTTGCTGACGATCGGATTGTTATGGGTGCTCGAGTGAGTGTGCTAGCTTTCGTTAAAGGTCAAGAGACTTATGTTGACAAACCATCAAGCGATGGTGTTTCACGTCGAAATGGTCAATTTGATATTGGTGAGTTCCGCGAAGAATTTGACTTATCAGAAGCATTCCTTGATACCAATGAAAACTTCCGCTTTGATGAAGCGATATGTGACACGTCACCTAATACAGGACCTTGTTCACCAACGGGAACAAGTACCGGTGGACATGATGATATTTGGATCGACAACGATAATAACGGCTTTTTTAATCAGCCAGATGGTCGTTATAATGGCTTACTATGCTCACCAGAAGCTGAGGGTGATGCAAAGGGGCAGTGCTCAAGAGAGTTGGTAAATGTATATAGTCAGTTTGAACTTGTGATGTCTGGTGATGACGTATATACACGTTTCACTGTTGCAAAAGACGGTGTAGATGGAAGTTGCACAAGCTCTAGAGGATTGGTACTCGAAGTATCAGATAGTAGTGTACGTTGTGACATAGAGTCAGTTGACTTTACTGCACAAAATGCTTGGCAATCGGTACCAATCACAATTTATTTTTCAGATATATTTGGTAACCCACTACCTGCTGGTACCGAAATTGAGGTATCAACGAATAACGGCGAATTAGCGTCAGGTACTGTCACCTCTGCGGTTGGAAATACTAACACCGATATCGCACAAAGTATTACTGTAACACTGGTGCAGGAAACAGAACCAAATAATAAAAGGGACGGGTTTTTAACGATTAAATTTACCTATCCTGCCCTTGGGGATTCATCTGAGCAAAAGTCGGAGTCTGTAGGTATATTTGTCAGAGACGCAGGTTAATTCTACAAATGCCAACTTTCGGGTTGGCATTTTTCTTTCTATTCCTTTATATTCCCGTGCCTTAACCTTATATAAAAGAAAGTGTCCCTAAATTGGCTGTTTATTGTACATAAATTGGATAATAATTCAGTGATCAGGGAAAAGTTCGTATATTTAGCTTGTAACAATAGGTGTTTGTAGATATACCTATAAGTAATTCAACGCCCAAGTAAGGGCAAACACAGACAGAATCGGTCAAAAATAGGCAGCTATGGGCAAATCGCTAGTAATTGTAGAGTCTCCCGCGAAGGCAAAAACAATCAATAAATACCTCGGCAAGGACTACATTGTTAAATCCAGTGTGGGTCATGTTCGAGATCTTCCTACTTCAGGCGCAGGCAAAACAAAAGGTTTGGCAACTAAGTCGCCAGCTGAAGTACGCAAAATGTCACCTGAAGAAAAAGCGCAATACAAAAAGCAAAAAGACTATGCAAACTTGGTTGCGAGGATGGGGATTGACCCTGAAAAGGGTTGGGAACCGCATTACGAAATTTTGCCTGGTAAAGAAAAGGTAGTTCAAGAGCTACAAAAACTTGCTGAAGATGCAGACCACATCTATCTGGCGACGGATTTGGATAGAGAAGGGGAAGCGATTGCTTGGCACCTTGAGCAAATCATTGGCGGTGATGAAAGTAAATACAAGCGCGTGGTATTTAATGAGATCACCAAAAATGCGATAAAGCAAGCTTTTGAAGATCCAGGTGAGCTAAATACTGACATGGTATATGCACAACAGGCAAGACGATTCCTTGACCGTGTTGTGGGCTTTATGGTTTCGCCATTGCTTTGGCAAAAGGTTGCCAGAGGGCTGTCTGCTGGTCGAGTGCAATCAGTTGCAGTAAGATTACTTGTTGAACGAGAGCGTGAGATAAAAGCATTTATTCCAGAAGAGTTTTGGGATATTCACGCAGATGTTAAAGCAACAAAAGATGATATTCGCCTAGCGGTTACTAAGTTTAAAGGCGAAGCATTTAAACCAGTAAATAAAACGCAGGCTGATACTGCTGTACAAGTGCTCGAAAACAGTGCTTACGAAGTCGTCAAAGTTGAAGAAAAGCCAAGTAAGAGTAAGCCGAGTGCGCCATTTATTACCTCGACAATGCAGCAAGCGGCAAGTACTCGCTTAGGTTATGGGGTTAAGAAGACCATGATGCTAGCCCAGCGTCTCTATGAAGCTGGTTACATTACCTACATGCGTACCGATTCGACAAACCTATCCAATGACGCGCTTGAAATGTGTCGCGGCTACATCGAAAACGAGTTTGGTAATAAATATTTGCCGGATGGTCCACTGCGCTACTCGGCGAAAGGAAATGCACAAGAAGCACACGAAGCCATTCGTCCTTCAGATGTAAACGTGTTGTCTGGTCATCTTGATGGCGTGGAAGCGGATGCTAAAAAACTGTATGAGCTGATTTGGCGTCAATTTGTGGCCTGCCAGATGACCCCAGCTGAGTATGATCTAACGACGCTTACCGTGGCGGCAGAAGACTACACCTTGAAGGCTAAAGGCCGCGTACTTAGGTTTGACGGTTGGACTCGTGTACAACCTTCAGTTCGTAAGAAAAATGAAGAAGATCAAGCACTACCAAGTGTAAGTGTGGGTGATAAACTCAACTTGATTGCATTAGACCCGAAACAACACTTTACAAAGCCACCAGCGCGATATAGTGAAGCAAGTTTGGTTAAAGAGCTAGAAAAGCGAGGTATTGGCCGACCTTCTACCTATGCTGCTATTATCTCGACCATTCAAGATAGAGGCTATGTACGTGTAGAGAATCGACGTTTTTATGCCGAGAAAATGGGTGAAATTGTTACCGATCGCTTGGTGGAAAACTTCAACGACTTGATGAACTTTGATTTCACTGCGAAGATGGAAGGTCGACTGGATGATATTGCAGAAGGTGAGCGGGTTTGGACGCAGGTACTAGACAAGTTCTATGCTGATTTTTCTCATCAGTTAGAAATTGCTGCCGGTGATGAAAATGAAGGCGGAATGCGACAAAATGTTATGGTAGAAACAGACATTGACTGCCCAACTTGTTCAAGAAAAATGGGGATCCGTACAGCTTCAACCGGTGTTTTCTTGGGTTGTACTGGTTATAATTTGCCCCCCAAAGAACGTTGTACCACAACAATTAACCTTGTATCAGGTGATGAAGCTGTTGCAGCAGATGCAGATGAAGAGGCAGAAGCTGAGTCACTTCGTCACATGAAGCGCTGCCCTATTTGTGAAACAGCGATGGACTCGTACCTCATTGATGAAACCAAAAAGCTTCATGTCTGTGGTAATAATCCTGCATGTAAGGGTTATGTGATTGAAACTGGTTCATTCAAAATCAAAGGCTATGATGGCCCTGTTATTGAGTGTGACAAGTGTGGCGCGGATATGCAGCTTAAATCTGGGCGATTTGGCAAATATTTTGGCTGTACCAACGAGTCGTGCAAAAATACGCGAAAATTATTGAAAAATGGTGAGGCTGCGCCACCTAAGGAAGATCCAGTTCCATTACCTGAATTAGAGTGTGAAAAATCAGACGCGCATTTCGTGCTACGTGATGGTGCATCTGGTATTTTCTTAGCGGCGCATACGTTCCCTAAATCGCGAGAAACAAGGGCACCAAAAGTTGCAGAGCTTAAACGCTTTAGAGATAGAATTTCGCCAAAATTTTATTATTTGGCTGACGCACCAGAGCAAGACTCAGATGGAAACTTGGCAATTGTGCGTTACTCAAGAAAAACCAAGACTCAATATGTAATGACCGAAGTAGACGGCAAGGCTACTGGCTGGAAGGCAACTTACAGCAATGGTAAATGGGTTGAGGAAGAAAAGGCGACACGTAAGAAAAAAGCCTAACCGCTTTTAAGAACATAAGGCTGCTCAACCTCTTGAGCAGCCTCTTACCTGCATATGTTACTGCGATTTGATTTCTACATCTTTGACTTTTTGATATCCAGTCGCTTGTAATTCATCGTTAACACAGCTTAGTACATACCTTTTTAGTTCGGAGGCTTGTACCTCATCATCTTTTGCCCAATCAAGGCACATTTCAGTTAGCTCTTGAACCAAGTCTGCGGGTGCAACTGGTAACTCATCGTTTGCCTTTAGCAAAGTAGAAGCAAATAAAGACAGAGCGATTAATGATGAAGTTAAGGTTTTCATTCGTTTTACCTGTTAATTGAAAGAACAAGTACGTTTTAAAGCAAAAATTAAAATAAAGAAAACGAATTAATTTTGTCTTAAAGAGCAAAAAATTGATTTAAGTTATGAACAATGAAACGTGAGAATTAGGATTCATAATGCTACATTTAGCAGTTAAATGTAATCTTTAGAACAAGGTAATGAGTAATAATATGGAACAAGATGTTAGGTCTAAAAGTGAGCAGCCCAATCGCTACGAACACCTTTTAGAGCGAACTCTTTTTAAAGGTAGATGGCTTCTAGCTCCTTTTTTTGTTGGTTTGTTATTAGCGATAGTACTGCTGCTATTAAAGTTCTTTAAGCAGCTCTATGTCATGACTATCACCGCGCTTAGCGCGACAAATCAAGAGCTGTTAATTGGTATTTTGACACTGGTTGATACTGCTCTTTTGGCAGGGCTATTAATCATCATTATTTTTAGTGGGTATGAAAATTTTGTTTCGAAGTTAAATGTTGAACCGCAAGAAGATAAGCCTACCTGGATGGGAAAGGTTGGGTTTTCTGGCCTCAAAATCAAGCTTATTAGTGCCATTGTGGCTATCTCAGCCGTAGAACTATTAAAAGTATTTATTCACTCTCACGAGTTAACCAGCGAACAACTCGCATGGAAAGTTGGGATCCATATCACTTTTGTTATTTCTGGGGTGTTATTCTCTGTGACAGACTTTATAAACAGTCGGACGCATTCCCACTAAGCGTTACTCAACCTTTTTACTTGCATATAAAAGTAGCAAGCTGATAGCTATACAGTAGCCAAACATCACAAGTACGCTACTGATAGCTTGATGATGCTCTAAAAGGTAAGTTTTTAGAGCACTGTCTAAAACCAGAGCGAACATGCAGGAGAGTGAGAGTGAAATAGTATTGTTAACAATACTGCCAAGGGCAATACACAGCATAAAACTGGATACTGAGCCTGCAAAAATGAGAATATAAACGGAGTAAGGTTGTAGTGCAGACAAGCTGTCGCAAACAAGTATGATAATAAGTTGATATAGTGCCAGGCATAGAGCCAGTTTGCATGCGGCAATGTGATATGCCCGTTTAATGGAAGTCAGGCTCGAGTAGATAGGAAGCAAATAAAGTTGATCCCAGCTCATCCTAGTTTGTAGCTTTGACCAACACACGAAAATCGCAACCATAATTGTCAGCACATCCATAAACATCATCAAAAACTGAGAGTTGGCATCAAAAAACACGGCGGCAATTATTGCAAGGAGACCTGCTAACACAAAAAGTTGGCAGGTTTGTAGCAGCAAGTTTCCAGAAAAATAACTCATAGGCATCAAAAAATGCCGAAACTTCTGTGTCAACCAAGCTGGCGTGAAAGTATGAACAGGTAGTAACCCCGTTTGAATATTATTAAGGTAGGTTTGATAGGCCTCTGGGTGCCAGTGGCAGTTTTTTTGCCTTGTAAAAATGAAGTATAAAGCAATGAGGCTCGGTGGGATCGCTAACGCGGCTAATGTAGTTGGTTGGTGACCAAAAAACATAGCAGCCATTAAAAGCAGCATAAAGAAGTAACTATTGTGCTTAAAGTGGCGACTGCTTCTTTGCGTGAGCAAAAAGAAGTAGCCGCAGTATGCGCTGGCAAATAGCATGCTACAGATAACCTCAAGCACCGGTTGGTTTATCATAGCTAGCGCATTGAACGCGTAGCCAAGTAATAAAATAAGTCCACCTTGCTTGTAAACATGATGCTTGAGCGCAGGGAATAACATTGCTCCTTCTTGCGCCTGAAGTTTGACAACTTGCCAGCAGAACGCCATCCATAAAGCACTAAGTGAGAAAACTAAAGCAAAACTTTGAAGATGTTGATCTGCTATCATGAACGCAAAAGGAGACACTAATGCGCCTAATACGCCAGGAATGAAGAAGTTGGCGGAGCCACATTCTTTCATCCACAGTCCAGAGAATCCTGACCAGTAATTTGCCTTGCCGATGAATCTCATTGATGTAGCTCCACAAAAAGCTGCTCAAGATTTGTGATGTTATGTTCAGGTTTTTTGGATCTTAAGTTACAGGAGCTTGCTTGATATACGGTAGAACGCTGAGACTGATGAAGTATTGTGGCTCCGGGTAAAGGGTCGCTGGCGCTATTTGGAACAATTTTGATCTGTTCTTTTAAGCTGTCGAGTTCTCCCGAAACGAGTACCTCTCCGTCTTTGATGATTGCAATATGGCTCGCGATACGTTCGACATCTGAGGTGATATGGGAAGAGAAAAGCACCCCTGAACCTGCTTCCAATGCCAACTCAAACAAATCACTCATAAAAGCTCGGCGTGCAATGGGGTCTAAGCTGGAAACGGGTTCATCCAAAATCAGTAACTGTGGACGGTATGACATAGCCATGATAAGCGCTAAGCTTTGTTGCTGTCCACCAGAAAGGTTACTCACTAGCGCGTTGCCATCAAGCTCAAGTCGCGATAGCCATGTTTGCTCTAGCGTACTGTCCCAGTTAGGGTAAAAGCTTTTGTGTAGTGCCAGTGCATCATTGACTTTAAATCCTTGATAGCCACACGGTTGTTGGGGTACATATCCGATTCTTTGCTTGCATGCAGGACTAAGCTGCCGATTGTCACTGTCTAAACACCTTACGACTCCCGTGTTTTGTGAGATCAGGCCAAGGGCGATACGTAATAATGTGGTTTTACCCGCACCATTTCGCCCCAATAACCCCATCACCATACCCGGCTCAATAATAAGGTTGATATTGTTTAAAACAGCTTTACCTGCAAACTGCTTATTTACTTGATCAAATTCTAGTAGTGGGCTTGTCATTATTCTTGTTCCCAGTTTTTATCTATCAATGATAACAACTCTGTTTTACTTATCCCCAGTTGCTTAGCGTCAGTGATTAAAATACTTAAATTTTTTTGCAGAAGGTTGTCCGTTTGTTGCATGGCTAGTTGCTTTGCTACCCGGGTTGGCTGACCGCGTCTGCGTTCAAGCCAACCTTGATCTACTAGTTGCCCAATTGCACGAGATACTGTCATGGGGTTGACTGCAAAGTACTCTGCAAGTTTTCTCACCGAAGGCAATTCGTCTCCGGGATGTGCTTTACCAGACACGATTAACCGCACTATTTGATCAAATAGCTGTTTGTATATGGGCTCTGCGCTGTTGGGGTTGACATGAATAAGATCTAGCATTACTCTGATTCTACTGTATTAATACAATAATACACTGATACACTGATACACTCATTTAAAGTTAGCATACTGGCGATGAGTCAACAAGGAATTAACTATGAAAAAGCCATTTAACATTAAGAAAAACTTAGTAAAGTTGGCGGCAGTACCCTTACTTATTAGTGCTGCGTTGCCACTTCGTGCAGCGACATCAGCAGTTGAATTAGCGCCTTGCTACGCTAAACACCTGAGTGATAGAGTGCAGTGTGGTACATTGTCGCAACCATTAAGTGATGAAAAACAAGATCAAAAAATTGATATTCACTTTATGGTTATTCCTGCTATCAAGCCCTTATATCCGCAAGAAGCAATACTCGCGTTTGCAGGCGGTCCTGGGCAGTCGGCGACGAGCATCGCAGCGAACTTTGAGCGCATTTTAAAATATGCCAGAGAGAATAGAGACATCATCCTTGTTGACCAAAGAGGAACTGGAAAGTCTAATCTTTTACAGTGTGGGCTTGATGATCTCGCAAGCCAGTTTGCTGTGGATGATACTTTATTAGGCTTAGACTTTTACAAAGAAGACACTATTGAGTGTAAAGAAAAACTAGCGACAGACTTGTCTGATTACACCACCCCCGCTGCGGCCAAAGACTTCGATGCGGTAAGAAAAGCGCTTGGCTATAGTAAGCTGCATTTATACGGTGGCTCTTATGGCACTCGTATTGCACTTGAGTATATGAGACAGTTCCCTGATAGCGTGGCGTCAGCAGTATTAGACGGTCTTGCACCAAGTAACCAAAGCTTATTAGCGATTGGCGGGGCGATTGAAGACTCGTTGAATGCGTTGTTTAAACAATGCCAGTCGGATCAAAAATGCGCCCAAGCTTACCCTAATTTAGCCCAGCGTTGGCAATCATTACTGACACAAGTTGAGCAAACTCCACTTAAAGTATCCGTTTTGCACCCAAGGACAAGTCAGCCATTAGATATGACAATGACTAAGTCTAAGCTATATGGCGCAATCAGGATGGCTCTTTATGCTCATCCTTCAAGAGTGTTGATCCCTCTTGCTATTAGTGAAGCGAGTAAAGGTAACGTATTACCTTTAGTGGGTATGATGGCGCCGAATGAGGACGGTATGGATCTCGCCCTTGGTATGCATCAGGCCATTGTATGTGGTGAAGACTGGGCAAGATTATCAGGTGCCGATAAAGAGAAGTACAGCAAGAATTATATTGGTAAGACAATGGTTGAAGGTCTCGATATTACCTGCCCAATATGGGATGTTAAACCGGTTCCTGATAGCTACTATGACCCTGTAGAGTCTGATATACCAACGCTTTTGCTATCTGGTGGTTTAGACCCAGCTACGCCAGCAAAGTGGGCTGAAGTGGCGATGGAAAAACTGACTAATGCAACCCATTTAGTGGCACCGACAGCAACCCATATTGTTGCGAGTCAAAGCTGTGCAAATAAACTTATTGCTAAGTTTTATGATGAAAAAGCTGTCGGAGATTTTGATACTAGTTGCCTTCAAGAAGATACACGTAAGCAATTCTTTATGAATATTAATGGCCCAGCCAGCATTGCTGATAAGGAGTAAGTCATGATCCAAGTAGATAACTTATATAAAAAAATTGGTGAAGTGAACGCGTTAGATGGGCTTTCATTCACTGCTAGTGATGGCCAAATTACGGGGTTACTAGGCCCGAATGGTGCTGGTAAAACAACATGTTTGCGCACTGTGTTTGGTTTGCTTCAGGCTGATAAAGGTCATGCCACGATAGATAATATTGATGTTGCTAAAGAGCCAACAAAAGCGAAACAGCAGCTTGGCTTATTTCCCGATCCATGTGGGCTCTATGAACGAATGACACCACGTGAATACACTCAGTTTTATGCACAGTTGAGTGGTATGGAACCAAAGGCAGCCGCAGCTGCCACACAAACGGTACTTGAGAAGTTACAAATGCTTGATATCGCTGATAGGCGTTGCAAAGGGTTTTCTCAAGGTCAGAGAATGAAAACAGCGCTAGCACAAGCGATTGTACATAAACCAACAAATATTGTTCTGGATGAGCCGACTCGAGGGCTGGATGTAATGAGTACCAGAGTGCTACGTGATCTGCTGTTGATGTTAAAAGCACAAGGTCACTGTGTGTTGTTTTCAAGCCACGTAATGCAAGAAGTCGCAGCACTTTGCGATCATGTGGTCGTGATGGCCAAAGGTAAAGTGGTCGCACAAGGCTCCCCGCAATCACTTTGTGAGCAAACAGGTAAAACCTCCTTGGAAGAAGCATTTATCACCTTAATTGGTACAGATGAAGGAATTGCGGCATGATGAAGTTGATTTCAATATTGTTTAAAAAAGAAGTGCTAGATGCAAGTCGAGATAAGCGCTCAGTAATGGCCGGACTTTACTACTGTATTGGTGCGCCCATCCTAATGTGTGTACTGTTTACCGTGATGTTTAAACAAATGGCATCACCAGAGGCATTAAAAATCACGATAAAAAATGCACATAATGCACCAAATCTCGTGCAGTTCCTTGCAAGTAAAGAAATTGAACATGGAGAGGGAGAGGAAGTTAAAGCGATTACTTTGGAGATCAGTGACGATTATCAGGTCAATATGACGCAAGGAAAGAGCGCCACGGTATTTATTATTGCGGATAAATCAGAGCAAAAACTACGTGCGTCAATTAATCGTTTGGAACGTAATTTGATGCTATACAACAGCGAAGTTGCTTCACTACGTCTGGTGGCCCGTGGTATTGACCCAACCATTGCCCGCGCAATCGACGTGCAAACACATGATCAAGCAACGCCTACTTCTAAAGGTGGATTTGTGCTTGGGATTGCCACGCTATCTATTATTATTTCGCTTTTTTACGCTGCGATGGGAATGGCCATTGACAGCAGTGCAGGAGAGAGAGAGCGCAACTCTTTACAACTGTTATTGAGTCACCCAATAAGCACAACACATATTGTACTAGCTAAAGTAGGCGCAATTGCAGGTTTCTCTATCATTGCATTAATTTTAACCACTGTAGTCTCTAAGTTTGCATACAACATGGTGCCGTGGGAAATGATGGGCTTTACCGTTATTATTGATTTTACGTTTATTGTTACAGCGATTTTAATTGGCTTACCAATAGCACTAATGTCTGCCAGTTTGCTTATCTTTATCTCTTTTCTTGCCAAGTCTTTTAAAGAAGCACAATCTTATGTCGCAATGGCGTTGTTTATTCCAGTAATGATGAGTATGGCGACAACGTATGATATCGCCACGGATATTATGCAGTGGATGCCTATCGCGGCTCAGCAAAATGCCATGATAGAGATCATCAAAGGTAATGCTATCCCTGTACCGCAGTTATTACTCTCTAGTGCGGTAACTTTGGGGCTATTTGCTATCTTTACCTACTTAAGTAGCCGCATGCTGAAAAGTGAAAAAGTGGTGTTCGGATTATAATATCAATGAATTAGTTCGCTTGAGATCTACACCCCAAGATAAATGAAAATGGCGCTCCATGTAAGCGCCATTTTTTGTATTTAACCTCACTGTAAATTCACGTATAATCAGCGCCCCATAATTGATGTAGTAATGTAGCAAAGCTTGAAAGCTTTACTACAGACTTGAGTAAGTATGAGTACGGCACCTAACACCATGATAGAGCAAGATAATCGTAAAGAAGTTTTAGAGTTCAATAAGCTGCAAAAGCGTTTGCGCCGCAATGTCGGTAATGCCATTAAAGATTATAATATGATCGAAGAAGGTGACGTCGTAATGGCTTGCATCAGTGGTGGTAAAGACTCATTTGCAATGCTGGATATTTTGCTAAATCTAAAAAAAGCAGCGCCGATCCATTTTGATGTTGTAGCGGTAAACCTAGACCAAAAGCAGCCCGGTTTCCCTGAGCATATTTTGCCTGAGTACTTTGAAAGCTTAGATATTCCATACTACATCATAGATAAAGATACCTATTCAGTGGTTAAAGAAAAAGTACCTGAGGGTAAGACTACCTGTGGGCTCTGCTCTCGTTTACGCCGTGGTACTTTATATTCTTTCGCCGAGAAAATTGGCGCGACGAAAATAGCGTTAGGTCACCACTTAGATGATATTGTTGAGACACTGTTCCTAAATATGTTCTATGGCGCGAGAATGAAGGCGATGCCACCAAAGCTGCGTTCAGATGATGGTCGCAATGTGGTGATCCGCCCACTAACTTATGCTCGCGAAAAAGATCTGCTTCAGTATGCCGAGCATAAAGACTTTCCAATCATTCCATGTAACCTATGTGGCTCACAAGAAAACTTACAAAGGCAGAATATCAAGTCTATGTTGGTGGAATGGGACAAGAAAACCCCTGGCCGCGTAGAGAATATTTTTAAATCTATTCAAAACGTTAGCCCAAGTCAGTTGGCAGATACAGAGTTATTCGATTTTGAAAGTCTGCCTCTTGATAGAAATGGTGAACGAGAAGCGTATGACTTTAATGAGGCTGTAGTTTCGTCAACAAATATAGATGAGTCACTCTTTATTGATGTGACAAATATTTAATACCTATTAGCATTAATATTTGCTCAATTTGAAGGCGTAAATTTGACGCTAACTGCGTTAAGATTTTCTCACCTCACAATAGACCACTTAATTACGACAATTGGGATAACTTCTCGTTGCGCTAGGTGCCTTTACCTAGCGCTGTATTTAGCCTCCTTTTAAAGTGGCTTTAGCAGTCCGCCTTTTTGCTCAAATCTCCAATCAATCAACCCCATTTTGACTTTATTACTGAACAGTATTACTGAACAGTTTGCGCTGCCCGATAGAAGGTTCATGTTTAACAAAACGGGCATGGATGCTTCCTTCACCCTCGGGTTAATGGGTATTACATGCGTTCGAGACTGAGGTCAGAGCGGGGAACTCAATCAGTGCTTTATTAAAAATTTATCATTAGGAGCAATCCAATACTAACTGTGTTGGAAATTGCAATTATTTTCTATTTGTTATTTTAAATGCAACTAATAATTGTTACTATTTATATGCTGTTTTTATAATTATCTTGTGTGACCCCTAATGAACAAAATATCTAAGCTTTCCCTTATTGTCTTAGCGATAATGTATCCCTCGCTGCAAGTGTCAGCAAAGCAACAAAATGCTCAAGAAGAAATGACAGAGCAAGAGATTGAAACGATCACGGTGGTGAGCCGAACATTGAATCTATATCGTAATGGTGAGTCCACTACGGCAAAGCTTGCGGTTGACCCATTAAATTCAACTCAGATGATTACCTCGCTGAATGCGAATTTGATCCATGACTTAGGTGCAAGAGACGCTAAGGATTTATACCGCAATATTGCAGGTGTTAGTCAATTCAGTTATGCCGGAGTCACAGCACGTGGTTTTCGTCAGGAAGAAATTTACTTTGACGGCTTAAGAGGAGACCCATACGTTGGTTTTAACGTACCGCAACTTTTTAATGTTGAACGTGTCGACTTTTTAAAAGGACCATCAGGTATGCTCTACGGACCTGGTGCACCAGGGGGGCTATTTAACTACATTACAAAAAAGCCACAAGCAGAATTTAGTGCAAACACACGTATCATCTTTGGTACAGACAACCGTTTTGGCGGCTCTGCAGAAGTCACCTCTGAAGTTGCTGAAGCACAAAGCATTCGACTCGGCGCGTTTTATGAACAACAAGATACCTATCGTGATAACAGCGCCAGTGAAGTCGCAATAATTGACACAGGCTATGCCTATGACTTTGATGATGCACGTCTGGTACTGCAATATACACACTACAAACAAGATCTTGATGCTAACCGACTTCGCGGTGTGCCAGCAGATGATAGTGGCGAGTTTCTGACCTATCCTAAGTGGAATCATAATGAACCATCCGACTTTTTAGATCTGACATCGGATGTACTACAAGCGAGTTTGGTTGGTGAGCTAACTTCATCTCTAAATTACGACGTAGCACTGCGCTATATTGATAATGAGCAATCACAGAACTATCATGAGCCAAGGGCGTTAATAGACAGTGACGGTAATGGGTATATTGACCTAGTAGCGCGTGAGTTTCGCGATCAATTAAGAGCGCAATCCCAACTGTCGTTTGCTGCAAACTTTGTCTATGAGAGCCAAGCATTCAGTGCCGAACATCGTACAGCATTTGGTATTGACATCTATTCAGGTGAAGAAGATGCCTTGTTAGGTCGTGCCTCTGCTTCAAATGACTTTATTTTCCGCTATCTAAATGGCACCTCTCTAAACTCTGATATTTTGCCACTGTCGTTACATAAGCCACGTTATGGAGAAACAGACCCGAGCCAATACAATGTCAAATTTGCGCCACAGCGCACTACAAAGCAAAAGCGTAACGGTGCTTACGTTTTAAATGAACTAGCTTGGGATAAATTTACTCTAGTTAGCGGTATGCGTTTCGATAAGTTTGAGGACGATGCGAACGGCACTAAATTTGACGATAGCAACATCAGCTTTAGAGTGGGTGGTATTTATAAGCTATCTAACGACGTGTCGATATACTCACAATGGGCTGATTCTTATGAGCCTCAGGGCGTTTCGAGTCAGGATGTGCAAGCTGGTGGACCGTTCGACCCGACAACCGGCGACATCATCGAAGTTGGTGTTAATGCTGAGCTATTCAGCGGCAGCACGTTGTTGAAGGTGGCGGGTTACGAAATAAAGAGGCAAAACCTGCTGCAAAGTACAGGGGTCGACCCAGAACAAGATGGAGTTGATAATCTAGCTGCAATTGGTGAAATAACCAGTAAAGGTGTGGAGGTTGAACTTATCACTGACGTGACACCAGATTGGGTGGTGAGTTTTGCATATGCTTATAATGATGCCAAAATCACGGCTGATAATGGCTCTGGTGGGATCCGCAATAGTGTCGGTGATAGATTTGCCAATGCGCCAGAAAATCAATTGGGCATTTGGACAAGATACCAGATCCCACAATGGAACTTAGCATTTGCTGTCGGTGGGAATTATGTCGATGAGCAATTGAGCCTATCGGGGCAAACGCTTAATTCATACTTTGTTGCTGATACTTCAATCATTTGGGAAGTAGACAACTACAGCGTGTTATTTAGAGTTGAAAACGTCTTCGACAAAGAATATGCCGAGTCTGGTTTCTTAGCACGTACCGGGCATTTCCCGGGCGACCCTAGAAATGCGTTTCTTGAGTTTACCTATAATTGGTAGTTTATCGTTGTCATCAATCGTTGTGAGGGCTAAATGTTAGACAAAACCAAGCAAAGAAAACGACTGCGGAAACTGTATGATTTGCATGCTTGGGTTGGTTTTCAGCTTGCGATGGTCATGTTTGTGATCCTCACAACCGGCACAATTGCAACGGTATCAAATGAAATTGACTGGCTTGTCTTCGATCAAATGCGAGCGACGGACAAGCCCCAAGGAAAGTCTGAGCATACTGCGACAGCTTGGCGTGCGATGTACGAGTCAATCTCAACGCAATACCCTGATGGACGTATGTTAACGTTAGGCACTATTGGAGGCGACTATTTTACATATCGAGCACGTGTGTCGTTTGAGAGTGATAAAGACAGATATGTGCATGTCGATCAATGGACTTATGAAGTGACAGGGGATATTTCAACACTGACCGTACAACGGTTTTTTAGAGACTTCCATCGTTATATGTTTATGCCTGCCGTCCCTGGGCTACCAATCGTTACTTTTTTCGCTTTTGTCTTATTGATTTCTCTTTACACCGGTCTAAAAACCACAAAAAACTGGAAAATAGCGCTTTGGCGTGTGCGACTAACAAAAGGGTCGAGGGTGCTATTAAGTGATTTACACAAGATGCTAGGGTTGTGGGGACTCTGGTTTACTACCATCATTATTCTGACGAGCTTTTGGTATTTATTTGAGTTTGGTTTACGGGTAGTCGATCATAGTTTGGAGCCAAGAACACCACAAATAGAACAAATCAAATCAGTTCAAGGTCAAGTCGCGCTCTCTGGTGAGCAGTTCGAGGCTGCTTTTAATCAAGCTCAGGGGGCTATCAACGGTTGGACTATCACCAGTGTACATTTTCCAAGAACAGAAACATCTGCACTACGCTTTCAAGGTGTAGCCAGTAACCCACTACTTCGTGATCGTGCTCATAAAGTCTATATCAACCCCGCAACATTAGCGATCGTCGAGGTCCAAGCGCCGCAAAACCTAAAACTTAGCAGTTATCTCAATGAGTATGCCGATCCACTGCACTTCGGCTATTTTGCTGGGCTGGGCTCAAAATTGGTGTGGTTTTTAATGGGGGTTGCATTGAGCGGAATGTCATTAACAGGTGTGTTGATGACATGGAAGCGGACAAAATCATCACATATCACTCGAGCACAACTCGCTACCGCGCCACTCTTTTTGCTATCCGCGTTTTACTTCGTGTTCTGGATACAGAGATATATCTAGTCATGACAGGTTATTCTTGATTTTTCCTTAATTTTGGTAGCCTGACTGGCAAGCAGAACAAGGGTTTTATTTTATTGAACCTAGAGGCTGGATTTTTCGTATAAATAGTTGTTATTTATGAATAGTTCTAAGAGTTAGTAAACGGATAGAGCGAAAAACAACGAGTAGTGAATTGATACTCCAGCCTTTGTTTGCCTGCATGACTTACTATATAGTTGATAACAACCCTATTTAAACGCACATGACGAAAGTAAATGTGCACGAGAGGCTTCGGTGAGACGACTACCACTAACATTTAAGTACATATTTTGTATAGCGGCTTTGGCAATGGGGGCCACAAATGTGCATGCCCAAGAGAGCATGTCACAGCAAACTTGGCAAACTTCGACATCTTTACCCGTAGCATTTCAGGAAATTTATCCGACCGTTTTTATCAATCGCATTTTTGTAGGTGGTGGGTTTAGTGCTTCGGAGCTGGAGACTTTTCAAGGGCTTGGTCCGTCCGATAAGGTGTATCTGTTAAATCCATCGGAGGAGATATGGAAGCGTGCTCCCTCTTTACCTGATCCGAGGCACCATATAGGGTTTGCAAGTAATATTCATTACCTCTATGCAATAGGTGGATTTAGCGGAACAAAGGGAGCAGTATGGAAACCTCAATCGACAGTATATCGCTTAGATGGTCGCCTCAGACGTTGGGTGTCAGCACCAAGTTTACCAAGTCCTTTAGCTGAATCTGTATATGCTAGCATGGGGATGAATATTCATGTTATTGGTGGCAAGACTCTTGACGATGATTCTGTTAGCAACATTGATAGTACAGCGCACTATGTATTAAAAAACAATGCTTACTGGAGTAGAGCAAAGCCGTTGCCGAGTCCAAGAAGTTCTGCGGCCAGTGCCGTGATTGGCGATGATATTTATGTAATTGGTGGGCGGACAAGCGGGGATGAAGCTACAAATTTAAACACGGTAGAAGTTTATAACAGCACAACTGATTCTTGGAGAGCGTTGGCACCTCTACCCATAGCGGCAGCTGGTTTAGCCGCAAGCGTGATTAACGGTAAGATCTTGGTTACTGGTGGCGAAGCTCTTGATTATCAAAATGAACAGGGTACTGGCAAGGTTTACAAGTCTGCATGGCTTTATGATCCAAAACTTGATGCCTGGCAATCGTTGCCGGATATGCCATTTCCACGTCATGGCCACGGTCAAGTGAGTCATAATGGCTGGGTTTATGTGATGGGAGGCGCTTCAAAACTAGGCCCGAAAGAAACGCTAAAGAGTACGGTTAAATTCAAGTTACTCGATTAGTGCACTGTCACAAAAATAAGGTAAATCAGAGGAGGAGTCTAACAAGACTCCCCTTGTTATTAGAGGAATATCAATCTGCTAGCGGTGATTGATAGCCATCAGGCTTTAATGCCAATACATCACAGTCAAGACTGTCGATAACATGCTCAGCAGTATTACCTACAAGCGCTGCGCTCAAGCCGGTACGACCAACAGTACCAATAACGACAAGTTCAGCATCTTTCTCTTTGGCAACATGCGGGATCACATCTTCAGGTAGACCTTCTTTGATAATGCAGTCATGTCTGTCTATCGAGAAGGTATCTGCTAACGCAAAGGTTTCATCTTCATGGTGTTTTTTAACCGCTTCATTGTACTGCGATGGGTTAAACTCGGGGATCTCAATAGCAATATTGACAGGCGTCGCAGGGTAAGAGTTGACCAAACTAAGCTTCGCGTTTGCCAACCCACATAAAAACTGTGCATCAGTAATAATACGCTTATTTAACGTTTGGTGTTGCTCATTATCACTTACAGAGTTGACTGCGGCGATAATATTGCCTTGCTCAGGCCATGCGTGATCTTTCACCAGTAGGAGCGGAGCGGGGCACTTTCGAATAAGATGCCAATCGGTAGGCGTAAAGATAACGGACTTTAAAGTGTCATGCTCGTGAGTAGATTTAATGACGAGGTCATACTCATGCTCAAGCACGGTTTTGATGATGGCTTCGTATGGACGGTTATGCCAAACTACTTTGGTTTTTATATTGACGTCGGGGAAAGCCTTGACCATATCCGCCAGCCACAGCTCTCTATCTTTGATCACGGCTTCACGCATGCTTTCACGTTCGTCTTTAGATAACATGGTTGTCATCTCGTAAGAGAAGTCGTAGATAGACATAAATGCGGTGATATCTGCACCGGTACGTTTAGCGAGGTTAATAGAACGCGCTAGGCTATTCTGACGCTCTTTGGTTGGGTCAATAACGGTGAGTATATTTTTAATTTGATCCACGACTATCTCCTTAAAACGGCAAATTAACAATAAGAGCCGCAAGCTAGTATTACCTTTGCGACTCTATTGAGTGTAACCGATCTTACTTAAGGATAAAGCCCTAACAATAATTAGTTTGTTTTAAATCAAGATGCAATTGCTGCTGTTTCAGCGAGTGCCTCAGCATCATTAATCGTAATGAACTTACCTTCAACCTTTATGATCCCTGCTTTTTGAAAACGACTGAGCAGGCGGCTGATAGTCTCAACGGTTAAACCTAAGTAATTGCCAATTTCACCACGCGTCATCGTAAAGCGAAACTCTTTGCGAGAAAAACCGCGTTCACCAAAGCGGTTGGAGAGATTAAATATAAACGTAGCTAGGCGCTCTTCCGCTGTCTTTTTGTTAAGAAGCAACAGCATTTCTTGGTCATAATTAATTTCACTACTCATTAAACGCATGATTTGCTGGCGTAACTTAGGTAATTTTCCAGCAAGTTCATCTAACGTATCAAATGGGATCTCACATACCATTGAGGTCTCTAATGCTTGTGCAAAGCTTTGATGCTGCATCTTATTGATGGCATCAAAACCAACGAGATCACCCGCTAAGTGAAACCCTGTGATTTGTTCATCACCTTGCTCTGACAGGGTATAACTTTTAAATGAACCAGAACGAACAGCAAAAATAGCATTTAGCTTACTACCAGATTCAAATAGATAGTCGCCTTTATGTAGGGGCTTTTTGCGTTCGATAATTTCATCCAGCTTATCCATTTCGCTGCCATTTAATGAAAAGGGCAAGCATAGCTGGCTGATGCTGCAGTTGTTACAGCTAATGGTGCATTGGCTCTTCGAGCGATTTTGATTACTTAAGTCCATAAAATTTCCATAAGTCTGTGACGCACACGAAGGCACTCCAGTTACTACTCATTTTTTGAGTGGCCTGGGGTGCCGCAAACTCTCACAACACGCAAAAGATGAAACTGTTTTTAATTGGAGCTCCTACTCTCAAAAAATGTCACTAGTCATCTAAAATGATGAGTTTGCTTAGATAAGGATAGGTTAATGTACTAGCTTATCAGTTGCAATAATAATTAGATAAACGCCGTACCAAATCAGTAAGTTTCCCATGATAATTCGTGTAACTAAATGATTAATAAACTTTTGTAATAGTAACGCGGATTGTCCCATGGCAATAAGCGCAGGTAGAGTGCCTGCGCCGAAAGCGAGCATAATCAATGCGCCTTCAAGTGGGCTTTTAGCTTGGAGTGTCCAAGTTAGCGCCGAATATACTAATCCACATGGTAACCATCCCCACAATACGCCATATAGAAAGGCCTTTGGCTTTGTATTGATTGGTACCAAATATTTATTTAGCTTAACTATATGCTGCCATATTAGGCTTTTCGCTAGCGATTCAAGCCACTTTAGTGTGCTGGCGAGGCGCATAATATATATGCCTATCAATATCATAAAGACACCGCTCATCAGTTGCAGCACATTGGCAATCATAGTATTTTGTTTTGCTAAGCTTGCACCTAGTAGCGCAACTAATGCGCCTGCTAACGCATAGCTGCTGATACGGCCGACGTTGTAAAGTATAGCAACAACTAAACTTGGCAATTGTTTACTGGCAAGCTGTAATGAACTGGCTATTCCCCCACACATGACCAAGCAATGTCCACTACCAGCAAGCCCCATGATAAGCGCACTCAGCAGGCTAACCTCATTCATGTTAATTATCTTGATCTGACTTATTTGTGGTGCGTTTAGCGTTATTTTCGTCCGCTTTTATTTTATCGTCGTCAAATAAAATGCTGTGGCCTTGTTTATTCAAGTCGGAAAATTGCTCACTTCTTACCGCCCAGAAGAAAATACCAATTGCAATAATGACGAATAAAATAGCGATAGGTATTAATACGTAGATAATACTCATAGTTTTAATAGCCTTAATGAATTTCCAATTACGATGATGGAGCTTGCTGACATACCGATCACCGCAATCCAAGGGGGGATCAAGCCAAGTGCTGCGAGCGGTAAGATGGAGCCGTTGTACATTAATGAAATGGTTAGGTTTTGCTTTACAATCCTTCGTGTTTGCTTCGCTACCTGCTGTAGTGCCAAAATGGCGTTTAAATCACTGTTGAGTAGTACGACATCCGCGGTGTTTTTTGAAATATCAGCGCCAGTATCCATCGCAACAGATAAGTGAGCACTATTAAACACAGGGCTATCATTAATACCATCACCCACCATAGCGACCACTTCACCTTGCTCTGACCACGTATCTACTGCTTGTTGCTTAAGCTCTGGTGTACAGCCAATTTGATAACTATCGAGCGCCAGCTGAGCAGATAGCTCCTTACCTGCGTTAGAGCTATCACCTGTGAGCATATGACATGTAAGGCCAGTTTGTTGTAGTTTCTCTACGACAGACTCCGCATTATTTTTGACCTTGTCGTTGAAATAAAAATCGGCAATGGCCTTACCATCAACAAATAATGTAGCTTGCGCAAAAGAAGCATGGTTATTAAACCAATGACTTTTACCCAAGGCTAACTCATGGCTACGCCAGCGGCCTTTAATACCTGACCCTGCAATGACTTCAACATCTTGAATTAAGTTATCTGCAGGTGTTATGTGGGCAAATGCACGTGCAATAGGGTGCTCTGAAAAACGCTCTAATGCTGCCGCAAGTTCTAGAATTTGAGATTCTGTATATTGAGTCTGTAGTATTTCAACATGTTTAATTGAAAAGCGACCATCCGTCAAAGTCCCTGTTTTGTCAAACGCCACGCGTGTGAGTTTTGTTGCAGTTTCAAGGACATGTGCTTCTTTGATTAAAATTCCTTTTTTGGTTAGCGAAGCCACAGCGCAGGTTAAAGCAGTTGGTATAGCCAAGCTTAGGGCGCAGGGGCAGGTAGCAACTAACACCGAAATTGTAACCCAAAACGCTTTATCTGGTGAAATAGGATACCAGCCAATTGCCGTTATGGATGCAAATACAAGTAGGCAGGCAACAAACCATTGAGCCACTTTGTCGGTTACTTCGACCAGTTTTGGGCGTTTTGTAAGTGCATTATGTTGTAACCGTATTATCTGGTTCAACAGGGTGTTCTGACCAATTTTATTAATTTCTAGCGTGATCACACCATCGTGATTAACAGTACCGGCATATACCTGGTGACCTTGATACTTTTTAACAGGTTGGTGTTCACCTGTCATCATAGACTCATCAACAGTGGTATTACCGCTGATGACTAAGCCATCCGCTGGAATGGTCTCGCCAGCCTTGACTAGTATACGATCGTTGAGTTTAAGTTTTTTTGCTGCGATATGCTGTTCGTTGTTCTGATCATCGATTTTTCTGGCAGTCAGCGGTAGTAATTTTTGTAGGTTAGCGGTAAATTCGCTGGCTTTTAATCGAGCTCTAAACTCTAAATATTTACCCAATAATAATAAAAAGGTAAACATACAGATAGACTCAAAATATACCTCACCGACTTCCATAAATGTGGCATAGGTACTCGCGCCATAGGCACCAAAAATAGCTAAGGAAACCGGCAAATCCATATTCAGTTGTTTGGCTTTTAGCCCTTTAACGGCATTGGTTAAAAATGGCATTGCTGAATATAAAATAACCGGGGAGGCAAGGATCAGGCTTATCCAGCGGAAGTATTGCTCAAAATCTTCTTCCATTCCTGAAAACATGCCAAAATACATGGCAAATGCAAACATCATGACTTGCATGGTCATCAAACCCGCAACACCTAACCGACGGATATATGCTTTTGCTACAGCTTGTTTTTGGGCGGCTTCTTCATCGGCTTGAAAGGGGTAAGCTTTATAACCAATTTCCATTAAGGATTTTATGATGTCACTGAGCTTAACTTTTTTGTCTTGCCACACTATCATCGCGCGATGAGTTGAGGTGTTGACATCGACACGAATGATCCCCCCAAGAGCCAATAGTTGTTTTTCTATTAGCCAAGCACAGGCGGCGCAGCTTATGCCTTCAACACTCAATAACACCTCTTTGGTGTCGCCGCTCGTCTCAACGAAATCTTCTTGTATCTCGTCATTATCGTAGCTGAGCAGCATTTTTAGCTGCTCGGGGATCAGCTCTTCGACTTTTCCCGCACTTTCAGTTCGGTAAGTGTAATAATCGCTCATCCCTTGAGAAATAATAGTTTCTGCAACGGCCTGGCAGCCGATACAACACACAGGTTGAGTATTACCCTCAAAGGTAACTGAGCCTACAAATCCCTTGGGAATAGGCTCTAAACAATGAAAACACGAGTTGGCCATGGCAGTTTACTTATACTGAGGAGTAATTGCGATGATGCCATTGTGTGGAAGTTGGATCTTTTCTTTCATTTTCCAACTATTATCCATAGGCTCTATAAATACAGTAAATGCACCTTCATGGGGTTCATCAAATAAACCGGTGAACGCTCCGCTGGCATTTTTAGTAAGGGTGACGTCGAAATCGTATTTTTCTATGGTGCGGTGATAAAAAGAGAGTTTTAGTGCGTGAACTTTTGAAGCGTCGCCTTTGGTGAATTTAAACGTTACTTTTTGTTCTGCAACTTGCAGATCACCATGTAAGTAGAGTGCTTTGGCTTTATCAAACTTACTGAGTTCGAGATTGATCGCTTTACCTTTTTTGTAGTAATCATCAACGACCATATCGGGGCCATTACCGACGGCAAATGTGATGAGAAAAACACAGGCAACGACAGTGACAAGTGGGAAAAACATTAAAAACCAAGGCCAAAAATTCTTATACCAAGGGGTAGGGTTCATAGTTGCTCACATGGCTATAAAACTTGCGGATATTCTACCGTAAGTTACGGTAAATACCTAAAAAAAAGCCTCCAAATAGGAGGCTTTTTTGATCTCAAATAAAGTTCTAAACGAGCTGTTTACTTGTCTTGTGACAGGCTGTAAACATACGCCGTTAACAGGTGAACTTTATCTTCACCTAAGATGTCTTTCCAAGCTGGCATTACACCGGCACGGCCATGACGAAGTGTATCTTCAACTGCACGTTGAGAACCACCATAAAGCCAAATATTATCGGTTAGGTTTGGTGCTCCGAATGGTAGATTATGGGCAACAGAACCTTTACCATCCATACCGTGACATGCTGCACACATCGCAAATTTAGCTTTACCTGCATCCGCATCTTTTTGGTTAACAGTACGTCCAGACAGACTGAGTACATAAGCCGTCATTTCTTTAATACCTTGATCACCAAGTGCATCTTGCCAACCAGGCATTGCGGCAACACGACCGTGAAGTAATGTCGCTTTAATTGCGTCTGGTGTTCCGCCGTATAACCAATCTTTGTCAGTTAGGTTTGGAAAGCCTGTACCGCCACGAGCGTCAGAACCGTGACATTGTGCACAGTTTTGTGCAAATAGACGTTGACCGATCTCAAGTGCTTCTTCGTTTTCAGCTAATGCTAAAACATCTTGCTTAGCAAATTCTTGGAAGATAGGGCCAAAACGGTCTTCTGCTGCTTTCACTTCTTGGTCAAGCTGAACCCACTCGCCATTGGCTTTAGCTTCAGCGATCGCGTTTTTGGACTCTTCCAAAGTAGTAATACCTTGGTTTGAACTCGTCCAGTTCAAAAAGCCCTTAAAGTTACCAAGACCTGGATAGGCTGCAAGATAATAAACAGACCAAACAAAAGTTGCGAAGAACATGTATGTCCACCACTTAGGTAGTGGGTTGTTTAGTTCCTCAATTCCGTCAAACTCATGACCACAGCTCTCGCCTTCTTTGACGCCTACATAGTTTTTTAGGTTCCAAAGCAGCAAGCCGAAAATCAGAGCTAGACATGCAAGGGTTAGTACGATAACCCAAATACTCCAAAAGCTAGTCATTTTTCAGACTCCTTTTCCTCGTTAGAGATAGTGCTATTGTGTTTTTTCTCATCTTCAAAAATGGCATTAGCTGCGTCGTCGAAACGGCGCTTAGAACGCTTGCTATATGCCCACACAACAATCACTAAAAACAGTACCAAAATTACCAGAGTCAAAATGCCTCTGTATGTGCCGTAATCCATAACAATTACTTCAAATGTGTGCCAAGTTGCTGTAAGTAAGCGATTAGTGCTTGCATTTCTGTTGCACCTTCGCCACCGTTCATCGCGTGGATTTCATCAACTTGCGCTTGTAGTTCAGCATCATCACCGTAGCCTTTGCCATTGTAGCGGTCTGACGACTTGTCAATACCAAAAGCATCACGGAACACTTGTAATTTTTTCAGAGTATAAGTGGTATCTACCTTAGTAGTATCAAGCCAAGGGTAGCCAGGCATATTTGACTCAGGCACTACAGAGCGAGGATCCATTAGGTGCGCATAATGCCAATCGTCTGAATAACGTTGACCAACGCGAGCAAGGTCTGGACCTGTACGCTTGGAGCCCCACTGGAATGGGTGATCCCATACCGACTCACCTGCTACAGAGTAGTGACCATAACGCTCTACTTCATCACGGAATGGACGAACCATTTGTGAGTGACAGTTATAACAACCTTCACGAACGTAGATGTCACGACCTTCCATTTCAAGCGCAGTCAGTGGGCGTAGACCCTCTACCGGCTGAGTGGTATCTTTTTGGAACATTAGGGGAGTGATTTCAACTAATGCACCAAAGCTAATCGCGAATACCGTTAAGATAGCCATTAGGCCAACGTTCTTTTCGACGATTTCGTGTTTGTTTGTTGAGTTATTGTTGCTCATACTCGACACCCCTTAAGCCACTTGCGGGTTTGCATCAGTGGCTAATTGACCACTTTTTGCAGTAACCGTACGGAATACGTTGTAAGCCATTACTAGCATACCAACCACGATGAATACACCGCCTAGGAATCGCATAATATAGAAAGGCTTAGAAGCTTCTAGTGACTGAACAAAGCTGTACATTAATGTACCGTCAGCATTAACTGCACGCCACATTAGACCTTGCATAACACCAGAGATCCACATTGCAACGATGTAAAGTACAACACCTACTGTATGCAGCCAGAAGTGCGTATTAACTAGCTTGATGCTGTACATATTACCGTGACCAAATAGCGCAGGGATTAAGTGGTAAATTGCACCGATAGAAATCATAGCAACCCAACCTAGTGCACCTGAGTGTACGTGACCAACAGTCCAGTCGGTATAGTGAGAAAGTGCATTTACTGACTTGATAGCCATCATCGGACCTTCGAACGTAGACATACCGTAGAAAGATAGAGATACAACTAGGAAGCGCAGCACTGGGTCAGTACGTAGTTTGTGCCAAGCGCCAGATAGCGTCATGATACCGTTGATCATACCACCCCAAGAAGGAACGAATAAGATAACTGACATCACCATACCTAAAGATTGAGTCCAGTCAGGTAGCGCAGTGTAGTGTAAGTGGTGAGGACCTGCCCAAATATAAAGAGAAACAAGCGCCCAGAAGTGAACAACTGATAAACGGTATGAGTATACCGGACGACCAGCTTGTTTTGGTACGAAGTAGTACATCATACCAAGGAAGCCCGCAGTTAATAAGAAACCTACTGCGTTGTGGCCATACCACCATTGAACCATTGCATCTACAGCACCTGCGTAGATTGAATATGATTTAGTTAAAGATACAGGGATAGCCATGCTGTTTACAATGTGAAGCACTGCAACAGTAATGATGAAGCCAGCATAGAACCAGTTTGCTACATAGATGTGTGACACTTTACGCTTGATAAGAGTACCAAAAAATACTACAGCATAAGTAACCCATACTACTGCAATTGCGATATCAATTGGCCACTCTAGTTCAGCATATTCTTTAGAAGAAGTAATACCTAGAGGAAGCGTGATAGCCGCAGCTACGATAATGGCTTGCCAACCCCAAAAGGTAAATGCGGCAAGTTTGTCAGAGAACAGGCGCGTTTGACACGTGCGCTGAACAACATAGTAAGAGGTTGCAAATAGTGCACTTGTACCAAATGCAAAGATTACTGCGTTCGTGTGTAACGGACGAAGTCTAGAGTAAGTTAACCATGGAATGTCGAAGTTTAACGCAGGCCACGCAAGTTGCGCTGCGATAAATACACCTACACCCATGCCAACAATGCCCCAAATCACTGTCATGATAGCGAATTGGCGTACAACTTTATAATTGTACTCAGTTTGTGATGCTACTGTTTGGCTCATTTTCTGGATTCCGCTGCAATTTATTGCGATTAGAAATGAATTACCTGAATTACAGGCCCTAGTTATATTTCCTCAAGCCCGTCATGTTTTAACTCAAAATATGTGTGAAAACCTAACCAGCCCGAGAAACCTTTATTTTTGCGAGGAAATGATAATTTTTTTGCTTATGAAAAGATACCTAAAACGCCTAAAATTATGACATCAATCAAGTTTTCAAACGCTTTTTGTTCGCTTCTTAAGCAACCTAGCAATTCCCCCGAAACTTGCGTACACTGCGCAGGATTCAGAAGTGACGGTAAACCCCTATGGTTGTAAAGCAATTAACAATAGGATTGCTAGGTATTTTCCTCGTGGCCTGTTCAGACCCAAATATCATTATACATGAAAGTTCAGAAAAAAGTGAAAGTTCAGTAACAAGAAATGTCTGTAAATTTTCATCACCATGTAACTTAACACCTCAGGTCTCTATTTATCTGGGCTCTGGGCAGGTAGAACCTGAAACCGAATTTACCATAGGACTCAAAAGTGCGACTAAAGTAGTGGTGCACTCAGCTTGGTTGGAAGGTGAAAACATGAATATGGGCAGAATTCCAGTCTTCTTCGACGCAGACACACTAGAGGCCTCGACAATGGTTGGTATGTGTACGGATAAATCGATGCGTTGGATGTTACGTTTGGAATTGAGTGTGGACGGAGAACGGCTTTTCGCATCTCATGTTATTGCGGTTAACTATCGATGATTAAAACGGTTTTTATTGAGTATTTAAAATTTGCACTGGAACAAAAGTTGATAGAAGCGACTGCTGCTGCAAACAGTGCTCGTGCAGATGCGACTCATGAACAAAGCGCCGCTGAAACCCAATATGACTCACTCAGCATTGAGTATGGTTATTTGGCTGAAGGGCAAAGCGAGCGCGTTGATGCAATGTATTTGGCAAAGCAACAGATCCTCAATCAGGTAAGTAATCCAGTTAGTAACACGATTACCTATAATGCGTTAGTTGCAATAGATGATGAACAAGGTGACCGCCATTGGTTTTATTTTGCACCAAGTGAAGGTGGTCTAAAAATTCAATATAAAGAGACCCCTGTACTTGTAATCACGTTTGACGCACCACTTGCAAAGCGCTTGCAAGGGCTTACCATCGATGATGATATTTCGTTTTTATTCAATGGTCAGGAACAAACTTTAACGGTGTCGCAAATTCTCTAGAGATTGCTGACAGCTATTTATGAGAACAGCTTTTTGCGTACTACGTCACGATACGTTGAAGGGGACTTGCCGATCAGCTGGCGAAACACACGACTCAATTGACCTTGAGAGTTGAACCCACAGGTCAGGGCAATATCCTGTATGGATAGATTACTACTGGCCAGTAGCTCTTTACACATTTCAACCCTTACTTGCTGTAAGTAGCCGACCGCTGTTTGGCCCGTAGCTTGTTTAAAACGGCGATTGAAGGTGCGATAACTCATATCAAACTGACTTGCTACAGCTGGTAAAGTGATCTCATCAGCGGCATTGTTCTTGAGCCAAAATTGGATTGCGGCGATCTGTTCGTCAGCATGACGGTCAACCGCACCTTCTAAATAGCGCTGCTCTTCATATGGTTTTCGGATCTCGTGGGAAAAGTTTTGCTGTACATGATGTGCCGCATCTGTGCCATATAACAGTTCTATAAGATGAACTATAACGTCTGCCAGCGCATTGAGACTGGCGATGGT
The DNA here is from genome assembly GCF_013366255.1 of Pseudoalteromonas sp. McH1-7. Classification (NCBI taxonomy): domain Bacteria; kingdom Pseudomonadati; phylum Pseudomonadota; class Gammaproteobacteria; order Alteromonadales; family Pseudoalteromonadaceae; genus Pseudoalteromonas; species Pseudoalteromonas sp. McH1-7. Next base: position 108,158 of record NZ_JABWPQ010000002.1, on the reverse strand, counting down.
GTAAATCCGCTCGGATTGCGTGATAAAGTAATCTGGTTTTAATTCGACATTAGGATAAAGCTGCGAGAATTGCTTGGCAAAATGCCAATGGGTTGTGGCTGAATGGCCGTTTAACAACCCTGAGCTGGCTAAAAAACACACCCCTGTACCAACACCAATTAAGGTGCTGCCTGCTTCCCACGCATCTGCGAGCGATGCGCTTAATTCTTGATTCTGTTTTACTATAGGTCGTGGATTACGCCAAATACTCGGTACGATAATATAGTCATACAAGGGTAATGCGCTAAAATCGCTTTGTGCTTCTAATGTGATGTATTCATCCGCTTTTATTGCCTCACCATGACTACTACAAAGCACAATGTCTAAAGGGGTATAAGCGTCTTTTAGATGTACTTTCGCAAAGGCTTGTCCCGCTTTTAGCATCTCCAATGGTAAAGTAACACTCGTAATGAGCATATGTCGATAAAGAACAATGGCGATTTTTGTACAAGGCTTCATCTGCTCCGACCTCTTTAAGTTGGCGAAAATTGATTTATATATGGCGTATTTTGATAAGAGCTATGTGAAAATGCAATTAAAATCACAGCATTATCTTAGTTCAGAAGTAGAAATAACATGACAGCATTGCCAATTATTGTAGGAATGGGGGGGATTAACGCCGCTGGGCGCACCTCTTTCCATCAAGGCTTTAAACGGATTGTACTCGACAAATTAGAGGCCAAAGACAGACAAGAAACATACTTAGGTCTTGCAAGCTTGATGAACTTAGTCCGTTTTATTGATGGTCAACTTGTAGATAACGACAACCAAGTAATAAGAGAATCTGAAGTTGAATCGCGTTTTGGTGAGCAGATCTTAGCGGGTACGTTAATTCGTAAGATCGAAAAAAATCACTTTGATGTTGATGCTACTCCTTGGCAGCAGAAACTGACAATGAAAACGAATAACGACAGTAAAATTGTATTTAACTGCCGCAAACGCGATTTACCTAATCCCACACCTGAGAGTTGGCAAATACTCGAACTCGATCCGAAAACAGTCGAAGTCACCATTACGGATCAAGTTGAAGTAAAACATGACAGCTACAGAGATAACCCGATTAAAGCTGCTGGACAATTACCAACAGGGTTTGATCCCGCGTTGATGTATAACAGTCGCTATCAGCCCAGAGGTTTGCAGGCTACGATTTTTGCCGCTACGGATGCTATCCGCTCAACTGGTCTAGAGTGGGAAAATGTGATGAACAGTGTACGCCCTGATCAAATAGGTACATATTCAGCGTCTATTGCAGGGCAAATGCACGATGAAGGGCTAGGGGGACTAGTTCGTAGCCGTTTACGTGGTGATAGGGTAAGCACCAAACAGCTAGCGCTCGGACTCAACACGATGTCCACTGATTTTATCAATGCGTATGTGACAGGAAGCGTTGGCACTACATTTACAACAACAGGCGCATGCGCAACCTTCCTATATAATTTACGCGCCGCGGTTAACGATATACAAGCAGGTCGGACTCGCGTAGCAATCGTTGCAAGTGTTGAATGTGCCATTACTCCTGAAATTATAGAGGGGTTTGGTAATATGGGAGCGCTGGCGAACGAAGAGGGGTTACGTAAACTTGATGGCACTGATGAAGTAAACTATCGCAAAACAAGCCGTCCTTTTGGCGAAAATTGCGGCTTCACTATCGGAGAAGGTGCTCAAGTGGCTATCTTAATGGATGATGCTTTAGCACTGGAATTAGGTGCCCATATTATGGGATCTGTAGCAGATGTGTTTGTCAATGCTGATGGGGTAAAGAAATCGATAACCGCCCCAGGTCCTGGCAACTATATTACTATGGCTAAATCAGTTGCACTTGCTCAACAAATTGCCGGTTCAGAGGCGTTAGCAAAACGTAGCTTTATTCTTGCCCATGGCTCAAGTACACCACAAAATCGTGTTACAGAGTCACTGATATATCATAAATTAGCACAAACGTTTTCGATCAATGGCTGGAAAGTTGCGGCGCCAAAAGCGTATGTTGGTCACACCATTGCGCCAGCTTCTGGCGATCAATTAGCAATGGCACTGGGGGTGTTTGAATACAATATCATGCCAGGGATCACAACCATTAGCGGTGTTGCTGATGATGTATATGACGAGCATCTAGATATTCGTACCGAGCACTATCATTGCGACCCTATGGATATAGCATTTATAAATTCAAAAGGGTTTGGTGGAAATAACGCCACTGCGACTGTGTTTTCTCCTACACTCACTAAAAAGCTGATAAGTAAGCGTTATAGTCAAGAACAACTTACTGAATATGAGCAAAAATTAGGACAAACATCACAGCGGCAGGTTGCGTATCAATACGCCGCAGATCATGGTCAATTTGAGATTATTTATCGCTTTGGCGAGGGGATGATTGATGAATCTGCACTGGTGATAAGCGAACATGAACTGTCTATTCCAGGGTTTACACAAAGCATTCAATTGTGCTCACATAACCCCTATGCAGATTTGACCGAATAAATAAGACAAGAAAGATTAATGTTAAGCAAGCAAGGCGTACAGGATGTACGCCTTTTTTCGTCACAGAAATAAAGTTTGCTGAAGTGAGAAGCTGAGATTAAAGTTATAGCAATTGATGTTAATACACTTCCCCGAAAGGAATATCAGCATGCGAAAAATCAAAGGTAGCACTTTATTCTTGCCGCTACTGAGCACTTTACTTCTTATCTCCAGTAGTTACTCGGCTCACAGCAAACCGACATTGACAGCAGAGCAGTCTGATCCCAAGACTATGGCGTGGATGCAAGGTTTCCCGCCCAAACCAGATAAGCGGATAACGCAACCCGATAGTAACTTTTTTAGTTTTCCTAAATTGCGGTGGTCTGTGTGCAATATGAGAGCGCTCTTGCCAACAGAAAGCATAAAGCGTCAGATTGCTGGTTATCGGCCACTAGAGTTTGATTTACTAGCAGGTATTGACGATGTGACATTTTTACCATCAGGAAGTGACAAGGAGCTTACTTGGGAACAAAGCCTGAAAGCAAATTATACTGATGGCATCATAATTTTGCATCAAGGCAAAGTTGTCTATGAACGATACTTTGGCTGCTTAGATCAAACCCAAAATCATGCTGTTATGTCTATGACAAAATCGGTAACAGGCCTTATTGCTGAAATGCTCATCGCAAGAGGAAGGTTAGATGAGAACCTAATGGTATCCAGTATTATTCCTGAATTAAAAAATTCAGCTTTTAGCGGCGCAACCGTGCGCCAGGTGATGGATATGACAACTGCACTAGAATATAGTGAAAACTATGCAGATCCAAAAGCGGATATATGGCAGTACGCATTTGCAGCAAACCCGCTGCCAAAACCAAAAGGATATGAGGGGCCGCAAGGTTATTTTGAATACCTGCAAACGATTAAAGCAAGCGGTGAACATGGTGAATCGTTTGGGTACAAAACAGTAAATAGTGATGTACTAGGGTGGATTATTTCTCGTGTAACTGGGAAAAAGTACAACGAGGTGGTATCCGAGCTCTTGTGGCAACCCCTAGGTATGCAACAAGATGCAGACGTTACTGTTGATGGTCTCGGCACTCCTTTTGCTGGAGGCGGGATAAGTGCTAGCTTACGTGATATGGCAAGACTTGGCCTTACGATGTTAAATCAGGGGAAAGTGGCCGGTATACAAGTTATTGACAAAGCTGCTGTCGGTAGCATTGTTGCAGGTGGGTCTACCCAAGCTTTTGAGAAAGCGAGATTTTCCACTTTGCCAAATGGCAGCTACCGGAGTATGTGGTGGCACTTTCATAACCAATATGGCGCGTATGCTGCGCGTGGCGTACATGGGCAAACAATTTATATTGCACCAAAAGCTGAAATGGTTATTGTGCGCTTCGCATCACACCCAAGTGCAGGTAATAGCGTCATTGACCCGACTTCATTGCCTGCATACGCTGCAGTAGCGGAGTATTTGATGTCTAAAAATTAATGAGTGTTTGAGCAGCCTAGTAGGTAATACCAATTTGACTTAATACTTGCTCAATTTGAAGGAGTAAATCTGACGCTAACAGCGTAAAAAATTTCTTATTTAGAACAACTAAATAGCAAAATTTTTGCCTTGCCTACGCGGATGTAGGTACCTTGGCGATAGTAGGACGCGTTAGCGGGGTTATCGACAAGATTTTCTCGCCTCAAAATTGACCATTTAATTAAGAAAATTGGTATAACAAATCACATTATTAGCTATCTACCAGGCTTTCTTATTATTCAAGAGTTCAGCCACTACAAAACATAGTCTAGTCACGGTTTACAAAGTGACGGTGATGAAAGGCTAGATGCTCATCAATAAAACTTGAGATGAAAAAATAACTATGATCATAGCCGTCATGAGTGTTCAGTGTGATAGGGTAACTGACGTTTTCAGCTGCCTCTTTAAATAACCAAGGTTTTAGCTGCGCTTCTAAAAACTGATCCTCAGTGCCTTGCTCTATCAATATCGGTCTTTTTACTGGCTGGTCGTAATTCGTCATTAATACCGTGGCATCATACTGCTGCCAGTGCTGGGGCTCGTCCCCCAAATAACCTGAAAAGGCTTTTTCCCCCCAAGGGCAGTTACTCGGGTTAACGATAGGGCTGAACGCTGAAATGCTGGTATACATATCCGGATTTCTGAGTCCAATGACAAGGGCGCCATGACCACCCATTGAATGACCACTAATGGCTTTTTGATTGTTGACAGGGAAGTGCGCTTCGATAAGCTCTGGTAGTTCTTGTGTCACATAATCATACATCTGATAGTGCTTACTGTATGGTGCTTGTGTGGCATTGACATAAAAGCCGGCACCGAGGCCAAAATCGTAACTAGCATTTTCATCGTCAGCCACATCTTCTCCACGTGGACTGGTATCCGGTGCTACTATGGCAATACCTAGTTTGTTGGCTTTTTTAAAAGCACCTGCTTTTTGCATGAAGTTTTCATCGCTGCAGGTTAACCCTGAAAGCCAATATAACACAGGCACTTTTTTCCCTTCATTGACAGTTTCAGGTAAAAAAATAGCGAACGTCATATCGCACTGGGTTGTTTGACTCGAGTGCTTATAGCGTTTGTGCCAGCCGTTTGACACTTTGTTGCTGGAAATCAGTTCCATCGAATTCTCCTTTATGAAGCGAGATAGGGCGCGAACGCGCCCTTGAAAAATATTGTTAGTAGTGGATCACTGACCGAATACTCTTGCCTTCGTGCATTAAATCAAAGGCTTCGTTTATGTCTTCAAGCTTCATAGTGTGAGTGATAAAGTCATTGAGCTTGAACTCACCGTCCATGTAGCGCTCGACAATCTCAGGAAGCTCCGAGCGGCCTTTTACACCACCAAAAGCGCTACCACGCCATACTCTGCCTGTGACTAGTTGGAAAGGACGTGTCGATATTTCTTGTCCTGCACCTGCAACGCCGATGATCACAGACTCACCCCAGCCTTTGTGGCAGCACTCAAGTGCACTTCTCATGACATCGACATTACCGATACATTCAAATGAGAAATCTACTCCGCCATCCGTCATTTCAACGATAACTTCTTGGATTGGCTTATCAAAATTCTTAGGGTTGATAAGATCGGTAGCACCAAGTTTTTTCGCAAGCTCGAATTTGTCTTCATTGATATCAACGCCAATAATACGACTCGCACCAGCCATCGTTGCGCCAATGATAGCGGATAAGCCGATACCACCAAGGCCAAAAATAGCGACGGTATCGCCTTTTTGCACTTTAGCAGTATTCATTACTGCACCCATTCCCGTAGTAACACCACAGCCAAGCAAGCAGATCTCTTCAAGAGGCGCTTCCTTATTTACTTTAGCCAAAGAGATCTCTGGTAATACCGTGTACTCAGAAAAGGTTGACGTGCCCATGTAATGGTAAATGGGTTTACCGTCTTTATAAAAGCGAGTTGTGCCATCTGGCATTAAGCCTTTACCTTGGGTTTCACGGATCTGCTGACAAAGGTTCGTTTTACCAGATTTACAGAACTTACATTCGCCACACTCTGGTGTGTACAATGGGATCACGTGGTCGCCAACGGCAACGCTGGTAACGCCTTCACCAACCGCCTCAACGATACCTGCGCCTTCATGACCTAAGATGGCTGGGAATACGCCTTCTGGATCGTCGCCAGACAAAGTGAAAGCATCGGTATGACATACGCCCGTTGCAGTGATTTTTACTAAGACTTCGCCTTTTTTCGGTGGCATTACATCCACTTCTTCAATGCTAAGAGGTTGGCCCGGGCCCCACGCTATAGCGGCTTTAGATTTAATAAATTCAGACATAGTGTTTTCCTTTCTTTAAAACATGATGAAAAGTATAACGGCTTTATAATTTTTGATAATCTATAAAAATAATAAAGACTTTTACGTGAGTGTAATAATGGATAGGTGGGTTGGTATTGATGAATTTGTTGCCGTAGCAAGTTATGGCTCATTCAGTGCAGCGGCAATACAGCTGAATACGTCAGTCGCGCAGGTGAGTCGTCGCGTAAAAATGCTTGAGCAAAGATTAAACGTACAGCTATTAATGCGTACCACAAGAAAGCTTGCCTTGACCCAAGAAGGAGAGGTTTTTCTATCTCATGCAAAACATTTACAGCATGGATTAGATGATGCGACAGCGGCGATAAGACAGCGTGACAGACAGCCGACGGGAAAGTTAAAGCTCACTGCACCAGTTATGTATGGTGAGTCTTATGTTATGCCAGCAGTAGTTGAATTTATGCGTTTATATCCCAAAGTGGAAGTAGAAATGCACCTTACCAATAACCAAGTCGACTTACTTGATAAGGGATTTGATTTGGCGATTCGACTTGGGAAATTACAGGATTCTTCGCTAAGAGCAAAACGCTTAACGACACGTAGTACCATGGTGTGTGGTGCAAACAGCTATTTGAATCAACGGGGTCAGCCGCACACCTTGGATGAGCTTTTGGATCACAACTGCTTAATTGGTAATAGTAGTGAGTGGCGTTTTGTTGAGCATGGCAGGACTAGGCAGATTAAAGTCGGTGGTTCGCTTCGTTGTAATAGTGGCTGGGGACTGGTGGAAGCTGCAAAGCAGGGGTTGGGTTTAGTGCAACTACCACACTATTACGTTAAACCAGCGCTCGATAAAGGCGAGTTGACAGAAGTCTTGACCAATTTTAAGCCCGAGGAAGAGGGAGTCTGGGCGTTATATCCGCCCAGACAATTTGTAGCAACTAGTTTACGTTTGTTATTAGACCATCTAAGCGAATGCTTTAGTCAGCCGTAGCCATTGTTTCTATCGCTTGGCTCAATGCGATTTCGCGGCTAGCACAAAACGCACTGTCCCCTAAACGCTCATGAATATTCAAACGTTTTAGCTTGTCAGTAGTTTCGGTGTTTGGAGAGTAAATAAAGACTCGGCACTGTGCGTCTAATGCGTCTGTAATCGCATTCTCAATAGCCAAGCCGACGGTGACATCTATCATAGCAACGTCGCTTAAATCTAACACCATTGCATTGTACTCACTTATTTTACGGTGTTGTCTTGCGATTGCTTTTGAAACACTGAAAATCATTGGTCCAGATAGATAAAAGAACAGTAGTTTACCGTTGGCTTGATCCAATAACTCACTTTCTTTTTTCGTCAGAGGTACGTCTTCATCACTATCACTATCGCTTATTGCTTTCACGTGGTTTGCCTGCACGCGACTCAAGCGCTCAATTACCATAACGTTAGAAATAAAAACACCAAGCCCTACAGCAACGATAAGGTCTACAAACACAGTCAGTAGCATTACACCATACATAATTGCCATTTGACTCATACTCAGCTTATGAGCGCGCTGTATAAAGCTCCAATCAAGAATGTTAAAGCCAACATACACAGCAATACCCGCAAGTACAGCCATCGGGATAGGCTCTGTTAACCCGCCTGCGATAAATACCACGGCCATTAAAATGAGCGCTCGAAATATGCCTGCTATTGGAGAGCGAGCCCCAACCTGAATATTAACGACGGTTCCCATTGTTGCGCCTGCACCAGGAAGTGCGCCAAATAAACCGGCAATAATGTTAGCTATACCTTGGCCTCTCAGTTCTTTATCTGAGTCATGTTCTGTTCTTGTCAAACTATCGGCAATCACAGCCGTAAGCAGAGTGTCAATACAGCCTAAGGTGCCAAGCACCAGCGCATCGATAAGCATTTCAACGAATAATTCAGGTGTTAAAACAGGAAATACAAGGCTAGGTAGCCCACTTGGTATTTCACCAATCCGGCGGATACTATCGGTATCAAAGATAATGACAGAGAGCAGTGTTACCGCTACTAGGGCAACCAATTGAGCTGGGACATACTGTCGCCACTTGCTTGGCATTTTGAATAAAATAGCCAGAGTAATGACACCCAAAAATAGCTCAGAGAAATGCAGATCCATCAATAAATTTGGGATATTTGATAAGGTGCCGATTACGCCACCTGCCGGAGCTTGGTGGCCAAGTAACGGGGCGAGCTGGAGGATAATGAGAATAACGCCAATCCCAGACATGAAACCTGAGATCACACTGTATGGCATTAGCGTAACGTATTTACCTAGCTTTAGTGTGCCAAGTAGTACTTGGAAGGCACCGGCCATCATCACCACAGTGAAGCCCATCGCAAGGCCATTTTCTGGGTACTTGCTCATCATCGCGGTCAGTACCGCTGTCATAATGACGGTCATAGGACCGGTAGGCTCAGAAATTAGTGAAGTTGAGCCTCCAAATAATGCGGCAAATAACCCAACAAGAATAGCGCCCCACATGCCGGCTTCTGCACCAGCACCGGAGGCTACCCCAAAGGCAAGTGCCAGAGGTAAAGATATAATAGCGGTGGTAACACCACCGAATAGGTCACCTTTGAAAGATGCGTGTTTAAATCTCTTAAATGTGATCATACTTTTGACTATAACGATCAAAGAATTGACGGCATTCTACTGATAAATGATATGCAGTGCTATGAAGGACTGGTACTACCATTTCCATGTTCAGTAGCATTATACCAATCAGTCTTAATACGAGCTCAATTCGAAGGAGTAAACCTGACACTAACTGCGTTAAAAACTTCTTATTCAGAACAACTAAATAAAAATTTTTGCCTTCTCGCCTCAAAATAGACCACTTAATTAAGATAATTGGTATTAGATACAAAAAAGCCAGTCTACATAGACTGGCTTTTTTATTTTTTACTTAATCAACCTGAGCTGGCGAGGCCATTTCGGCACTCGCTTTACCCATCGGTGACTTGGAGCCAACACCTAGGCCACTATTTGCAACTACTTCACGAAGCTCATGTGGCATTGCCGGTGGTATCTGTGCAATGACGTCGTCATTCACACCTTGAGCCTTGGTCATTGGCGCTGCGGCGGTTTGGTTAAAGCGAATACGGCTATAGGTCGTATCACCATTCGCATTATGCGGTGGGGTTTCTTTAACCGTTTCAGATGCTATTTCTGCTTGTGGTGCAACTTCTTCAACCGTTTCAGATGCTGCTTCCACCTGCGGTGCAACTTCCTCAGCGGTTTCAGGCGCAGCAGCTTCAGTTTGCGGTGCAACTTCCTCAGCGGTTTCAGGCGCTGCAGCTTCAGTTTGCGGTGTAACTTCCTGAGCGGTTTCAGGCGCTGCAGCTTCAGTTTGCGGTGCAACTTCTTCAGCGGTTTCAGGCGCTGCTTTTGCTTGCGGTGTCACTTCTTCAGCGGTTTCAGGCGCTGTTTTTGCTTGCGGTGTCACTTCTTCAGTGGTTTCAGGTGCTGCTTCAGTTTGCGGTGCCACTTTTTCAGCGGTTTCAGGTGCTGCTTCTGCTTGTGGTGCCACTTCTTCAGCGGTTTCAGGCGCTGCTTCAGTTTGCGGTGTCACTTCTTCAGCGGTTTCAGGCGCTGCTTCAGTTTGCGGTGCAACTTCTTCAGCGGTTTCAGGCGCTGCTTCTGCTTGCGGTACCACTTCTTCAACTGACTTCGCTTTTAGCTCAGCCTCATATTCAGCGGCGGCTTGATCGGCAACTGGGATGAAAGCTGCTGACTGACCTTTTTCTGGTGTATCAGGACGGCGGCGACGTTGGCCTGCTGCTCTCAAATGACGAGGTGAACGTCTAGAACGTGTACGACCTTCTTTGTTCTCATCATCATTTTCTTCAGCAAGTTGCGGTGTTGGCGCCTCTGTGTCATTTACCTTGATAACTTCGTCAGCAGAAACTGTGGTATCAATTTCTGGCTGTGTCTCTTTGGCAGTCTCGTATTTTTCAGGCGTAGCGCTTTCGCTCACGACAGCTTCATGTTTTTCTGTTTTTTGTACCGTAGGCTTGGACTTTTTGTGTCTCTGCTTCGGCTCAGGCTTTTGCTCAGATACTGCTTTTTCAGGCTGTTCCAATGGCTTGACTTCAACTTTTACTTCTTCAGTTGGAGTTGGCTCTGCTACATTGCTCTGCTCTGCGTTTGTATCCTGTACACGCACTTTCTTACGCAGATTACGTCTTTGTCTACGAGGTTTAACTTTCGCTTCTTTGACCTGTGTTTCAGTGTTCGCTGTTTCATTTACCGATTCATCAACGGCTGACTTACTTGAACGGTTGGTCTTGTCTTGATCTTGACGCTTTCTGTTATTAGGGCGACGGCGCTTACGATTATCACCTCGTTGCTCGTTGCTGGTGTTTTCATCTTTCGCTTCAACAGCAGTTTCTTTCTGCGGTTCATTACGACGACGATTATTGTTGCGACGACGGTTATTATTACGACGACGATTATCGCGATTGTTCGTGTCACGAGCTGGCTTTTCTTCACTTGGCTTTGTTTCTTCTTGGCTGTCACCAGCAAAGAGATTTTTAATCCACTGGCCAATCTTTGCGAACAAACCGGCGCTGTCCTGAGTAGGTTTGGCTTCAGGCTTGCGTGCTTGTGGTTTTTCAGCTTGAGTTGGAGCTGGAGCCGGTGCATCAGGCATCACAACACCTTTGAGTACAGGCTCTTCTTTTACGTTTGCCTGTGGTTTTGCAACTTCAATAACCTCAGGCTCGGGCGTAATGATCTGCTCGTAGCTTGCAGCTTCGGTCGTTTCATCTTTACGAAGTCGAACTACTTCATAGTGAGGTGTTTCCATGTGCTGATTTGGAATAATAACAACATGACACTCGTGGCGCTTTTCGATGCGTTGGACAGAGCGGCGCTTTTCATTTAGCAGATACGCACCAACAGCAACAGGCACTTGTGCATTTACCTGTGCTGTGTTGTCTTTGATTGCTTCTTCCTCAATAAGACGCAGGATAGATAGAGCAATCGATTCGTTTGAGCGAATAGTACCTTGACCATCACAGCGAGGGCAAGTGTGTTGGCTCGCTTCACCAAGTGATGGACGTAAACGCTGGCGTGACATTTCTAACAGACCAAAACGAGAAATCTTGCCTATTTGCACGCGAGCGCGATCCGTGCGCACCGCTTCTTTCAAACGATTTTCTACTTCACGCTGATGGCGTGGAGGCGTCATGTCGATGAAATCGATAACAATTAAGCCACCAAGATCTCGCAAGCGTAATTGACGAGCAATTTCATCAGCGGCTTCTAAGTTGGTGTTCAGTGCCGTTTCTTCAATGTCGCCACCTTTCGTCGCTTTTGACGAGTTGATGTCGATAGAAGTTAGTGCTTCGGTAGGGTCTATCACAATTGAGCCACCAGAAGGTAAACGTACCTCTCGCTGGAAAGCTGACTCAATTTGACTCTCAATTTGATAGTGCGTAAATAGAGGCACATCGTTTTGATATAGCTTCACACGATTGATAAAGTCAGGACGAAAACGCTCTATGTGGGCTTTTGCTTCCTCAAAAACGCGAGGCTTGTCAATTAGAATTTCACCGATATCGCGACGTAGATAGTCTCGGATTGCACGGAAGATCACGTTACTTTCTTGGTGAATTAAGAAAGGTGCCTTACCGCTGTCTGCTGCATTCTGAATAGCTTCCCAGTGCACTAAAAGCGCTTTCAAGTCGTATTCTAGTTCTTCAAACGACTTTCCAACCCCTGCGGTACGAACAATTAGTCCCATACCTTTTGGTACGTTCAATCGGCTCAAGGCTTCTTTTAGCTCGATACGTTCATCACCCTCTATACGACGTGAAATACCGCCGGCTCTTGGGTTATTTGGCATTAGCACCAAGTAGCTACCAGCTACGCTGATAAAGGTGGTTAAGGCTGCACCTTTTTGGCCACGCTCTTCTTTATCAACTTGAACGATAACTTCTTGGCCTTCGCGGATCACATCTTTGATATTTGGACGACCATTGAATGTGTAACCGTCAGGGAAGTAAGTTTTCGCAATTTCTTTTAAAGGGAGGAATCCGTGACGCTCAGCGCCATAATCAACAAATGCGGCTTCTAGGGAAGGTTCGATACGGGTAATTTTACCCTTGTAAATGTTCGCTTTTTTCTGTTCGTGACCAGGGCTTTCTATATCTAAATCATACAGACGCTGGCCGTCAACCAGTGCTACGCGCATTTCTTCTTGCTGCGTTGCATTGATCAGCATACGTTTCATATTGTAATTCTCTACTCAATTTATTTACAGCGCCTAATACGTTTTCCAGCGACAGCATGTTACGCCTTGGATACTCCGGTTTAATGATGCAGTCTCACGACTGGGGAAAAGGAGTATATTCACAGTTTCCGCTTTAAATCAGGGTAAAATCACTGATTAACTGTTCGCTTCTTCACATTTATTGGTGTCGCTAAGTGGTCATGCACGGGCTAGTCATACTTGGTTTGACAAGTTTGGTCATCGCCATCTTTTGACTCAATTACTTTGCGACATTCACGAGTTGCGGCCTGCTATGCACGGGTATTATTGCAACGGTGGTCAGCGTATCAGACAAATTTTAATTTCTTGCTTTTTGGTTTTTTTCGTGTCCAGTCATTAAACGAAATATTACGCGCTTCGCATTGACTGTTCGCACGTGTTTATCTTAGATGCTCGATAAAAGCTTTGGAAATATTAGCTCTAATCTGTATGATCTGCCATCCAAGATGTGCATCACGATTGTTTTTGCGATAAAAAGCACCTCGCAAAAATTTGCGGGCTGATTATCCCACTAATAACGTCGAGATAGCAACTAAATTATTACTCAAATCAGTGATTAGGCAATGTCAGAAAAACCCGCATTAAAAGTTAGCTTTGTTACCGTGACCGAAGACCAAGAAGGTCAAAGGATTGATAACTTTTTAGTTACGCATTTGAAAGGGGTGCCAAAGAGCGCCGTATACAAGATCCTTCGCAAAGGGGAAGTGCGTGTTAATAAAAAGCGGGTAAAGCCGGTTTATAAGCTGCGGATGAACGATGAGATCCGCATCCCACCTGTACGTGTTGCAGAAAAAACAGAATTTGTACCTAAGAATCTTGATAAAGTGGCAAACCTTGAAGATGCGATTCTATATGAAGATAAGTATCTGATTGTTATAAATAAGCCAGCCGGTATGGCTGTGCATGGTGGTAGTGGACTGAGTTATGGCTTAATTGAAGCACTTCGAGCATTAAGACCACAAGAACAAAGCTTAGAACTGGTTCATCGCTTGGATAGAGATACATCAGGTTGTTTGTTGATTTCCAAACGTCGCGCGGTACTAAAAGGTCTCCATGAGCAATTAAGAGAAAAAACCATGGAGAAGAATTACTTGGCATTAGTTGCTGGGCAATGGGATGCAAAGCATAAAAACGTGACTGAGCCACTTCGTAAAAACACCCTAAAATCAGGTGAGCGTGTGGTGCGCGTTGATCACGAGCAGGGCAAGGCATCACATACACGATTTAGAGTTATAGAACGGTTTGAATCAGCAAGCTTAGTTCAAGCCTCTCCTGTGACAGGTAGAACGCATCAAATTCGCGTCCATACACAGTGTAAAGGCCATCCAATTGCATGTGATGATAAGTACGGTGATCAAGTGTTTGATGCACAGATGCGCGATATTGGTTTGAGCCGACTATTTTTACATGCCAAAGAGCTTAGGTTTATACACCCTAAAACAGAAACCACGCATCATGTTGAAGCGCCTTTGGATGCTGCACTGGAGTCATGTTTACAAAAACTAAGGAAATAGCATGCGCTATAAGTGTGTAATTTTTGATTGGGATGGTACGGTGATGGACTCAGTACCAAAAATTGTCAATACAATTCATTTGGCGGCAAAATCATGTGGTATTGCGCCCGTGAGCGATGAAATGGCAAAAAGTATTATTGGTTTGTCGCTACCTAAGGCCATGCAGGTACTATTTCCTCAGCATCATGAACAGGTAGATTCATTAGTCCAAGCGTATAAATATAGTTATTCAAATGAAGATGAGACGCCGTCACCTATTTTTGCTGGAGTTGAGTCATTATTAAACCAGCTTCGAGATAGAGGTGTGAAAATCGCGGTGGCCACAGGGAAAAGCAGGACGGGGCTGGATAGGTTGATGGCGCAATATGGCCTAACTGAGTATTTTGTTACAACAAGGACTGCATGCGAGGCTGAATCTAAACCCCATCCTGATATGTTGCTGCAAATTTTAGCAGAGCTCGGGGTCGACGCCCAACAGAGCGTTATGATTGGAGATTCAATCATTGATATGGAACTTGCCAAGAACGCCGGTATTGATGCGATTGGAATGACTCTGGGCGTGGCTTCCAAAGAGCAGTTATCGCAAACATCAGCGTGCCATATTTGTGATAACTACCAAGACCTCTCGCAAATATTACTGGCTTGATTGTTCAGCTAACACATCGACGCCAAACTCCAATAGCATTTTAGTTAATTGAATGAGTGGAAGACCGATAAGCGTATTTGGATCTTCCCCTTCTAGCTTGTCAAACAGGCAGATCCCTAGGCCTTCACTTTTAAAACTTCCTGCACAGTTATAGGGGGCTTCTGCATCACAGTAGTTGTTGATCTGCATTTGAGTCAGTTTTCGAAAATAAACGTGAAATGGCACTACGTTAGTAAGTGTTTTACCGCTTTGAATGTCAAAAACCGTCAAACCGGTCAAAAACGTTACGCGATTATTGCTAAACAAGCTTAGTTGCTTCACCGCGTTTTCCTTGTTATGAGGTTTTCCAAGGATCTCACCGTCAAAGAGTGCAACTTGGTCCGAACCAATGACAATACCTTTTTGATACTTTTTAATAGATGCTTGGGCTTTTAATTCACTCAGTCGAGCAACTAGTTGCTCTGCCGATTCATCTTCGCGCGCGCGCTCGTCTATATCTGGAGAAAATGACATAAAAGGCAGCATTAATTTTTTCAAAATTGACTGCCTAAATGGCGAACTAGAAGCTAGAATAAGAGGCGTTTTCATGGAATTTTTATCTCTGTGATAACATTGCCTACAGGATAAAGTGCAATAACGCGAAAAACAAAGGGAAAGTGTATTTTTACTTTGACTAACACAGTAACTATCTATATGATGCAGCCCCTATGCAAAAGGTGAAAATTCCCATCACTCTTGATCCATGCAGAGCAGCGCAACGTCGAGCATCTTATGACGGTGTTGTAACGCTCGAAGAACTTTCTCGATTGCAGCAAGTTGTGCAAGATCAAAGTAGTGAAATAGCGGTAGATATTCATTTCAACATCGACGAACAAGGTCTGGTGGTTGTGCAAGGCAAAGTCCAAGCGCATCTTACACTTGTGTGTCAGCGTTGTAATGATGAATTAGGGTTGGATTTGGAACAAGACTTTGCGTATTCGCCAGTCGGATTAGGTGCAGAGTCGGATGATCTTCCCGAGCGTTATGATGTATTGGAACTTGACGAAGAGGGTGAAGTTAATCTTAGACAACTAGTCGAAGACGAGCTATTACTCGCTATACCGATAGTACCTATGCATGATGAAGCGCAATGCTCTTATTCTGATGAGCCAAAGAGCTTTGGTGAAATTGAAGCAGAAGATAGCAAACCAAATCCATTTGATATTTTGAAACAACTTAAGAAAGATTCTTAGGAGAAGGCTAATGGCGGTACAAAAAAGCAAGAAGTCACGCGCACGTCGTGGTATGCGTCGTTCACACGATGCGATCAGTGGACCAGCTCTAACTGTAGATCAGGTTTCTGGCGAGACTCATCGTCGTCACCACGTGACTGCTGACGGTTACTACAAAGGCGTTAAAGTAATTTCTAACTAAGAGATTGCTTTATGCTGACCGATCTAACCATTGCGTTAGATATGATGGGGGGCGATTACGGCCCCCGTTCATCTATCCCTGCAGCTATCGCTGCCGTTCTTAAGCACCCGAATTTAAACCTCATTTTATGCGGTAATCAACAGGTTATCGAATCTGCACTCGCTAAAGCTAGTATGCTTGACCACCCCAGGTTGACCATTAGGCACTGTAAAGAAGTCGTCACAAATAGCTGTGAACCTGCTTCGGCACTTCGAAATAAAAAACATTCCTCCATGAGAGTAGCATTAGATTTAGTTAAATCTGGTGAAGCACAAGCTTGTGTCAGTTCTGGTAATACAGGTGCATTGTTTTTTATGGCGCACTATGTTTTGAAAATGCTACCAGGTATAAAGCGTCCAGCACTTATCTCTGCAGTTCCTACTGAAAAAAAACACCCTGTCTACTTATTAGACTTGGGGGCAAATGTGCATTGCGATCCAGAGACCTTGTATCAATTTGGCATTATGGGATCAGTGGTGGCAGGCCAGGCACTCAATATTGCAGAACCAAAAGTATGCTTACTTAATATTGGCTCTGAGGAAATTAAAGGTCACGATGGTATTAAGCAAGCTGCAAAATTAATGAAATCCTCTTCTGTTATTAACTACCAAGGCTATTGTGAAGGTAGTGATATGTTTTCAGGCAAGGCTGATGTGATTGTCTGTGAGGGCTTTGTGGGCAATGTCGCGCTAAAAACATGTGAAGGCATAGCCAAACTTATTATGCACAAGTTTAGTAAAGCGTTAAAAAAGCACTTTTTTTATAAAGCGTTGGCATTTTTACTCCGACCCGTTATAAAAAAATTGTACAAAAGGGTGAACCCCGACCAGTATAACGGTGCAAGTCTGGTAGGATTGCGCGGTATTGTTGTGAAAAGTCACGGAAATGCTACCAATAAGGCATTTTTGGCCGCAATTGAAGAAGCTGCACAAGAAGTTCAGCGTAAGATCCCTGAGAAGATCCAAGCGGTATTTGAACAAGTCGACACAGAAAAGCAACCGTCAGGTTCTCATTCTTAACGCTATGCAGTGACATGAGGACGTGGCGATAATAGAGAAGATAAGAGCACAGTATGTCACAAAAAATCGCATTATTTTTCCCCGGCCAAGGCTCGCAAAGCGTGGGTATGTTGTCCGAGTTACTTACATCTTCTGACACAGTTAAAGCAACCTTCGCTGAGGCCTCAGAAGCACTAGGCTATGATTTAGCTGAGTTAGTATTAAACGGCCCTGAGGAAGAAT
This sequence comes from Pseudoalteromonas sp. McH1-7, assembly GCF_013366255.1. Lineage (NCBI taxonomy): Bacteria > Pseudomonadati > Pseudomonadota > Gammaproteobacteria > Alteromonadales > Pseudoalteromonadaceae > Pseudoalteromonas > Pseudoalteromonas sp. McH1-7. The sequence continues at coordinate 90,699 of NZ_JABWPQ010000002.1, read as the reverse complement.
TAAATCAAACTCACCGTACTCAGCCTGCGTTATTAACTGCAAGCGTTGCTATTTTTAGAGCTTGGCAAGACCAAGGTATTGACGCTGAGTTAACACTAGCTGGCCATAGTTTAGGTGAATATTCTGCGTTAGTGTGTGCAGATGTTTTACCTCTTACTGATGCCGTAAAATTAGTGGAAAAGCGTGGTTTATACATGCAGGAAGCTGTTCCAGCAGGTACTGGTTCTATGGCTGCAATTATTGGTTTGGATGATGACGTGATTGCTCAAGTTTGTGTTGAATCTGCACTGGGTGACGTTGTTTCACCGGTAAACTATAACTCCCCAGGGCAAGTAGTTATTGCGGGTCACGTTGAAGCAGTTAATCGCGCATCTGAAGCATGTAAAGAAGCCGGAGCCAAACGAGCGTTACCGCTTGCAGTCAGCGTACCATCTCATTGTGCATTAATGAAACCGGCTGCTGATAAATTAGCAAAAGACTTAGCGTCGCTAACATTCTCTGAACCTAAATTTGCTGTGATCAACAACGTCGATGTTACAGTCGAAAAAGATGCAGCAGCGATAAAAGAGGCGCTGATCCGCCAGCTTTATAGTCCGGTGAGATGGACTGAGACGGTTCAAAAAGTTGCTAAAGAGGGTATTACTACGGCATTTGAGTTTGGCCCAGGCAAAGTGATCACAGGCTTAGTGAAGCGTATAGATCGTTCAGTATCGTGCGCATCGGTAAATGATTTGGCCTCAATTGAAGCCACAAAATAAGAACGAGAACATTATGAGTAATTTATTTTCTTTAGAAGGTAAGGTAGTACTGGTTACAGGTGCAAGCCGAGGTATTGGTAAAGCAATCGCTAATGCTTTGATTGCCCAAGGCGCAAAAGTTGCAGGTACCGCAACTAGCGAGTCTGGTGCCGAGCGCATCTCTGAATACTTAGGTGATAACGGTAAAGGTTATGCGCTGAACGTGACAGATGCCGACTCAATCGCAGCAACTTTATCAGCAATTAAAGAAGATTTGGGCGATATTGATGTATTAGTAAATAATGCTGGTATCACCCGCGATAACTTGTTGATGCGAATGAAAGATCAAGAGTGGGATGATATTATCGACACTAACTTGTCATCTATTTTCCGCTTATCAAAAGCAGTACTTCGCCCAATGATGAAGAAGAAAAACGGCCGCATCATTAACATCGGGTCAGTTGTGGGTACGATGGGGAATGCAGGTCAAGCCAACTATGCTGCAGCAAAAGCCGGCGTAATTGGTTTTACGAAATCATTAGCGCGTGAGGTTGCATCTCGCGGTATTACAGTAAATACTGTAGCGCCTGGTTTTATCCAAACAGACATGACAGATGAGCTAACTGATGAGCAAAAGGCAGCGACCCTAGCAAATGTTCCAGCGGGTCGTTTAGGGCAGCCTGACGAAATTGCCGCAGCTGTCGTTTATTTAGCATCAGACGCAGCAGCTTATGTCTCTGGAGAAACATTGCACGTCAATGGTGCAATGTACATGGTTTAACGAGCTAAGATCACAAATTAATTGAATTTTTTGTGATCTTGTCGACAACTTACTTGAAATCGTCGTGAAAATAGGCGATAAAAAGATTTAAAGCTTTGTAACAGGTTTGACCAGAAAAAAAAGTACGGGTCAATCCTTGAATCCCAGAATGATGCGTCGTAAACTGCGCCGCAATCTGAAAATTAACGCAGTAGCGTTTAAATAAAGGAAAGAAGAATGAGCGACATCCAAGAACGCGTAAAGAAAATTATTGTAGAACAACTAGGTGTTAAAGAAGAAGAAGTAAAATCTGAAGCGTCTTTTGTTGACGATTTAGGTGCTGACTCTCTAGACACAGTTGAGCTTGTAATGGCGCTAGAAGAAGAGTTTGATACTGAGATCCCTGATGAAGAAGCAGAGAAAATTACTACTGTTCAAGCAGCGATCGACTACGTTACTGCTCACGCTGAGTAACTAGCTTTTCTATTAGGGCAGCACTCGCTGCCCTAACTCTTTCTAGACCCCCCTTTACTATAATAATCCCTTTTTGGAGGACACCGTGGCTAAACGTCGAGTCGTAGTAACTGGCTTAGGTATGTTGACGCCGCTGGGTAATGATGTTGAATCTACCTGGCAGGGCTTATTAGAAGGCCGTAGTGGCATTCGCAATATCACGCATTTTGACACAGAAGGTTTCGGAACTAAGTTTGCAGGTTTAGTGAACGACTTTGATGTCACTGAATATATTTCCCCTAAAGATGCTAAAAAAATGGATGTCTTCATCCAGTATGGCATCGCTGCCGGCGTTCAAGCACTAAAAGATTCAGGGCTTGAAGTGAACGATGAAAATGCAGCCAGAGTTGGTGTGGCAATTGGTTCGGGGATCGGCGGGTTAACGTTGATCGAAGAAAACCACAAGAAACTATTAAATAGTGGCCCACGTAAGCTGTCTCCGTTTTATGTACCTTCAACTATCATCAATATGATTTCTGGTCACTTGTCTATCATGCATGGACTGAGAGGCCCTAATATTTCTATTGTGACAGCATGTACTACAGGTCTTCACAATATTGGCCATGCGGCACGTATGATTGCGTACGGTGATGCTGATGCGATGGTTGCAGGTGGAGCTGAAAAAGCATCGACTCCAATTGGAATGGGTGGTTTTAGTGCAGCACGGGCATTGTCTACACGCAATGACGATCCTCAAGGTGCGTCTCGTCCTTGGGACAAAGATCGTGATGGATTTGTGCTTGCCGATGGAGCTGGCGTAATAGTGCTTGAAGAGTATGAGCACGCTAAAGCACGTGGAGCTAAAATTTATGCTGAGTTAGTTGGCTTTGGCATGAGTGGTGATGCTTATCATATGACGTCGCCACCTGAAGACGGTGCCGGGGCTGCTCAAGCGATGGTCAATGCACTAAATGACGCGGGAGTAAACGCATCACAGGTTGGCTATATTAATGCGCATGGCACATCTACCCCAGCAGGCGATATAGCAGAAACACATGCGGTGAAATCTGTGTTTGGGTCGGCTGCAAAAGATGTCATGGTTAGCTCGTCTAAATCAATGATGGGTCACTTGCTAGGAGCAGCTGGCTCTGTAGAGTCAATTATTTCGATCCTAGCGTTGCAAGACCAGAAGGTAACGCCAACCATTAATTTAGATAATCCAGAGGAAGGATGTGATCTAGATTATGTGCCTCACACAGCGCGTGATGCAAAGTTAGAATATACATTATGTAACTCATTTGGTTTCGGCGGTACAAATGGTTCATTGCTTTTTAAAAAGGTATAGATGAACCTTAGTAACTGAATACAAAAAAGGTTATGATAAAAAAGCTCGGCGTTGCCGAGCTTTTTTATGTTTGCGTATTTGGTTTTGTGAAAGGGCACGAAAATTGGAGAATCAGCAGCTTTTTTTTAATAATGACAGGGGGTTAGCATATGGTGATGGTTTTTTCACCACAGCTTTAGTCTGCAATGGTCGTATTGAGCTGTGGCCACTTCATGTAAAGAGGTTAGTGCAATGTCAGCAGCGTTTAGATTTTCCTGAGCTGAACCTCGAAGCACTTGAGCGCTTGGTTTATGAGCGAATAAAAGGTGAAACAAAGGCCGTATTAAAAATTCTCATTACACGAGGATGTGGTGGCCGAGGCTATCAAGCTCCACAATCACCCACGCCCAGTTTTAGCATCCAAGTGCTACCATTTCCAGAGAATTACAGTAAATGGCAGCAACATGGTATCGAGACCGTGCTAAGCCGAGTTCAGTTGGGGATTCAACCTTTATTAGCAGGCCTCAAAACGTTAAATCGATTAGAGCAAGTGTTGATTAAACAAGATGCGCAAACGCTGGAATGTGATGATGTCATCGTTACTGACATCAATGGCAGCGTTATCGAATCGTCTGCGGCAAATATTATCGTAATTAAAAACAACCGAGTGTACACGCCAAATCTCGCAAATTCAGGTATTAAAGGTGTATTTCTGACATCTCTTGAAAGCCAAGTTGATATTACTGTGGCTGATATAGACCTTGAGTTCTTGCAATTAGCAGATGGTATATTTATCTGTAACAGCTTGATTGAGCTTGTGCCGATAATAAGGTTTGAGCAGCAGTGTTTTGACATAGAGTATTTGTTGACGCTAAAAAAACAGATCTTAGGGATGAGTTCTTAATGAAAAAGTGGTTGTGTATTCTAATATTTGCGATTTTAATGGGGTCGTGGTGGTTCTTAGAAAAAGTAAATCAAGTCAAATTTGAACGGCTCAACATTTCGGATAAGTTTGTAGAGATAAAGCCGGGACAAACCTTTACCCAGTTATGCCACCAATGGCAGAAAAATGGTGCGTTGTCTCATTGTTTACCTTACCAGCTGTATAGCAAATTAATACCAAAGCTGTTTGCGTTACAGTCAGGAGTGTATGCGCTAAAAGGGTTAACGGTACTTGAGGCTGTGGCTAAAGTGAGTCGCGGTGAACAACATCGTTTTAGCTTTACTATTATTGAAGGCACGCCAATCTGGGAAGTTGAGAAAAAGCTTAGTGATGCGCCTTACTTAAATCAAGACATCGATAATTTGAGCAGCCAACTAATGCTGGACTATGGCTCCGTTGAGGGATGGCTCTACCCCGACACATATTACTATCATGGTTTTGATTCTGCTTTGGGGTTACTAAAACGAGCGCGTGATAAAATGCAAGCTGTACTACAACATGAATGGCAAAATAGAGCGAGTGACTTGCCGTTAAAAACGCCTTACGAAGCGTTGATCTTAGCCTCAATTATTGAAAAAGAAACTGGTTTGCACGAAGAGAGAAAGAAAGTTGCATCGGTATTTATCAATCGATTAAAAAAGGGTATGCGTCTACAGACTGATCCCACCATTATTTACGGTATTGGTGAGGGGTTTGATGGCGATATTAAACGTAAGGATATTCGGCAAAAGACGCCCTACAACACCTACCGTATTGATGGCTTACCACCGACGCCAATCGCTATGCCATCGGAAGCTTCAATACATGCAGCATTACATCCTCAAAAGACGGACTATCTTTATTTTGTGGCTACTGGAAATGGCGGTCACTATTTCTCAAAAACACTAGCAGAGCACAATAAAGCGGTACAAAATTATATTTTAAACAAGCAAAATAGCCGTTAATAAATAATGAGTTAGCACTTTTTGTTGCTAACTCTTCCATGTGATTTGCTAGCAATGTCTAGTTGAACGGTATAATTAAGAGAGTTATTAGGCGCGATTGAGTGTTTGAAGCCATGTAATCGCGTCGTTGTAATTTTCAAAGTTTTTAATAGTAAGCCCATGCTTTTCGGCAAACGCCTCGATGAGCCCACTTTTGGTATCAGTAGGAGAGATAACTCTAGCGAGTGCTATATTATCAACAACTTGATTGAGTTTTTGAAGTACATTCAACACGCTCGGATAATCATAAGTAATATGTAATTGTGATACATCAATTACCAAACAGTTTAGTTTGTTGGATTTTAGTGCCAAACCCAGGTTTTTGTACATATTGATAATATTTACTTCAACACATTCACCATAGGCGGCTGCGTGGATTAGCTTCTCTTTATTATCAATTGTTGCCCGGTAAGAGAATTTTGCCATGCTGTATCACACCTTTTATCTATATAAATAAAAGGATAGTTCAATTCGCTTGTGATACCAGCATGGAATGTATGGGATCATAGTTAAATGACCTTGTCCGACGATATTTTTTAGGTCATACCAATTATTTTAATTAAAAGATCTATTTTGAGTCGAAAAACCTTGTTGATAACATCGCTAAAGCGTCGTACTAATGCCGAGGTGCCTACCGCCATGCAGACAAGGCAAAAGTTTTGCTATTTAGTTGTTCTAAATAAGAGATTTTTAACGCAGTTAGCGTTACATTGATACTCTCTCAAATTGAGCGAGTATCAAAAAGGCTAATTGGTATCATATCAATGATTGTGCTACTTCAGCGATTTTTTGTCGCAACCATATATGGCTGGCATCACGATGTAGTAGTGGACTCCAAATCATATCTAGCTCAAATGGTGGGATAGGAAAGGGCGGCTCCAAGACCGATAAAGTTGGATCATCACGATATATGTTGGCTGCTTTTGAAGGCAAAGTAGCAACTAAGTTTTGTTCTTTAGCAAGATGTATCGCGACGTGATAATTACGAGTAAAGGTTGCAATGTTTCGGTGCTTGCCAAAATGGGCAAGAGCTTCATCAACCCACCCAAGCTTTTGTACGTCAGCAGGATCCATCCCAACACCAACGCCAAACCCAGTTTTACTTACCCAAATATGACGTGACTTAAGATACGCATCCAAAGTAAAGTTAGCAATAATTGGATTATCAGATTTTACAAGGCAGCAAAAGCTATCTTTCCAAATTCGTTTATGATGAAACGACTGTGGGAGGTTTTCAAAGCGATTAATTGCCATATCAACTTTCCCATTTTCAACGTCATGGAAGGTAACGTCACTGGGTGTGAGGATGTCTAGTGTAGTGTCTGGCGCCTCTTCATGAAGCTTATTGAGTAGTTTAGGGGCAAGCGTGCTTGCAGCATAGTCGCTCGCCATAATGCGAAATACGCGATTGCTGCTAGCCGCTTCAAACTCTCTGTTAGGTGCTAGCGTTTCTTCCAACGTCATTAAGATACCACGGATAACAGGCTGTAGCTCTAAAGCGCGCTCAGTTGGAACCATTCCTTCACTGGTGCGAACTAAAATTGGGTCATTAAAAAGGTTTCTGAGGCGTTTTAAACCATTACTCATAGCTGGCTGTGTAATGCTAAGTTGGTTTGCTGCACGCGTCACATTACATTCTCGAAGTAGTGTATCGAGATAAACCAGCAAGTTAAGATCAATTTTACTAATGTTCACTCAGGGATTCCTTTATGTTATTTTTCTTTTTTGGCCATTTGTAGGAAGCGATTTTTTTGTGGGTAAGGGTAAATATGCTTTACGGCTTTTTCACGTATATCACGTTGCGCTTGTTGCCAAAATACGACCTCAGCCAAATCAGGGTGATGGTTCAGAAACATTTCTCTTAGTTTAGGATTTGTCAGAACAAATGTACACAGTTGTTCTGGAAAGACATCCTGAGGGGCGCTAGAAATATCCCCAGAGTCGTACATGGTTTCAATGCCCTGTTTGGGTAATGCTCGAAAATTCATCTCGGTTAAGTACTGTACTTCATCATAATCATAAAAAATTACCCTGTGATGTTTACTGACGCCGAAGTTTTTTAACAGCATATCGCCAGGAAAGATATTAACGGCCAGCATTTCTTTGAGTGCATTACCGTAATCTTTAATGACTTGCTCACAGGTTGAATCATCAGCTTGCTGCACAAACAGGTTGAGTGGTGTAATGCGACGCTCGATATATAGGTGCGTGATTACCAAGTTCTCACCTTCGACCCTGATGCTATTAGAGATTGATGTTAACAGCAATTGGTAGAGCTGTGGTGAAAATCGTGCAACTGGTATAACAACGTCAGAATACTCGATGGTATCAGCCATCCGACCCACTCTATCATGACGTTTTACCAACTGGTAACGCTGCAGTACAGTATCTTTGGTAAAGGGCTTACTTTCAGGAAACTTATCTCTGATCACCTTAAATACGTAAGGGAAGCTGGGGAGTGTGAAAACCATCATCACCATACCAGGTGTACCCGCTGCTACTTCAAATAACTCTTCAGAATTGTCTAGGTGTTGTAAAAACTCTCGGTAAAATTCGGTTTTACCTTGCTTGTGAAAGCCAATTGCGTTGTAAAGTTCAGCCTTTGTTTTATTTGGCATTAGCTGATTTAAGAATTTAACCAGTGCAGAGGGGGCATGTGTTTCTACTAGAAAATAAGCGCGTGCGAAGCCAAAAATAACTCGCATCTGTGAACTGTTTGTTAGTAAAGCATCTATCAATAGTTTGCCATTTTCAGTATGTAAAATGGAGATGATAAACGGCTGTACTCCAGATTTAGAGACTACTCTTCCTACGATATAAGCTCCTTTATTACGATAAAAAGGCGCATTTAGGATGTCAAAGCGCATCAGGTGTGCTTGATGATGGGTATTAGGCGCTTGTTTCAAAAATGCTTTTACGAGTAATCGAATGTCACGATCCAAATCTTCAAATTCACAGTGAAAGTCTATTTGCTCAATCATTTTCTTTATCGTTGGTTTCAATCCATTCACAACAGGAAAATAACTACGATACTCGGCTTCAACGGGAAGGGAGGTTGCATTTGCGAGCTGGGTTTCGACAAAAATAAAATCACTGTTGTAATAGCGACGATGGAATAATCTACAAAAAACAGAGTTATAGAAGGTTTCAGCAAGTTCAGGCTGAGGATGAAAAGTTAAGCGTTCGAGATAGGCTTGTTTTACTTGGTACCACAGTGTTTCGTTGAGCTGAGTTGAGCGATAAAGCTGCATGAGTTTGTGTGCGGTTTCATCGACTTTACTGTCGTATTGACTGATCCTTGCTTTACTAATTCTCTCTATTTCCCCCCAGTTTTGCTTAGCAAACGCAAAAGGCGCCAATTTAGTGATTTTTACGAAAGCTTGATAGTGATTTTGAAAGCCGGACAAAATCTGCTCAGCCAATTGCTGTGCTTGCATATACATCCCTCATAAATACGCATTGTGAGATAGCTTCACTTTACAAGGGAATGTATAAAAAGTCATCTGGTAATACCAGTTTTGGCCAAAGTTAATTTAACGAAGTTACAACATTAGTTAGTCTTCGTAGCTCTTTAATCGCTTTTCTAATTTTGAAATTTCTTTCTCTAGGTTTTTTAATGCCTTGGCATGTGACTTATTAATGGCTTTGATTTTCTTGGTGACTTGCCGGACTCGCTCCTTACGTCTATCTTCACTCATCAATTTTGTTAGTTTTTCTTGCTCCTCTCTAACAGCTGTGTCTCGTTTTCTATTTAAAATTGCTCTTTCGTGGTTTTTTGCTCGAAGAGCATGTTTTGTTCTTTTTATGATTTGTGCGCGTTCAATATTATTAAGCGCTTTATAATGTTGCTCAGAGGGCACAGTGGCTTTGGGATCAGTTGTTGTTATGGTATGTTGTGTAGCGTCAACTGAGCAGGGAAACTGGCTGAAAACAGCGCCTTTGCTAGTTGTACATTTAAAGTATTTTACGGTTTCTGCGCGTCCGAATAAGGGCAGAAATAGTAATATAACCTTGATAAGCGATTTCATACGGCATCCCTGCGGTTTAAAAGATAATTTAACCATAGATGACGACAGCATTACTTCAAGATCATTGCGCTTCTGGTGTCGTGAATTTTTTTAATGTCTTGATACTTTGAATTAAAAAAGGGATATCTAAGTTGCCATTTAATACAAAGCCTTCTTTTGCTGACATTTGTTTAAAGTTACCATCTTGATCCACTAATGTAATTTTATCTTTTTTGAAGGCTACGAGCACACCTTGAGTAAAGTTAACGCCCTCTGCATGACTGCGCGTTTTAACATTAGAGCCAAGCATTCCTTGTTGTGCCAAAGGAGCACAGCCAAATACTGAGCTTATAGCGGTGTAGGTAATATCATGAGGTTGCATAAGCCCACTTACTTTCGCGTACAAGTTAATGTTCGTAAACGCCGAACTAGTTAGGATGGTTGAGCGATGCGTGCTCAAGTCGAGTGCGATAAACGGTTTACTTAAATCAATAGGTGTCTTGCTGTTAGCTTCAACTATGGCGAGCTTAGCTTCAGCTTTTGTTGGGATGAACGTAAATTCACCACTAGACTTTACACTCAATAAGTTGTTATTTAACGACCAAATAGGAACTTGTTGTTGTACTAAAATGGACTCTTTGTAGTAGCTTGGAAGTCCATAAATAAGACTAAATAAGGCGTCGCTAGAGTTTCCGGCTCTAAGCACTGAGTCTAATTCAAAGATGCTATGATTATCGCTTTGCAGCGTATTTGATGCTATTTGCTGATATGACTGAGCGTCATTATACGCATAGATAGTCATTGTTTGTTGAGTGTTGGGTTGACACTCAGCAGCGATGATTGGTGCGCTATATTTGGAATGCGCGCTGCCAACATTTAAAGCGTGAGCTTCTTCATACCTTTCTATATCCAACAGGTCATGCCTTGCAAGTAAGCTTTTTGCTGTTGTCGGGTAAGATAGCGGCAGCACGTTATCTTGCTTCGTTATATCAAAAAACGCGTTGGCATCAGCCCAAATGTGAAGGCTATGGCTCAGCGCAAAGCAAGTTACAATTGTACCGGTTGCGTAGCGTGGGAAGGTATATGATTTTAACTCAGCCAAATGTCGCCAGGCATAATTACCTGCCAGTAACTCAAAGGTAAGTATCAAGGCCAAAATTAAAAATGCAATAATGAGGCTGAATGTTGAAGAGCCAACGAGTGTTTCCCATAAGAGCACAAATATGTCTGGTAATGACGAGGGGTTGATATGATACCCCAGCTGCAAGTATACAAATGCGTCAATGGTTAACACGACAATGCCTAACGTGGCAATAAATGCGGCCATCCCCCTTATATGTCGTGGATAAGGAAAAACTAGGCTCAGCGGGAAAATGGTTAATACAAACGCACAAAAGGTGATAAAGCTGGTGTGGCTTATCCACGTGATCAGCATATAAAACCAGCCGACAAACGTACTTGGTGCTTTGTCAGCGAATAAATAAACTGAGCTTATCAGCAAAACCAAGCCAATATTTGCAAAGGTAAACCAATGTCCCCAGCTTAATAATTGACTTGCTTTCGATGAAAAAGGGCTGTGCGGTGTAAGGTTCATTCCGTTACTTTACTGATTGAGTAAGCGCTTTAGCAAAATTTTCAGCAACAGATTGTCTCTTATTCTCTGGAACATGCTCTTTTATAATGTGCGTGATAGAATTACCTAAACACATCAAGCTAAGATCAACTGGTGCGTTTTGCGAGCTTAATACATTAATTAATTGGTCAACAATTTCTTCTACTTGTTTATTGGAATACTTTGATTGGATAGGCATCAGTTGGTTCAATTTATAAAAGCAATAATTTTTACATTTTAACATTAGAGGCGTGAAAAACAAAGATGAGCGTTGAGGTAAAAAAACTAGTTGTTCACTATGTAGACAAACAGGACGAAGATACCGAGATACATCTCCGTGAAGATGAAATGCAAATCAATGATAAAGTAAATGTTTTCATTGAACAATTACATCATGCTTACAACGGCAAACCGGGCAAAGGTTTTTGTGCTTTTAGTGGCGAAAAAAATAGTGTCGTTGCGTCTGCTATGCAAAGCTACAGAAATAACGAGCTTAATTTTTGGCACTTAACTCAAGAGGCCACCAATGTTCTCAAAGAAGAGCTTAATAAATATGCTTTTCACGAAACAGGATATTTAGTGTTTTGTCATTATCAGTATGTTGCCAGCAATTTTATTATGATTGCACTAATAAATATCAAAGAGCACTACACAATCACCTCTGATCTAGATTTATCAGCAGCAAAGCATTTAGATATTTCGCGTATGCAGTTGGCTGCAAGAGTTGATTTAGATGCTTGGGATACCGCAGCGGAAGAAAATCGTTATATTTCGTTTATAAAGGGTAGGGCAGGTCGTAAGGTCGCAGATTTTTTCCTTGATTTTCTTGGCTGTGAAGAGGGGATCGATCCTAAGCAACAATCCCAAACTATGCTGCACGCTGTAGAAGATTACTTATCAGCGCAACAATACGAAAAGTCCGAAAAGGATGATATTCGCAAAGAAGTCTTTGATTATTGCAACGACTGTGTCACGACGGGTGAGGATGCTGATGTCAACACCTTGTCACAAACTTTGTCTAAGTCGGCAGACGTCAAGTTTGAAGACTTTTATAAAGAACAAGGCTATGAGTTGGAAGAGAGTTTCCCTGTAGATAAAAAGACAGTAACGAGCATGGTCAAGTTTTCAGGGCTTGGTGGTGGAGTGAGTGTAGGTTTTGAGCGTAAACATTTGGGCGAGCGCGTTATCTATGATGCTGCGAGCGATACACTAACGATTAAAGGTGTACCACCAAACTTAAAAGATCAAATTGAGCGCTATTACAACGATGAGTCTTAAGTTTTAGAAAGGGCAGCGAAAGCTGCCTTTTTTGTTCCTGTTTTATCCCTTTTTTTGCAAAAAGAACTATCAATTTGCTGCTTTTGCTAGCATTTTTTTAATTTTAACTATACTTGCATTGTAGTACTTGTAGAACAAGCAATTGGGATGACTCACAATGAAGACAAAATTAGCTTTAGGCTGTACCCTTTGCCTTGCCTGCTTTGCAGGTCATGCGGAGGTAAACTTTTCTGGATTTGCAAGTATCAATGCGGGCAAAGTGCTCAGTGGCAGCGGTGTTCCACAATTCGGAATAAACGATCCAATCTTTCTCGCAGATTACCCTATCGTCAGTGTGTATGATGAGGATGTTTCGTTTGAACCTGAGACACTGATGGGGCTGCAATTTAGTACAGATCTCACGGAAGGCTTGAGTGTGACAGGACAAATTGTTGCTCGAGGAGCTGACGACTTTGATGCTAAGTTTGAATGGGCATATTTGTCATACGAGATAAATGACAATTGGACTTTCCAAGCTGGTAAGAAGCGCTTACCACTTTTTTACTACTCAGACTTCTATGATGTTGGCTATGCGTATGTGTGGATGCGTGCACCTGCCGACAACTACACATGGCAAATATTCAACTATAACGGTGTGAATATGCTTTATAATGGCAGTATTGGTGATTGGTCATTGAGTGGCAACATCTACGCTGGTAAAGAAGATGACGATGACAACAAACTGCTTAGTGAGTTTTTCTTTCAAGAGCCCACCAGAGAAATCTGGAAAGATATTTTGGGGGGAGTGATCCAAACCAGTAATGACTGGCTTGAGGTTCGTCTTACGCATATGCGCTATACCAATAAACGCTATCGCGCTGGAGAGCCGGTACTGTGGAATGGCAGTGATGAGCGTGATGGTAAGTTCTACGGGTTAGCGGTTAACGCAGATTGGGGCAATTTTTTCATCCTGTCAGAATTAAATAGACTCGATTTAGACGGTGATCTCGATACTAAGATGCTAACACTAGGTTATCGCTTCGATAGTGTTACTCCTTTTGTATCTTACGCTGATTTTGAAGGAGAAGGGGATGATGCAGAAAGTCACGAGACTACTTCTGTTGGGATCCGCTGGGATTTCCATTCTGCTGCAGCATTTAAAATTCAATATGACGAAGTTGAAGACAACTCCGTTGGGCTTGCAGTCGCTGGTGATAGTAAAGCCATCACCATCGGTATCGATATGGTATTTTAAGGAGAGCGTCATGAAAAAACTATTTTTACTTGCGCTACTTTGTAGTTCATATAGCACCTTGGCTGTTGACGTGATTGTTAACCCAGCGAATAACTCCGCCCTTGATGAGAGTGAAATTAAACAAATCTTTATCGGCAAAGCGAAGTCTTTTTCAGATGGCTCTAAAGCACTGCCAATTACCCAAGTTGATGGCTCAAGTGTAACGGATGAATTTAATGAAAAAGTACTGAATAAATCTTCTAGTCAGTTAAAAGCCTATTGGTCGAAGCTTGTATTTACTGGTAAGGGGACACCTCCAAAAGAAGCCGCTGATGATGCTGAAGTGATTAAATTAGTTGCGAGCAACCCTAATTTAATTGGTTTTGTGTCTTCGGGAGCGGCCGATGGCAGTGTTAAGGTTGTAAAATCGTTCTAATATACAGTCTTAGATTTCATAATAGGGCTCCTGTTTGGAGCCCTATTGTTTATAGGTATCAGCTAGATTTTACTGTCAATAATTAGCATTGTGAGCTTCTTGCTGAGCATCTTCGCTGATTTTTCTTCAGCATTTGCTTTTGCCATATTCTCAAAACTGGAAGCAGCTTTGATCTGTGTAGAAACATGTGCTTTTTCTTTGCTGTTTTCCAATAATATCAAGCTCGAATTAGCAAAAACATAGTAAGTGTTATTTCTCTTAACATCTTGAAAATCGACACTAAAGTCAATTTGAAAGTCTGCTACTTGACTGTCACCGACCACTGTTAGCCCTTGTTTAGTCAAACTTTCAGCAAGCTGGTTACGGATGTTTTCAAGCCCCCATAATTTGGATGAAATACTGAATGTGAGAGACTGAAGAAAATCGTTCAATATTTTATCTTTGTCTTTTACGGACTGTGGTGTAGCAATAGAACCGCCTCCGAGTTGACGGTGATAATCGTTAGCTTTTCGGCGTTTGGCAATCAAGCGCTTAATTGCCATTGCGTCTTTTAATTTTTCTGAGTTAGTGAGCCCAGAAATGTTTGCCTTGACAATGTCTTCATCAAGTTGATGAATATCTAACTCCGTATGCATCCTTGACTCAACTTTGTTGAACGAGGCTAGGGCATAAGCAGTATTATTTTGCCGGGAATAAAACTCCTCTTCGATTTTTACGCCTTGTAACTTGATACTCGGTACTTGAGAGTACAGTACTTCATCAACTTGGTAAGAAAAATCCCCATTAGATTGGCTTTGTGTTACTTGTGTTATACCTTCAATCTCGACATTGAGCTGCTTTGCAATCGCAAGCCTCGCAGATTCTTGAGCTGCAAGCTGTGCCTCTGTGCGGTTTGCAATATGGCTTGCTGAGCCAACGCCATAGGTCAAATACTCAGAAGTTGGCTGCTGTGTTGTCCATATCGGTTGTGTTTGTTCTTTTGCAATCGCTTCTTTAGTTGACTGACAAGCAGACAAGCTTAAGGCGATACACAAAGGTAAAACGAAACGTTTAGAAGCCATACCCGCTTCTCTCTTGAAGTTTTTGAATTTTCTTCTGTCCATTCCACACCTCACGGTTTGTCGTCATGTCAATTAGTCGAAGATCGACTTGATAGAAGGTAACGCGGCTACCACCTTGCTCATCAACAAATGAGTTAATAGTGCCAGATAACGCATAGTCAGCACCTTGCTCTTGTCCCATTTCGTTACGAGTTTCTAGGCTGGAATTTAGCTCTTGGTCTCGGCGCTCTTCTCGGATCTCACCTCGTATGTCACGGTTAGCAACAAAGTCTGCTTGTCCACTTCGTAAAATTGCGCGTTTCAAGTCATTTAAGAAAGTGTCGACAGCGATATGCTGATGTGACTTGTTACGAACGGATTGAATAATGATTGCAGGTCTGCTTCCCTCTTTGGCACGGTGCTCGCGCACCCATGGAAAGCCAAGCATATCACTAACCATCGCTTCAGCGACTAATTGTGAGTCTTTGCCATTCCACTTATCAGAAAGTGCAATTTCTTCATTTGTATCAATTCGGCTGACTTTTGGTGTCGAAGAGCAACCTGTCAACGCCGCAGATGAGACGATGAGCATTGGTACAACGAGTTTTACAGCAAATTTTGGCTTCATATCTTCAGTCCATGTTAGTTAATGAGGATAAATAGTTTGGTGTGGCAGCAGCCGTAATACCGGTAAATGTGCGCACATGACTAATTGTTTGAGTTTTTGAATTAATTTGAATATTTTGGTTGATAACTCTGCCACTGCGCAGTGTTGTTTGCAATGTCAACTCGCGAGTATGTTGGGGTAGCTTAACACGAGCCACTCTGATTTCAGCTGGTAGAGACTGCCATTGTCTAATATCAGCCGAAGCCGTCACTGCATTGGTTACTGATGCTGTTAATTGCGCCAATCCCGCAAGTAGTGTTGGCTGCGGTGATGCAAATTGATTAATCGCTTTGTTTGCTGTGACTGCTTTTAATATCTCTCGGGAGATTGCTGTATAGATTTCCATATTGGCATTACTCAAGGCGTCATACAATGTGAGTAAGTTTACCGAATAAAAGGGGTGTAATTCTGTAATTTTTTGTCCGTTGGCAAAAAGGGTAACTTGTTCAATATTATTTTTGTGGGGTTGTAAATACGTGACGGAAATTCTACTGCCATATTTTAACGCATCAATAATTCCCTCATTTACTGCTTTTTGCCAGAGTGATTCGCCCAAAGGTAATCTTTTTGTCACCGACCCGAGAATGACGTCTCCAAAGTCTCCGGTGGCATAATTCTGAATGAGGTCAAAGAGGCTAGTGTCAGAGAACATCAAATTAAACCAAGCAAATTGAGCTTGGCGCTCTTCACGAGTGCCTAGATAAATAGGAGTGATAACAATCGCTTGTGCACTTTCATCAACGCTCAAATACAGATTAAACTCTTTTCTTTGTGGGGAAACTCCCAGGCTTTGTACTAAGGTAAAATAATCAGTCGGTTGCTCTGCGACGACTCTAGTTAAGTCTTTTTGAGCTTGCTTTTGTGCATGTCCTCCTAATTGATATTGTTTACTAAAGCCGTTTTTGTATGCTTTTGCAGCTCGTTCGTATTGTATCCTTGCGCTGTCTAATTCCCCTTGTTGTTCGTATAATATCCCACTTAAATACTGGGCAAACGCATCATCTTTATACTCTAGATCTTCCTTTAAAAAAGGCTGACCAAAAATAGCTTTCAGTATTTTTTCCACATTACCAAGGCTCGTCTGGTTGCCACCATAACCTCCAGTGTTCCTTTTTAACTGCTCCAAATATAGATCTAGTTGTCGCATCTCTGTTAATGCTGAGTCATATAACGCCGTGCTGTTTGCTGCGGATTTGCTTGCCAAAGCGGCATAATTTAGAGCCATGATCGTGTGGATCATAGGACGGTGATATACTTTACCGGTATATTTTTTGTAGCTGGCTCCAGTAAATGCGGAAAATAACTCATCACTGATGCTGACAGTGTATGCAGCTTCAATGATACTTTTAGCATTTTCTAAAAACTGATTACTTTGCATATAATCTTGTTGTAGATGCGATAACATACCTGACTCTAGATAATAAAGTAACTCGTCTCGTGAAGAGCCTTTATAGGCGTTATCTATGTGCTTTTGGGCTGTGATAAAATCACCTTGTTCAGCATATTCAATTGCCAACTTATTCGCACTTGGCGTGAGGTTACAGCCAGCAAGTATTAAAAAGCTGACTAAGAAGAGTAACTTGAAGAATAATTGAAAAAACGTGTTTTGGAATCGCATTCCTTGCATACTTCTACTTATAATGGCAGTGTTGTCTGAGTTCAATCATATAACAATAAATTAAATAGTAAAAAACTGAATTGAAAGTGCTAAATTGTTAAAAATCGTTTTTACAATTTATTACTGTTAAGCAGTTATTTTTTTGATACGTTTTACTCTGTAATCAGGGCAATTAAGGAACCCAATATGAAAGCAAAACAACTACTTTTATCAGTGGCCGTGATAGGGATCTTATCGGCTTGTAGTTCAAGTAAAGATGACGCAGCTTCCAGTCCACGAGTCAATATTCCAGAATGGGTTCTTAATCCGACCATTGAAGATGGTATTGCCGCAGCTGACTGTGTGAAATACTCTGGAAATATTTCAATTGATCAAAAAATGGCGGTTGCTAACGCGCGTCTGGCGCTGGCGCAGCAAATTGAAACCCGAGTAGAGGGATTAGACAAAACTTTTTCAAACCGCACAGACGCAAATGAAGACGTTACCGTCGGAGCAACTTTTAGCTCGGTTTCGAAGCAATTAACAAAGCAAACCTTAAATGGCTCTCGAATTGTAAAGGCAGATGTTATTGATATTTCCGGTAAAGATTACTTTTGTGCGCTTACTACACTATCACCTGAACTGACTAAAGCGCTTTTTAAAGATTTAATTAAAGAAAGTAAACGTAGTGTAGACCCGCAAGATGAAAAGTTTTTATATCAAGAGTTTAAAGCTTACAAAGCTGAGAAAGACCTTGAGAAGGAAATTGCTAGATTGACAAATTAAAGCGTGATTATCACGCTTTAATTTTTTTAAGGAGGGTTGTTGTGCGTAAATCAGTGTGTTCGTTTTTAGTTGTCGCTTTGAGTGCGATCCCAAGTGCAGTAGCAAGTCAAGCTCAGTTATTTGAAGAGCTCTCAGAGAAAATGGCGCGTTGGCAAACGTCTACCCCCTCAGATCAAGAGCTGAGTGAGTTTGAACAATATAAGCGCCAACAGTTAACGGCATTTTCTGACTATGTTACCGAACATTTTGAGGAGTTCGACTCATTCCGTGATCAGGTGATCCAGCAATGGGGTGATATTACCGTTTCAGACCAAGCAACCTTTGTTTCTTACAGTGACGACTTATCATCAAGAATGGTGGTGGATTTTGCTGCCAATAAATTGGTCGTTAGTGTAAAGCACGCTGCGGATAAGAAGGTCACTGAGGAACAGTTACGCACGCTATATAAAGAGTTTATTGCAAACGATCGTGCTGTCATTGAAGTGTTTAATACCCAAAATGCACCTGATTTTACAAAAACCAAAACACAACAGCGCCAAATTGATAATGCTTCCAGAGCGCAAGCTTTAATTGCAGCTAAGAATCAAATAGATAGCCAATTTGAGCAACAACAACGTTATATTGAGCGACAAACAGATCAAGCTATTTTAGATGGTGAAAATGATAAAGTCGCCGAGAAGCAACGTCGAGAACAACAGGAAAAATTAGAGCAACTCAAGCAAAAACGCCTAAAAAAGCTAGTAAAAGCGGCAACTAAAACAGGCACAACTGAACAAAAACAGACGACTGTTGTTTCTGAGGTTGTGCTCCAATTGCCAAAGAAAGTTGATGCTAGAAGCAGGGCTCAGCGTTACTTGACTCAAGTGAATTCACAAGCACAGCGCTTTGATATTGCACCGAGTATCATTTTGGCTGTAATGCACACTGAAAGTCACTTTAACCCCATGGCAAAATCACATATTCCAGCATTTGGGTTGATGCAGATAGTGCCTACCAGTGCGGGAGTGGATGTTAACCGTATGCTTTACAATCGTGATGAGCCGATGTCTGCACCATATTTGTATGTTACCGACAACAATATTGAAGCAGGTGCTGCTTATTTGAATATTTTGGACAAACGCTATCTTAGCAAAATACAAGATCCTTTAAGTCGAAAGTACTGTATGATTGCAGCGTACAACACCGGCGCAGGTAATGTGGCTAGAGTATTTAATGCTGATGGCTCGCGCTCTATTACTAAAGCGTCCAAAATCATCAACTCACTGTCACCCGAAAATGTACTTAGTGCTTTGGACACGGGCTTACCTTATGATGAAACAAAGCACTATCTAGACAAAGTGTTAGCCAGAGAAAAGTTATATTTACCCGAAATAGCGATGGTGACAGCGGGGAATTTATAAGTTGAGAGAGCGTAACGCTTCGTCGATACTGTCGTGGCGAAAACGGTAACCCGTGTCTAATAGTTTTTGTGGTACAACACGCTGTCCAAAAAGCAATAAGTCAGACATCTCGCCGTAAACCAGTTTAAGTACGATAGGGGGAACTGTAAAAATACATGGACGGGACAAGGCTTTTGCAAGTTCCTGTGATAACAGCTTATTTGATACTGGATTGGGTGCTGTGGCATTCACAATGCCCTCAATTTCATCGTGTTTGAGAATAAATAAAATAGCTTGTACCATATCGTCGATGTGGATCCACGACATTACCTGTTCTCCCTTGCCAATTGGACCGCCTAGCCCTAGTCTAAATGGCGGTAGCATTTTGACTAGTGCACCACCTGTTTTTGACAGTACAATACCAGTTCTTAAAATACATACTCGAGTTTGCTCAGACTTCGCTGTGAGCGCCGCATCTTCCCAGTCGCGGCATAGCTGATGAGAGAATTCGTCGTAATGTGCTGTAAAGTCTTCTTTTATTGTTACATCACTAGGTTGGCGCCCATAAACTCCGACAGCACTGCCTGAAATAAGCAATGCCGGAGGGGTGGTTGCTGCACTTATTGCTGAGCTGATTGCGCGTGTGATGTTGATTCTGCTATCACGAATCTCTTGCTTCCTTTGTCTAGTCCAACGACCGTCAGCAATTGGTTCTCCTGCTAAGTTGATGACAGCATCAATATCATTAAAATCTACTTCATCTAGGCTGGTGATAAAGTGAGTACCAGGCGGTAACACTGAAGCGGCTTTCACTGGCGAGCGGGTTAGCGCAATGAGACTATGCTTATGGATTAAAAATTGACATAGCTTGCTACCAATTAACCCTGTAGCACCAGTTATTAATATTTTCATTATATGGTCTCTTTTTTGTTATCTTACAAACCTACGTTTTAGCAAGGAGTTAGATCACTCATTTTCATTATAGGTGGTTTGTTTTAGAATAGGAAAAAAGCAAAAGGAGTGAGTGGTGTCTTCACTTACAGGAATCAATAAAACACTGATAGTTTTAGCATCTCTTTTCATTGTATTAGCAGGTGTTAAACTAGCTTCTGAAATCGTTGTGCCCTTTATATTGGCTGCTTTTATCGCAATCATCTGCAATCCAATGTTGAAATTTTTGGCGCGTTTTAAATTGCCCAAAGGTATTGCCATTCTTGTGATTATAGCTTTAGTTATGTTGATTGGTGCCAGTATTGGTGGCTTGGTAGGGCAATCAGTTAATGACTTTTCTGAGCAGCTCCCAGCTTATAAAGAAACACTCCAAGATAAGTTCGTTTGGCTAGTCACTACCGCTGCCAACTACAATATTTTGCTAGATAAGCAACAGCTAATTAGTATGTTAGATCCAAACCAGTTAATTGATGTTGCGACCAATATGCTTACTGGTTTTGGTGGTGTCATGGCAAATAGCTTCTTAATTCTGCTCATCGTGGTTTTCATGCTTTTTGAAGCGCCATCAATCGGACACAAAGTACATCTTGCGTTAGATGATCCCGAAATGAAAATGCAACAAATTGACCGCTTCTTAGACTCAATCAACAGTTATTTGGCAATTAAGACTGCGGTATCGTTGGCTACAGGCGTAATTGCCGCGACGTTTCTTTGGGCACTTGATGTTGATTATTTTGTACTGTGGGGAGTAGTTGCATTTTTGTTGAATTATATCCCTAATATTGGGTCAATTATTGCTGCACTGCCACCAGTTCTGCTAGCGTTAGTCACACAAGGGCCGCTGGTAAGCGGTATAGTCGCTATCGGCTATATCTGTATCAACACGCTGATGGGAAATATGATTGAGCCTAGGTTTATGGGTAGAGGTCTTGGCCTATCGACGCTGGTGGTATTTTTATCTTTGATCTTTTGGGGGTGGCTGCTTGGTACGGTTGGTATGTTACTTTCAGTACCTTTAACTATGGTTGTAAAAATTGCCTTAGAAACCAGCGAGGAAGGAAAATGGCTGGCAATCCTGTTAAGCGCAGAACAACCAGAAGAGTGATACCAACATCTATTGGATCTGGATAGCTTTTATTTAGAGAATGAGATAAAAGCTATCCAAATTATCAACTAGTATGACCTCATT
The DNA here is from genome assembly GCF_013366255.1 of Pseudoalteromonas sp. McH1-7. Classification (NCBI taxonomy): domain Bacteria; kingdom Pseudomonadati; phylum Pseudomonadota; class Gammaproteobacteria; order Alteromonadales; family Pseudoalteromonadaceae; genus Pseudoalteromonas; species Pseudoalteromonas sp. McH1-7. The sequence goes on along the minus strand of NZ_JABWPQ010000002.1, from coordinate 69,344 downwards.
ACTAATATTAATTAGCGTTGACATTATCTTTTAGTATTTTGCTACTTTGAAGCTCTGAAATATGCGCTTTTAGTAGTGTTATTTTACATTGCTTGTATGCCGTTGCCGAACGCGTTGCATTGGGCATATCAAGCAGATAACGCCAGCGACAACTGTCTTCCATGTATTCCTCATGATTGCGTAAAGCGCGTTCCATGATAGGCAAAATTTGCGTGTTTCCCGTATCGGCTTGATACTTTTTTGTATCTAGCAACAGCTTGGTGATCCACGTTTGGCGATGGCGCTCTAGTAAATTGATATTGCTATCCAAACACATTAGAAACTTTTTTGCCTTCTCAGGGTGACTAGACTCGTGTTTGGAGCAATCTTTCAAGGTGATGTCTTCATTTGCAATTACTGATAGTGTAAAGCCAGCTATCAATATACCGCTAGTTATTTTTGTCATTGTTAAACTCTATTATGAACTTTGCGCCGCCATGCTTCGACGTGCCTATTTGCATCAGTCCTTGATAAGATTTAACTAAATCTGAAACGATAGCCATGCCTACGCCATGACCCGCCTCATAGGTATCTAATCTTGTACCTCGTGTCAGTAATTCTGAGCGACGATGCTCGGGGATCCCTGGGCCATCGTCTTCAATTTCGATTAACAGTAGGCGCTTTTTTGGCGCACTAATATTTATATCGACCAAGTTGTCACATGCTTTACACGCATTATCAATAATATTCCCCAAGATCTCCATAAGGTCAGTTTTATCACCAAGAAAAGCTGCGTTTTCGTCGCATTGTGATGAAAATGAAATATGTTTGTCATGGTATACTTTTGACATCGCATTAAGTATTGAGTCTAGTACAGGTTTTACAGATGTCTGCTTTTTCCATGTGTCTGATGCACCAGTTGCTGCACGCTTTAATTGATGTTCGATCATCACATTTATTCTGTCGAGCTGCTCTTGAGCATCTGCATCCGTAGCTAATGGGCTTGACTTTATGACTGCCAATGGCGTTTTTAATGCGTGGGCTAGATCACTTAACGAGGCTCTATACCGTTCCTTTTGTCGCTTTTGGGACTCAAGTAATAAATTCAGATCTGATTTGATGGTGAGTAACTCAACTGGATAAGAGCCGGTTATTTTGTCTCTTTCACCGGCCTCAATTTCTTTGATTTCTTTGTCTAGCCTTTGTAAGGGGCGGGCATTCCAAACGAATCCAAATGCCATCAACCCCGCAATCACAATGCCCATAACCAACATCCAGTTTACTAGGGTGTTTCTAAACCCTGACATGAGCGCCATGAGTGCATCATTCTTTTTTAGTAAAACAAATCTTGCCTGTTGAGAGTGGTCAGCGTTACCTAAAATGACAGTTAAACTTAATTGCCAAAATAAAACACCACCATATTCCACTCGCTTAAATTCAGGGGCACCAGCTTGGTTATCTGAAAAGTTAGGTGATATTGACAAGTTAACCGCCGACTCAGAATACCAAACCAGAGATTGTCCCTGATAAACTAGAGCGTAAGTATCTGAGTTGAGGCGACTTAATTCTGGTGCAAGTATACTACGCGGCATTTCAAGTCCATCTGAAACAAACTCAACTTCAGATATCAGCGAGTATAAGTGCGCTTCCAGCGTTTTTTCTGTGGCGTCTACCAAAGACGCGTAATAGGCTCTGCCAACAGAGAAAAACAATGCTGGTAGGGCTATAATTAGCACAAAGACAAGGATAAAACCTTGCCTTATTTTAAGTGAAATCTGTGAACTGTTTACCACTGGTTTTTAAACCTATATCCACGTCCTCTTAAGGTTTCTACAGGATTAAGGGTGCCATCTGGGTCAAGTTTTTTGCGCAGTCGCAATACGAATACTTCGATAACATTAGAGTCCAAATCAAAGTCTTGATCATAAATATGCTCGGTGAGTTCAGACTTTGAGATAACCTTTTGCGGATTAACCATTAGGTATTCCAACACTTTATATTCATAGGCGGTCAGCGATAGTTCATTGTCATTTACCCAAACTTGCTGAGAGCGTGTATGAATTTTGATAGGACCAATACAAATTTCTGGATTTGCTTGACCTGCGCTACGCCTGATAAGTGCATTACAACGCGCAATCAATTCCTCTACATGAAACGGTTTAGTCAGGTAATCATCAGCACCTGCATCTAAGCCTTCAACTTTGTCTTGCCAGCGATCTCGGGCTGTTAAAATTAAAATTGGTATTTTAACTCCGTTAGCTCTGGCTCTTCGAATGATTTCAATACCATCAAGTTTAGGTAGGCCGAGATCAATGACGGCCATGTCTAGTGGGTATTCTTCGAGGTGAAACAAGCCAGATTCGCCGTCGTGACATAAATCAACGCTGTATTTTTCTTTTTCTAATGCATTTCGCAGGTTTTCTGCTAGCTGAATATCGTCTTCAATTACTAAAATACGCATTCTTAGTCCTTATTTACTTCACCTGTCTTCTTGTTTACTTTTATATCAACAATTCGACCATCGGGTTGGAGGATTCTCACGACAAAGAACTGGCTTTCTTGCGAAATCTTAAGTGTTCGCCCCGCATATTTATCCAGCGCTAAAGACACAGCCTCTTTTTTCGTAATTGTTTTTTTATTCTTGTCATTGTGGTCATTTGCGTCTGCTACACTCGAACAGAACGCCAAAATTAACGCTAATAGAGTGAGTTGCAATCGCATATTAAGCTCCACAGTTTCATAGATACTAAGTTTATAAACTTCATAAATCTCAAACAAATTTAGTGCTTTTGTAATTAACCTTTGCTGAATTTAATGAACATGAGCAATTATGGCAGAACACGTTTGTAGGGCTTGACAATACTTTGAGTGTAAACACCCGCTTCAATATAAGGATCTTCGCTTGCCCAAAGCTTCGCATCTTCTAAGTTATCAAATTGTGCGATGACTAAAGAGCCGGTAAAACCAGCTTCACCAGGGTCTTCCGAATCTATAGCTGGTAAAGGACCTGCGGCGAATAATCGTCCTTGTTGTTGTAATATCTCAAGGCGTGCAAGGTGAGCTGGACGTGCTGCAAGGCGGTTTTGTAATGAGCCTTCAGCATCAGTTGAATAAATCATGTAGAGCATAAGTATTAGTTCCCGATAAGTTTCTAGGTTATTATTGTTATTTTCGCGTATTTTGTCGGCTTTTGAGCGACGATTATCAATCTTATGATAAAACGTGGGTTGTGCAAAAGTAAATGTACAGAAAGTTTTTCATTCATTGGTCATTTAAACTTGAAAAGCACTCAACTAGACTGGTAGAGTCCTTCGGATATTTATAGAAAATAATAATAAGGTTGATTGCAATGAGTGCAAACCGAGAGCATTTTAGCTCGCGACTGGGCTTTATCCTTGCTGCAGCAGGTTCTGCTGTTGGTATTGGTAACTTAGTCGGCTTTCCAGTCTCCGCGGCTAAAAATGGTGGCGGTGCGTTTTTACTAATCTATGCACTGTTTGTGGTGTTTATTTGCTTGCCTGTGATGATGGCAGAAATGGCAATGGGTAGAAAAGCACAAAAAGATCCTTTTGGTGCTTACAAACTTTTGTCAAACCATGACAAAAAATGGTCAGTAGCAGGTTTTCTTGCCGTGCTCACGCCGTTTATGATCGCCGTATTCTATATGGTAATCACGGTTTGGATTTTCGGCTTTTTAGCACAGACGGCGATGGGTAATCTTGATGTGTTGGCATCACCTGATTATTTTGGCACATTTATCAACGACACCAATGTGTTTATCTATATGTTGGTTGTGGGCGTGATAGTTAATCTTATTCTGGTTGGCGGGGTAAAGGAAGGGATAGAAAAAGCGGCAAAACTGCTTATGCCAGCATTATTTGTTATGTTACTTGGGTTAGTGGCTTATGTACTAACGCTCGACAATGCAATGGCCGGTGTTCGTTATTATATCGTTCCTAACTTTGAAAAAATGAATGCCAGCGTATTAAATGGCGCGCTGTCACAAGCATTTTTCTCATTGTCTCTAGGGATGGGCATTCTGATCACTTATGCCTCTTACATTTCTAAGAAAGATGACATAGTCGGCAGCTCTAAGATGGTTGCGGTAACAGATTCATTGGTAGCCTTCATCGCTGGATTAATGGTGTTGCCTGCAATTTTTAGTTTTAACCCGAACACAGATCCAAGTAAATTATCAGACTCTTCGGTATCAATGATTTTTGATTATCTACCTAAGCTGCTGTTAGCCCTGCAGTCGGATATTGGGTATGTTGGCGCATCGATTGTTGCTGGTATATTTTTCCTATTGGTATTTTTTGCCGCTATCACTTCCTTAGTCTCTATTGTAGAAGTACCAACAGCAACGTTGATGGAAGAAAAGAATATTTCTCGCAAAAAAGCGTTAATTGTATTGGCATTGACTACAGGTTTACTGACTGTTTTATCTACAATGTCTTTTGGTATGGTAGATTGGCTAACGCAATTTATAAGCTACGGCGATGCCCAAAAGAGCTTCTTCGATTTAGTATATGACGTATTTTACGATACGATTTTGCCACTAAATGGCTTGATGGTGTGTTTATTTGTTACTTACCGATGGAAGCAATCTGGGTTGAGTGAGGAATTGGCACAAGGCTCAGAAGGGTATGTTGGCAGTTTTACGGAGAAATATATTAACTTCTCTTTGAAGACATTTATTCCCGTGATATTACTGGCAATTTTTATCAATACCGTAGCAACTAAGTACTTCGCAGTGAGTATCTTCGGTTTTTAATTTACGCTAGAAGCACTAGTGTGTTAACTAGTGCTTCTAATGCACAACGTGAGAATAAAATCTTCCCATCCGAAGCTCCGTCTGTCATTTAAGCGCCTACTAAAACTTCACTCCAGAATCCAAGTATTGACCAATCCCAATAGTAAACATCCAAAGCCCCCATAAACTATGCTCTAATACGCATACGGCTAGTGAACGGCTGTGCGCGTATGTATAAGCAAAAAGCAATCCTCCAACGAATGATAAAAAAATTGCGATTACGTTGTCGTATACACAGTGCGCTAAAGCAAATACGAGCGCACTTAGTATCACTCTGTTGTTCTTATTGGGTAAAATTCTTTTATAGCGATGAAAAAAATAGCTCCGAAAAATAAGCTCTTGAGGCAATACCGAAAGAATAGGGTAGGCAATCAATAACATCAGCCAGTCTGCGGGTGAGTTCAATGGTAAAACAAACCAGTTGCCCTGACTGACTAGGCCATACAGCATAGCTGAAAACATTGCACCAGCGAAGAAAGTTGTGAAGAGCCGCCTTTTTACGGTAGAGAATTGGCCTAAACTAGTAAGTCTAAAGCGTTTAAAGTGGGGATCTGTGAGTAGCAAATGGGTGCAAACTGCCATTAAAATTATGAGTGCAGGAAACAGCCAATTGCTTAAGTGGGCACGGAATTGATATGCAATAATCGGTAGGATAAAAAAGATAAATATAAGTTCACACCAACGATATTGGCTAGCATTCACAGCGGTTTCCCCAAAAGTATGCTGCAGCACAGTGCAGTGCAGTGCAGCTATAGCTATCTGTTTGATGATAACTATAGCAGCTAGAAAGAAACCGAGTGTTGCGGGAGACTAGTCTTCTGGTAAATACTTTTGGATTTTAAACATCGTGAAAAGCAAAGCGACAAAGGTTAACCCAATAAGTCCGAAAACTTTAAAGTTTACCCAAAAGTCGAGCGAAAAATTATAAGCCACGTAAATATTTAGTGCAGCAATAAAGAAAAATAACACCGACCAAAATAGGTTTAGTTGATCGCAGTCCTTTTCTGGTAGGGTAATTTTGTTTTGGTTTTGTTCTTTTTCTGCAACAGAACTCAATACGCCTTCAAGCGCCGTTTTTACTAAGTTTTTGTTAAACAGGTACTTAGAAACTATCAACGCGCTCCCCAAAATAGCGTACACAATGGTGGCCTTCCACTTTATAAATTGTTCGTCGTGGAATAAAATCGTCATCCCGCCCAAAATGATGGCTATCGCTAGGAAAATCCAGTGACGTTTAGCAACTTCACCTTTGGTAAAATATTGATGCGTAACCTGAATAAGAGAGGCTACGATTAACACCCCAGTTGCCCAAAAAATGTCAACAAATTTATAGACAGTGAAAAAGAGAATAAGCGGTAGATATTCAATTAAAAATGACATTCGCGATCCTAACTAAATTGATTGCTTAGGTTTTACCAAGTTACGACTAGAACATCAATATTGACTTTCATCGACGAAACTCATAGCCTGCACCGCTTATTGAATAGTTCAGAGGTATTTGCATGAATAAAAGCGACTTAGTTACAAAAATGGCGAAGTTAAGTGGATTAACAAAGAAAGATTCACAAGCAGCGTTGAGCGTCATTTTGCAAGTGACTAAAAAGCGTTTGTCAGAAGGGGATCAGATGCAAATAAATGGCCTTGGTACCTTCTCATTGAGCTATCATCCAGCTAAGCAAGGGCGAAACCCACAAACAGGGGAAACAATTACCATCGAAGGTCAGAATAAAATCCTTTTCAAGCCGGCAAAAATATTAAAAAGCCAAATCCAGTAGCATATTTTTCATTACGGTGTCGGAGTGAATACTTTTGTTAAAAATGCAATAGTTTAAGCTCCCTTTCGTACTATCATATTGTCAATTAATCAGTTTCTTTTTCCCTTCCTATCACCCAGTATGGCTTTGTTGTGCTTTCTTCATGAGCGTAGCGAGCAACGTAATGTAGTGTAATACCATGTAATTAACTTTTAAACACTTTGTTAGCTAGTATTTATGTATTCTAAATTTTAAATGGGAATGAGGATGAATACTATTATCGAACTGGCTAATGCACACCAGCAGTGTCGTCGCCAAGCTATTAATTTAATTGTGAGTGAAAATAGGCTCTCTGATCCAGTATCTGAGCTGTTATCAAATGATCTGGCATCAAGGTATGCCGCTCCTTTCTACGCAGGTACGGATATCTCGCAGGAGATAACCCGTCTTACTATTGAGAAAACTAAGTCGGTTTTTTCTGCCAAATTCGCAAATATTTCCCCAACTTCAGGTAGTAATAGTTTAATGGCGGTTATTTTTGCATTGACGGAGCCTGGTGATAAGGTGGCTCGGGTTCCCCCTTTTTTTCCAGGTGGCGGATATCCTTTCCAATATGAAGTTTTTCATCGTCACTCTTTGCCGCTTGTATTTGATGATGCGCAGTGGCAGTTGGATAGAGCGGCATGTATTGAGCTATTACTCAAAGAGCAACCTAAGCTAGTTGTGCTTGGGGCATCGATCTTCATGGTGCCAATGCCTGTGCGAGAAATAAGTGAAATTGTTCATAGTTATGGTGGTGTTGTTGCTTACGATGGCTCACATAGTTTAGGACTTATTGCTGGTGGGCAATATCAAAATCCGCTAGACGAAGGTGCAGACATCTTATTTGGCTCAACACATAAAACTTTTCCAGGTCCTCAGGGGGGGATCATAGTCACTAACTCTGAGTCGTTACATTTTAAGATTGAATTAGTATCAAACTTCACGCCTTTAAATGGGCCGACAATGGTTTGTAATCCACACTTGGCTCGTATTGCTGCTTTGGGACTTACTCTAGATGAAGTACCGTGGCAACAATATGCTAAACAAGTCGTGGAAAATGCCAGATGCTTTGCCCGTGTATTCTCTAGTAATGGCATTGTACTTAGGGGAGAGCGCAACTCAGACTTCTCGCACTCAACGTATTGTCATCAGGTACTTCCTCTTTTGGATAAAGATCAGGGATTGCAGTATAGAGATAAACTGAAGGCTCATGGGATCTTTTGTGATGGATTTATGCGGGTCGGTACTGCAGAAATCACTCGACTTGGCTTTACAGAGCAAGACAGTACAGAAGTGGCGCAGCTTATGTGTGACATAGTCCAAAGCGACCAGCCAGTCATTCCAGAAGCTAAACAAAAGGTGAATGCTTTAGTAGAAAGCCACCGTGAGATTGTGATGTAAGGGAGGCAAAGGCATGCATTTTGCTGAACGTTTATACCCACAATCTAGACTTAGCGCTCTTCTTAGCGGCAGCTCCCCAAATAAGCCGGAACTAGACTTAAGTATTGGTGAGCCTAATGTAGCGCTTGACGAAAAAGTATTGTCTACAATCCCTGCGGGATATAGTGATTTAGCGTTGTATCCCAGAGCATCGCTGCAATATGAGTTGCAAACTACTATTTCCTGTTGGCTGCAATCTAGATATGGCAGTAGTCGTGATTTTAGTATTTCGCCTGAGCAAATTGCTATTTTGGCTGGCAGTAGGGAAGGGATCTTCATGCTACCAATCGCGCTTTTTAACCGGCAGCTGCAACAAGGAGAGCAGGTAACAATTGCGATGCCAGACCCAGGCTATCCGATTTACTTAGCCAGCGCTGAAAATATAGGGGCAAGAGTAAAAAGCATTACGCACAAGCAACTTCATCAACTGACAGCAGACGCATCGGACACTTTCACTGACTGGTCGCAAATAGACTTGATGTTTGTCTGCTCTCCAAACAATCCAACGGGTGAGGTGCTTTCACTTAAACAGTGGATAAGGTTGATTGAGCTTGCAAAGGAACACCAATTTACCCTTGTTGCTGATGAGTGCTACAGCGAGATTTATATTGAACCTTATGCCCCGACAGGAATACTTGAAGCTTGTGTTGCGATGGGAAATATCCACTTTGACAATTGCCTCGCTGTCCACAGCTTGTCAAAGCGCTCCGGATTACCGGGGTTAAGATCGGGTTTTATGGCAGGAGATCAAACGTTAATAAAGAAACTTCAGGCATATAGAAATTATCATGGTGTTTCTTTGTCCTCTATTCAACTAAGCGCTTCACAGGCTGCATGGTCTGATGAGGAGCACGTATGCAAAAATCGCCAAACTTATTCCAAAAAATTCACGGCGTTAACACAGTACCTTGAAGCACTACCCAGTTATCAAGTACCGCAAGGCGGGTTTTATCTTTGGCTTGATACAGGCTGTCCTTCAGAGCAGATCTGTGGGCACTTATACCAGCATTTTGGTATCAAAGCCTTACCGGGGCATTATCTTGCTATCAGTGCTGATGCAGTAAATGATTACCAAAATTACATCCGTATTGCCCTTGTGTGCTCACAGGAAGATATTGAATTTGTTGGTAATGCAATAAAAGAAAGCATTCTGTCTTGTAGTCGTTCAAATGCTGCTGGCGACCATGTCGCTTAACTATTGAAAAGGAAAATACAATGAGCAATTTAAACTCAATCGGTAAACCGACAACGTTCGACACTATCATTATAGGTTCAGGCTTTGGAGGTAGTGTTGCTGCACTGAGGCTTTGTCAGAAATATCCCAAAGGCACGCCTGATAATAAACCGGTTTTATTACTTGAACGCGGTAAAGACTGGTGGGGAAATTTAACTCGCGATGACCAACCTAAGACGGCGAAAACCCCAACTCCACCATTTTGTAATTATCGTCAGCCTGATGAGCGCTCGGCTTGGATGGCAACAGAAGAGCCATTTGGTACACCTGTTGGCGATCCAAGTTTAAATGACAAGCCACTCAATTTTAATGATGGTGTGTTTGCCAAGCGCCCAGTTGCAAAATACCCGGGGTTGGTGGAAACGATTGAGGCACAAAACATGACAGTATGGGTGGGTGCTGGACTTGGTGGAACATCTCAAGTGTATAACACTATTTTTCAGAAGCCATCTTGTGAAGCGTTCAACCTAGCGTTCAGAGATCCGGATTGCCCAGAGAACAACTTACTAGACTACGACCAGATAGCAAACTACTACGATACTGTAGAGAAAATAATGTCACCAACAACAATGGTGAGTGAGTGTCATGGCACGAATACCACATTGCCGTTTTTAAATATTGACAGCTGTGACATTCCAAATCAGATAGTTCAAACCACTATGGTTGATTTGGCGGAGCATCGTAATCAAGACCAGATCTCTATCGCAGCTGCTCCTGATTACCTCTCTACACGTGTGTTCCTGAGTCAAGCAAATAATTTGCAGTCAAAAGAGACTGTGCTATGCGACTACGGTATTTCATCGATAGACCCTAAGTTTAGTACGCTAGCGCTGGACTGGTCTGTAGTAGCAAACGAAATTTCTTGCAAAGTACTACCATCGGCGACCATTGGTGAAATGTGGTACGGCATGAATAGCTATTCAGAAGTAGAGCAGGGCAAAGAAAAAATCTTGTACGGTATAAAAAATAGCTTAGATAGAAACTACTTAGCTCAAGCCAAAGCCACAAATATGTTAGATATTGAATGCTTAAGCGAAGTGACAAGTATCAACCAACAGGTTGATCCAGTCACTGACGAGGTTTCTTATCGCATTATTGTTAACAAAATTGATGAAAATAAAGTTGATGCACCGCAGCAGATAATATACGAAGCTAAAAATGTGATTTTATCAGCAGGCTCTATGCACAGTGCAAGGTTGTTACTAGAATCAGCAAATTCACCAAGCTGTACAGATATTACTAAACCGGGTCTTCCATCATTGAGCCCCTATGTTGGTAAATTATGGGGACAAAATGGCGACTTATTTGCAACACAGCTTTGCAATGAGCCAGTACGACCTGCAAATGGTGGCCCAGGCTCTGCTGAGTGTGACTTTCAATATGGTGACGACCCCAAAACATATCTGCAAGAGAATAACGCCTCTCCATTTACCAAAATGGTGGTTTACCCCGTTTGGTATGAAGAGAGTGTTTCGATTCAAAATACATTAATGATGGGGGTATGCCAAAATACGGCTCCGGGTCAATTTGTAAAACAAGCTGATGGTAGCTACCAACTCTCTTATCCGCAAACCATTGAAGCAAATGGCAAGTTTGAAGGTGGAATGGGAGATTCAATCAATACGGCTATTAATACCCTAAACGCTTGGAAAGAAGCAAATACAGCTGGCGTTGATCCAACAAAACTAGCACAGTTCAAAGGGTATCAAGGACCGCTGCACTGTAGCACTAACACTAAACGTACATTAACAGGTAATTCAGCTGCCGAGAATGAACATTTTGATGTGGCTTATGGTATGACACCACACCCGCTAGGTGGCTGTGTACTTGGTAAAGCATGTGATAGTTACGGAAGAGTTAAAAACGCGAATGGTGATGTGGTTAAAGGACTATATGTCATTGATGGTTCACTGATCCCCGGCAGTACAGGCGCTTGTACACCTGCTTGGACTATAGCGGCGGTTGCTGAATATTGTATGGCAGAAATATCTTCAGAGCTAACGACTAGCCGAGGTTGCAGCAAATAAAGGAGAAAGACATGGCTTTATCTTACGAAAGTGATACTAAACTTCCAATTAAGCACAGCTACGACGGTGATTATTCCAATGCGCTTGCAGAGCTTCGCAGTGGTATTAATCAAATAGATGAGCAATTAATTAATTTGATTGCTGATAGGTTTATAAAGATTTCTGAGGTCGGTGATTTGAAGGCCATTTTTCACCTGCCCGTAGAGGATCTTCAACGCGAACATTTGGTTCTGGAGCGGGCTTTAGCACATGCCAAGAAAAACGGTTTGTCTGAGTTTTTAACGCGAGATTTGATGAATGTGTTGATGAAGCATTCAAAAGCCGCTCAAGCAAAGAGGATCAGAGGACTGTGAGCGTGTCGATAGAGTGTTAACGGATCTCATGTAAGTAAAGGGAGTGATGCAAATAGCAGGCTCCCTTTTTTATTTTGATGCAATTAGCCTCAATTGAGCGTTTATACCAATTTGACTTAATACTTGCGCAATTTGAAGGAGTAAATCTGACGCTAACAGCGTTAAAAATTTCTTATTTAGAACAACTAAATAGAAAAATTTTTGCCTGGTTATCGACAAGATTTTCTCGCCTCAAAATAGACCACTTAATTAAGAAAATTGGTATTACTTCTGGGTTGCAGCCTTCATTCGTTCAACAAAGGTTTTCAACTCAAAACACATTGTTTTGTGATCATCTAAATGTTTTTCGATGATTTTAACTACTGCAGAGCCACTGATAGCGCCCGCAGCACCAGAACTAATGGCATGTTTAACATGCTTAGGCTCAGAAATGCCAAACCCTAACAGCGGCGGTGCAGCATGATATTCAATCAATTTGGTGATCATATCTGTCGCTGGCATTTGCGCCGTCGTTTCTGTGCCAGTTACACCTGCACGTGAGAGTAAATAGGTATAACCACGCCCTCGGGTAGCACATTCTCGTAGGGTATCATCACAGGCATTGGGTGTGGCGATAAAAATTGGCGCGATGTCATTCTCCATGGCATTGAGTCTGAATGGTTTAGCCTCGTGCAGTGGCACGTCTGCAACCAAAATAGAGTCAACGCCAGCCGCTTTTGCATCCTGATAAAACTGCGCAATACCTCGAGCAAAAATCAAGTTTGAGTACAGTAACAGGCCAATAGGAATATCACTGTTATATCGGCGGATCTCAGCGATGATCTCAAGGCAATCTTGCGTATTCACATTTTGCTCTAGTGCTCGGATGTTGGCAGCTTGGATAACTGGGCCATCAGCAATGGGATCTGAGAAGGGGATACCGAGCTCTAATGCGTCAGCACCCCCGTCAATCAAGCTCTTAATAATATCGATACTGAGCGCTTTGTTTGGATCGCCAATCGTTACAAAAGGGACGAATGCTCCTTGGTTTTTTTCGCTTAAGTGCGCGAACATCGCGTCATAACGTCTCATAGTTCACCTCGCTCAGAAAGTACTTGGTGGACGTGAGCTAAGTCTTTGTCTCCTCGGCCACTTAAATTGACAACAATGATAGTTTCTTCTGTTTGCGCCTCGGCATACTTCAATGCGTATGCCAGTGCATGGCTCGATTCTAGTGCAGGAATTATCCCTTCATGTTTTGCTAACGCTTGAAAAGCCTCTAGGGCTTCTGTATCACTAATACCGACGTATTGTGCTCTGCCTGTTTCATGTAAAAATGCGTGTTGAGGACCGACCGCTGGATAATCTAAACCGGCAGAAACAGAATAAGACTCTTCAATTTGACCATCTTGATTCTGCATAATATAGGTGTAAGCACCATGCAAAATGCCCTTGGTGCCTTTGCATAATGCTGCGCCGTGCTCGTCAGTATCAAGTCCTTTTCCAGCCGGTTCAACACCAATTAATTTAACGTCTTTTTCCTCAATAAAGTCTGTGAACATACCGATAGCATTAGAGCCACCACCTACACAGGCAATAACAGCATCTGGTAAACGCCCCTCTGCTTTGAGTATTTGCTGCTTGGCTTCTTCGCCAATCATTTTTTGAAACTCGCGCACAATAGTTGGGAATGGGTGTGGACCTGCCGCTGTACCAAGCAAATAGTGTGCTGTTTGATAGTTTGCAGACCAGTCGCGCATTGCTTCATTCACTGCATCTTTTAGTGTGCCAGAGCCAGCGGTTACCGGGATAACTTCAGCTCCCATCAAACGCATTCTAAATACATTCGGTTGTTGGCGCTCTACGTCTTTGGCACCCATATACACTCTACACTTTAGACCAAGCAAGGAGCAGGCTAGTGCGGTTGCTACACCATGTTGCCCAGCGCCGGTTTCTGCGATGACTTCTTTTTTACCCATACGTTTGGTCAGCAGTGCCTGACCTAAAACTTGGTTGGTTTTGTGTGCACCACCATGGAGTAGATCTTCACGTTTCAAATAAAGTTTTACGTTAGGGTTTGTTACTAAGTTACGAGTTTTAGTTAGCGGCGTTGGACGACCAGCAAACTCATTTAACAGTTGATAAAATTCTGTCTGAAATGCTGGGTCTTTTTGTGATTTATAAAATTCCTGTTCTAATTGTTTTAGAGCAGGTACGAGTAACTCGGGCACAAACATGCCTCCGAAGTCACCAAAATAAGCTGAATTACTCATGTCCACCTCAATATTTTCGAATTTGTGAAAACGCATTTGCGATTTTTTGAGCGCATTTTTTACCAGGCGATTGCTCAACACCTGAATTTAGGTCAAGGCCGTCAGCGCCAATCGACACGGCACTAAGAATATTGTCTGGGCTTAAGCCTCCTGCCAACATGTAATTGTTTGTGCTGTGCCTTAATAACTGCCAATCGAAAACTTGCCCGGTACCACCAAATGCCGTCGCTGTTTTGGTGTCGTACAAGTGTTTATCTACACCAGAAAAAGGAGTTGGCAGTGTTGTTTCCACTCCTTGTGCTTTCCAAATTTGGCACGTTAATGGTAGTTGTTTACGTAATGTGTCGATATATCGCTCATCTTCATTCCCGTGTAATTGTACTGCACTGAGCTTTAAAATTTGCGCATACTCAGCCACTTGCTCAAGTGGTGCGTTAACAAACACACCCACATACTTGAGTGGCGCACTATCAGCGACAGCCTTCGCACAGTCTATATCAACATAACGAGGAGACTTTGGATAAAAGATAAGGCCACCGTACACCGCGCCAGCTTCATAAGCAGCCTTTGCATCTTGGCTTCGAGTAAGACCACAGACTTTGTTTTCACCTAAAATTAAACGTCTGCAAGCAAGCTCTAAATCTTGCTCTGCCATCAAAGAGCTGCCAACCAAAAAGCCATCACAAATTGGCGATAAGCGTTTGACATCTCGGTGTGTGTAGATACCAGACTCTGAAATCACAACTTTGTCTTCTGGAATAAGCGCTCGTAGCTTTTCTGTTGTTGCTAAATCCGTTGATAGGTCTCGTAGGTTTCGGTTGTTAATACCGATAAGTTCAGCGTTTAGTGCCAGAGCCCGTGTTACTTCTTCTTCGTTGCTTACTTCTGTTAAAATCGACATGTTTAGTGACTTTGCCACTTTGACTAGCGCCATATATTCTTCGTCATTTAATACCGATAGCATCAGTAAAATAGCGTCGCCACCATGCAAACGGGCTAAATAAACTTGGTATTCATCTATAAAGAAATCCTTACAGATCAATGGCTGGTCGACTAGCTTTCGTACTTTCGCCAAGTATTCATAGCTGCCCTGAAAATATTTTTCATCGGTTAGCACACTAATACATGTTGCGTACTTACCATAAATGCCGGCGATTTCATCTAAATCAAAATGGGTTCGAATAAGCCCTTTTGAAGGCGATGCCTTTTTACACTCCAAAATAAATTGTGTGCCGGTCTGTGCCAGTGCTGCCATAAAGTCACGTGTGGTCGGGGTGACGTTATCAATAAAGTCGCTTAGGGGCTGCTGTATCTTACGCGCTTTTAGTTCTTCGACTTTATCAGCAACAATTTTTTCTAATACATTAGCCATTACTCACCTCTACTATGTTAGCCAGAGTTGTCATGGCTTTTTTGCTTGCTAATACTTCGCGGACTAGCTGGCTTGCGGTTTTAAAATCTGCTGCCTTGTCAGTTAAAACCAATAGAGCAGCTACGTTGGCGATAATTGCAGCATTGTGCGCGGCTTCGCCTTCACCATTTAAAATCGCAAGGCTCGCTTTCGCGTTATATTCTGGCGTATCTCCTGCGATGGATTCAAGTGAATAGTTTTCTAGTCCAAAATCACTTGGGGTTATGGTGTATTGTGTCACTTCACCCAGTTTCACTTCAGCGACTAATGTCTCACCGTGTAACGCAATTTCATCGGTGCCGCTGCCATGAACGACCATCGCGCGCTTTGTGCCTAAACGGTTGAGTGTTTCGGCCATTGGCAACACTAGAGCGGGGTCATACACGCCCAGCAATTGCACTTCAGGCTTTGCTGGGTTTGCTAATGGCCCAAGGATATTAAATATGGTGCGGGTTTTTAGCTGGGTGCGAACCGGCATCGCGTGTTTTACACCAGCGTGATAATGCGGTGCAAACAAAAAGGTAAAGCCAGTCTCTGCTAAGCAATTTTCTGCAAGAGCGGGAGTCATATCAATGTTAATCCCAAGAGCTTTGAGTAAATCAGCGGAGCCAGATTTACTGCTCACACTGCGATTACCATGTTTGACCATATTGATACCACACGCTGCAGCAACAATCGCAGCTGTGGTACTCACATTGATGGTGTTTGTGCCATCCCCGCCAGTACCACAGCTATCTGCGGCGAGTAAGCCCCGCTTATCAAAAGGCGTAGCATGATCGCGCATTGCTTGAGCAGCACCTGCAATTTCTGATGCAGTTTCGGTTTTGAGTTTTAGGGCAACCAAGGCAGCGGTAAGCTCGATGTCACTAAGCTGCCCCGTCATAATATCGTCAAATAAGGATTTGGCGTCATCAAAAGACAAATCTTGTTGCTGTAAAAGCGGTTGTAACTTTTCCATAGTATTCTCCTAAGCGCTGAGGTATGCAATGCTTTGCTGTAATAGTTGAGCGCCATTAGGCGTGAGTATTGATTCTGGGTGGAACTGAAAACCTATCACTCGATCTTCACTATGGTAGATAGCCATGGGAATAGATTTATATCTTGCAATGACGTTGAGTTCCTGCGGCACTTTAGTTGCCATTAAAGAGTGGTAGCGAGCAACAGGAAACTGTGAGCCCAACCCTGCAAATACTGGGTGCTCATCAGCTTCTATTATAGAAGACTTACCGTGTACTGTTTCGCCTGCACGGCCTATCTCACCACCATAGCTTTGTGTGAGCGCCTGCTGACCTAAACAGATCCCAAGCATCGGAAATCTACCTTTGCAAAGAGCAATTAAAGCCAGTAAACAGCCCGCTTCTGAAGGGGAGCCAGGTCCCGGAGACAAGACTAAAATCACCGGCTCTACTTCAGCGCACATTTTATTGTAAATTGTTTCAGCTGGGATGTTGTTACGATAGACGACTAAGTCAAGCCCAAGGAGGCTAAGTTCATCAACCAAGTTATAGCTAAATGAATCAAAATTGTCTAAGAAGTATACTTTAGTCATTATTTGTATCCTCATACGTAGACTGTACAGCTTTTATCACGGCCATCGCTTTTGCCTTGGTTTCATTTGCTTCACTTTGTGGATCTGAGTCAAATACAACTCCTGCACCTGCTTGCACGTAGGCGATATCATTTTTTACAAATGCAGAGCGAATGACGATACAGCTGTCCATAGCACCGTTCCCCATCAAGTAACCTACTGCGCCACCATAGCTGCCACGGCGCTGTTGTTCGGTATGGCGAACGAGCTCTGCGGCTTTCACTTTTGGTGCACCGACTAAAGTACCCATGTTCATACATGCTTGATAGGCGTGAAGTGCATCTAAATCAGGTTTTAATTGGCCAACGACTCTGGATACTAGGTGCATCACTTGGGAATAGCGATCGACCTTTAATAATTCTTTGGCGTGCCGCGTACCTGGCACACTGATCCTAGCTACATCATTTCGCGCAAGGTCGACTAACATTAAATGCTCTGCACGTTCTTTTTGATCGTTTCGTAGTTCAAGCTCGATGCGGCTATCCAAGTCTGGGTTGATGTTACCATCAGCAAACTTACCACGGGGTCTTGTGCCTGCAATAGGATAGACTTCAACTTGATTACTCTGCTCACAATATTTGAGCGCTGATTCAGGAGATGCGCCAAACAAAACAAAGCGCTCGTCCTTCATATAGAACATGTACGGACTGGGGTTTTGTAATTTGAGCTGTTTATAGGCGGCGAGTGAGTTATGGCAAGGAAGTGAAAAAGAGCGAGAGGGAACGACTTGAAATATATCACCGTTGATAATATTGGTTTTCAATTTTTCAACGTGGTTGCAGTAGTCGTCATCACTAATATTTACTTGAACTTCGGGGCAGCCAGCAATAGGGCTAAATTGAAACTCGGTAATTTGGTCACACTGGCTATTGAGTGTTTCTAGTTGTTTGCCGACCTCAAAACAGTTGGCATGTACGTCAGGGCCATTGAACACATTGCCGATCAGCTCAGTGGTTTGCGTTTGATGGTCAATAACCACTAGGGTTTCAGCTAAATAAAACACGTAATCAGGACAGTCATTATCACCATTTGGCACATCTGGGAGTTGTTCGAAGTTAGCGACCATATCATAGGCAAATACTCCACCTAAAAAGACAGAGAAAGGCGTGTCTGAATTCTGCTTTATTTCATTGATACAGGTTCTAAGTGCACTAAAGGCATTATCAGCCTTGAGTTTAGTGTGCTCATCAATATCACTTTCAAGTCCATTGTATGAAAGAGTTAATGTATCTTCGCTGAGATGAACATCACAATTTTTTACCTTTTGTGCAAGGTACGGCAGTAGCTGAGCCCCATTATTGGATAATGCTTTGGCGATGACCTGAGCACCGTTACATTCAAATCGGATAGCGCTATCTACAAGTACAATGCTTTTCACATTATCTTTCGACTCAATCTCTGCGGATTCAAGTAGTAGTGAGTTTTCTTTGTTTAAACCAGCGTATAGTGACAAAGGGCTAGCGGTATAGTCGCGCCTTTGTCTTATGCTGGTGACCTCACCTGGTGTGGTCGTTATGTGACTAAAAATCAAACCTCATTCCTCTTAATTTCTAGATATTCTGTTTAGAAAATAAAAAACCCCCGAAAGCTGAGCTCTGCGGGGGTTATTGTTCAGGCACAACAATACCGTCCCGCTAGGGCATCCACCACCACCAAATTGTGTTTACTGTGATATTGCTGTTCATTAAAAAGCCTTAAAAAAATATAAAAAAACCCGCGACATTGCGCGGGTTAATAAATCGTAGATATAACGAAACACACCCGCTTAGTTCGAGTGCCACCACCAAATGTTTTTTTGAAATTGTTTGTTCATTTGTGAATATTTCGTTGTTTAATCTAAATTAGCTACAGTAAACCCCATTCTTGATACAAGTGTCAAGGGCAAATATCAAAAAATAACCTAAGGTCGTATCAGTTCAGATGTGGTATAATCAAAACGTTGATAATTCAGAGAGATAGTTAGTACATTTTGATTAAATATGACTTACACAGCCATACTACTTTTTCCGATGGTCGCTTAGCGGTTAATGAGCTGTTGGAGCGAGCGACGGAAAAGGGCGTTGATATTTTGGCCATTACTGACCATGACACCATAGATGCTATCCAGCCTGCGCAGGAATATATTCGTGAACACAATCTGGCACTTGAACTAATCAACGGGGTGGAAATTTCCACTAAGTGGGAAAGCTTTGAGATCCATATTGTTGGGTTAGGTTTCAGTCCTGAACACTTAGCATTGACGACACTACTGAGTGAGCAACAAAAAAAGCGTGAGGCCAGAGCTATTGAGATTGGCGCGCGGTTAGCCAAAAAAGGCTATGAAAATGTGTATGAAGATGCGCAATCACTTGCCCAAACTGCTCAGATCACAAGAGCGCACTTTGCTCAAGTGTTGGTACAAAGGGGCGTTGCTAAAAACATCCAAGGGGTTTTTAATAAGTTCTTGGCGCGTGGCAAAACTGGTTATGTACCAAGCCAATGGTGTGATATGAGGACGGCAATTGAGGCTATTCATGAAGCCGGTGGGGTTAGCGTGTTGGCACATCCTGCTCGTTATAAAATGTCAAATAAGTGGTTAAGAAAGTTAATTGCAGAATTTAAACAGGCTGGTGGAGCCGCAATGGAGGTTGCACAGCCACAACAAGCACCAACCGAACGTCAATTTTTAGGGCGGTTAAGCCAAGAGTTCGGATTATTGGCAAGCCAAGGGTCTGACTTTCATTTCCCGATGCCTTGGGTTGATCTTGGTCGTAACCTATATCTTCCAAAGGACTGTCAAGGAGTTTGGCGCCATTGGGGAGGCAAAGAGGAATAATAGTATGAGCCAATTTTTTCATATTCATCCAGATAACCCACAAACTCGTTTGATCCGTCAAGCGGTTGATATTATTGAGCAAGGCGGCGTTGTGGTGTTCCCGACTGACTCTGGATATGCCATCGGCTGTAGCCTTGGAAATAAACAGGCCAAAGAACGCATTGAGCGGATCCGTGGTATTGAAAAGCATCATAACTTTACTCTGTTATGTCGCGATCTATCTGAGCTTTCGACCTACGCTCGAGTAGACAACCAAATGTTTAGAATGATTAAAAACAATACACCAGGACCATACACCTTTATTTTTAAAGGTACTAAAGAGGTGCCGCGTCGTTTACTGAATGAAAAAAAGAAGACCATAGGGATCCGTGTTACGGACAATCCGATCACCTGTGCGTTGCTGGCTGAGCTAGGCGAACCTTTGATGTCATGTTCCTTGATTTTGCCAGGTGAGCAGTTCACAGAGTCGGATCCTGATGATATCCGCACGCGTATCGAAAAGCAGGTAGACTTGATTATTCATGGTGGCTATTTAATTGAGCAAGCAACCACGGTTATTGACATGTCTGAAGACACAATCGAAATCCTGCGCCGTGGCTGCGGCGATACATCGCCATTTGAATAACGTAAGCTGAGATGGTACAGCTATCACAACAGAAATTACCGCTGGCCTTTTTACGTGGTGAAGCGGTAATTGAAAAACCAGAAGATTTATATATTCCACCTGAAGCTTTGGAGGTTATCTTAGAAACCTTTGAAGGGCCGCTAGATCTGCTCCTCTACCTCATCAAAAGACATAAGCTTGATATTTTAGAACTACCTATTTTTAGTATTACCCAACAGTATGTCCGGTATGTTGAGATGATGAAAGACATGCAGCTTGAACTTGCCGGTGAGTACTTAGTGATGGCAGCGTTACTCGCGCAAATAAAATCAAGAATGCTATTGCCAAAACACGAAGAGTTAGAGGAGGAAGAAGATCCCAGAGCTGAGCTAGTTAGGCGCTTACAAGAATACGAACAATTTAAACAAGCTGCTGAAAACTTGGATGAAATTCCCCGTGTTGAACGTGACATTTTTGTCGCTCATGCGTTGATAGATAACAGCGCTGAGACTGAATCTGAGTTTCCTGATATCGAGCTTAGAGAATTACTTTTAGCACTCAGTGAAGTAATGGCCAGAGCGAAGACCTTTGAGCATCACCAGATACAAGCTGAGGCACTATCAACTCGAGAACGTATGAGTTTTATTTTACAGCTACTACGAGAGCAAAATAAACCTGTTGAGTTTGTGCGATTTTTTACCTTGGACGAGGGACGCAGCGGCGTAGTAGTGACTTTTATTGCAATGTTGGAGCTCATCAAAGAGCAGCTGGTTGACTATATTCAGGCACACAGTGCGACTTCAATTTACCTGCATCTAAAAGGCTAGGGGATGCCCTCTACCTCTGTTATAATCTGCTTTTTGTCTTCAAGCATAGAGTATGAAAAGACGCGTTAGCGATGAACAATTGGTTGAATTGGTTGAAGCTGCCATTTT
The DNA here is from genome assembly GCF_013366255.1 of Pseudoalteromonas sp. McH1-7. NCBI lineage: Bacteria > Pseudomonadati > Pseudomonadota > Gammaproteobacteria > Alteromonadales > Pseudoalteromonadaceae > Pseudoalteromonas > Pseudoalteromonas sp. McH1-7. The sequence goes on along the minus strand of NZ_JABWPQ010000002.1, from coordinate 48,097 downwards.
TGTTTCAGATAAGCCATTGTCTAAAAAGCGGCTAAAAGAAACTGTGCTGGAAGATATCGGAGTATCATCACTGCGTATCGATAAAGCACTAGAAACATTGATAAGTCATTATCAAACTCGGGGTGTCCGGCTGGTTGAAGTCGGTACTGGTTATCGCTTTCAGGCTTGTCCGAGCTTGAGTCCTTGGTTAAGTAAACTTTGGCAGGAAAAAGCACCGAAATACTCACGTGCTACACTTGAAACCTTAGCTTTGATTGCTTACCGACAACCGATCACTCGCGGAGAGATAGAGCAAGTTCGCGGTGTAACTGTGAGCTCTACTATTATCAAAAGCTTGATTGATCGCGAGTGGATAAAAATAGTTGGCCATAAAGAAGTACCCGGTAAGCCCGCGCTATATGCGACGACGAAACAATTTTTAGACTATTTTTCATTGTCAGCTTTAGGAGAATTACCTCGATTGCCTGAACAACATAATGAAAAAATAGAACAGTTATTAAACGATCCTTCTGTGAGAGAACCATCTGAATGAGTGAAAAACTACAAAAAGTATTGGCAAGAGCTGGCGTTGGCTCAAGACGCGAAATGGAAAAGTATATTGAGTCTAACCGCGTAAGTGTAGATGGAAAAGTTGCCAAGCTAGGAGACCGAGTAGAAGAAACATCGGTGATCCGTGTAGATGGACATGTTGTTAAAATTGAACAACAAGAAGAGCGCATTTGTCGCGTACTTATGTACCATAAGCCTGAAGGAGAGCTGTGTACTCGGCGCGATCCGCAGGGGCGTCGTACAGTATTTGATAGATTGCCAAAATTAGATGGCGACCGTTGGATTGCTATCGGTCGATTAGATATAAATACTTCAGGCCTTTTGCTATTTACCAACGACGGTGAATTGGCTAACCGCTTAATGCATCCCAAATATGAAGTGGAGCGTGAATATTCTGCTCGTGTTTTTGGTGAAGTAACCAATCAAACGCTGCGAACACTGACCACTGGCGTTGAGCTGGATGATGGACCTGCTAAGTTTTTGAAGATTAAACCGCTTGGTGGTGAAGGACTGAACAAGTGGTTTAACGTTACCCTTACTGAAGGTCGTAACCGTGAAGTGAGACGATTATGGCAATCTCAAGAGGTTGAAGTCTCTCGACTGATCCGTATTCGTTACGGAAAGCTTGAGTTAAACAAACGTCTACCGCAGGGGGGCTGGGAGGAGCTGAAATTAGAAGATGTAAATTATCTTCGCAAGTCAGTAAGCCTACGCCCTGAGACCCAAACAAAATTGTCGGTAATGCCTGAAAAGCGCAAAGATAAGCGGGCAAAAATTAATAAAATCAGAAAAGCAGTGAAAAAGCATAATCAACGGGTAAAAACTCCCAGAAGAAAATAGCTTTATACTGATACGACGCCAGCACAAATTGCTGGCGTTTTTATTTACGCTTTTTGAGGGTAAAGTAATGGAAGGAGAACTCAAAGGCAGTTGTCTGTGCACGCAATAAAAAGGCTGCTATTGGGAGTAGCAGCCTTGTAGTCGTTAACCTTTATTTAATACCAATTTGAAGGAGTAAATCTGACGCTAACAGCGTTAAAAATTTCTTATTTAGAACAACTAAATAGCAAAATTTTAGCCTTGTTATCGGCAAGATTTTCTCACCTCAAATAGACCACTTAATTAAGAAAATTGGTATAAGTTTAATATGTTTGTGCGTCTAGTGATTGCCCATTGACATCTATAGAATCATCAGACATTAAATATAAATAAGTAGGCATCAAGTCTTCAGGTGTCTTTAGTTTATCTTTATCTTCACCTGGGAATGCTGATGCACGCATGCTGGTATTCGTCGCACCAGGATTAATACAATTAATACGTATATTGGTTTTGCCAACTTCTTCAGCCCAAGTTTGCATCATACCTTCTGTTGCAAATTTAGAGATGGCATAGGCTCCCCAAAACTCACGACCTTTGCGCCCTACACCAGAAGAGGTGAATACAATAGAGGCATGTGGCGCTTTGCGCATGACAGGGAACAAAGATTTGGTGATAACCGCTTGAGCTGTTACGTTTACTTTCATAATGTTTTCGAAAGTTGAAACGCAAAAATGCTCCATCGGTCCTAAAGACCCAAGAATTGACGCGTTATTGAGCAATCCATCCAATTTACCAAACTGCTGCTCAATGGTCGCTGCTAAGTCGCGAAAATGCTGCTTGGTTGCACCGCGCAAATCCATAGGTACAATAGCAGGCTGTGGATAACCTGCGTTAACAATTTCATCATAGACAGCTTCTAGCTTACTGGTGGTTTTGCCTAATAATATGACGGTTGCACCATATTTTGCATAGTTAATCGCTGCAACTCGGCCGATGCCATCGCCAGCACCAGTTACTAATATCGTTTTGTTTGCAAGTGCGTTTTCAGGAGCTTGATAAGTCTGCATTCTGGACCCCAAATAAGATGTTTATGTCATTTTATCATAATGCGCTAGCAAGTAAGCGAATTTATTGTAAATATGGCTGGCGAAATAACAAAGTTTGAGTTAAGTTTAACTGGTCTAATGTCTTATTAAAAATGCAATTACATAGAATTAACGAGAATTATCACAATAATAATAAGATTATGTCGGAGCCTATAAAATGAAAAAAATGCTACTCTCACTCGCAGTATCAGCAGCACTTGCTGGCTGTGGAGGCGGTGAAACGTTAGAAGACGTTAAAAATGATACCGCGCCCGTTTCTCCAACCATCTCAGTAAAATTTGACCCGTCTGGTGGTGTTATCTCAGTCCCTAACGATATATTGTTGTCAGGTACCCAAGATGGCACATTAAACTTACCAGGTGAAATGCTTGGAAAAGTTGATGGTGACGGCAACCCTGTGGTGACTCGTGCGCACTATGCAGATCCTGGTATTGTACTTGGAGCGCAAGACGGCTGGTCAACGCAAATGCCGTTTGCCATTGACATGACAACGCCAAATGGCCTTAAAGTTGATGCACAAAGCGTGCAGACCCCAGGTTCAATCCGTATTTTTGAAGTGAAAATGGGTGGCCCATTAGCCCAAGATCCAAAGTGCTCGGCACTACCTTCAGGAATTGCATGCGAAGTGGTGGCTGAGCTTGAGTTTGGTCCACAGGGTGATTTTGTAACGATGGCAAATAGTGCTGGGAACGGTGTTGTTATCGTTCCTGTCAAACCATTCAAGCCGCAAACTACGTACATAACAGTTTTGACGACGGGATTAAAAGATTCATCAGGTCAGAGCGTTGATGCCTCTTCAACATACTCGTTGCTACGCCAAGGCTCACCTTTAGTCACCGACACTCAGAAGTCACTACAAGCGGTGATCCAGAGTTATGAAAAAGCGGTAACTGATGCGGGTGTGACTAGTACAGAAATTATTTACACCGCAGCGATGACCACACAATCTGTTGGTGCTGGTTTAGCTGCAACCAAAGCTTTACTTGCACAATCGCTCGCGAAGAATGCGCCACCGGTTGTTGCGGTTCCGGCTCAGGCACCCATGACGGTCGCTGATGCACTAGAAGGTAAAGTGCCAGCAGCAGTATTACCGGCTTTTGAACAAATCAAATTAATGCGTGGTGTTATTCAATTACCACAATACTTAGCGAAACCTCAGACAGGCGATATAGAAGCATTAGCAGATACCTACTGGCAGGCGTTGTGTGACAGCCCCGTTACTTTAGGTGGATATGTTGCACAAGGTGGTCAGTTACCACCTGAAGCGCAGGGGGACGACCAAATTTGTGCAAGTTTCCCAGTACCTGAAGGGGTTCCTCAGTTTAGAAGTATCGGTGTAGATAAACAACGATTTATCACTAGATACAACCCAATACCAAAGCAGCAATGGCTGGCAAATGTGCCGGTTCAAATTACATCACCTTCCGGCGAGGCCCCTAATGGTGGATGGCCTGTTGTTATTTTGCAGCACGGTATAACCAGTAAAAAAGAAGATATGCTTGGCTTGACGCTATCACTAACGCAAGCTGGCTTTGCGACGGTCGCAATCGACCACCCAATGCATGGCGAACGTGGTATTGATATTGACGGTGATGGTAACGATGAATTCAATGCCTCGACCGGTAGCGTACTTTCTTACATGAATCTGACATCGTTATTGGTAGCAAGAGATAACTTGAAGCAATCGGCTGCCGATTTGATGGGCTTACGTGTTGGTCTTAACTTTATTAACGTAGCATCGGGCGGTCAAGTTAACTTCAATACTCAGCAAGTCAGTTATTTAGGTCACTCTCTTGGTTCTATTGTAGGCCCAAGTTTCCTTACACAAACTAACGCGCCACTTGATGTAAATGTTGATCACCTATTTAAAGTGGATACGGCAGTACTTGCTAGTGGTGGTTCAGGTATTGCAAACTTCTTGATTGAATCAAAATCATTTGGCCCATTTGTGCAAGGTTCGGTATTGAGCTCTGCTGGTAATTTGGCGTCACAAGCATTCAATGGCTATTTACAGGAAGGGGCTGCTGCTGATTGCGGCGCATTTGCTGCGGTACCAAGTGAGTTTATGTCATGTGCGTACGCAACCTTTAGAGGTGGCCTAGAAGCTGCAGAGGATACGGCAACGCTTGCATTGATTGACGCAACCGTAACGCAATTTGGTTTTGCTGCGCAGACTGTGCTAGATAGTGCAGATCCACTAAACTACGCGTCATCAGTTAAGGCGTTACAGACTCCAGTTTATATGAGTGTCGTAACAGGTGGTGTGAATGGTAATGCTGCGGACTTGGTTATCCCTCCGACAACAGAACGTAGCTTCTTATCTGGTAGTTTACCACTTGCAAGCTTCATGGGGTTAAGCTCAGTTAATGAAACGCAAGTCACTCCGGGTAGTTACGTGGTTAAGTTTTCTCAAGGGCACCATAGCTCGATTTTGACCACTGGTTTTGCTGAAAAAGCAGGTGGAACTGCTGCTGGCCATGCTGCCGCATCGGTTGAAATGCAAACTCAAGTTGCCAGCTTCTTGAAGTCTAAAGGCGCAGTACTTCAGATATCTAACCCAGACGTTGTTGCAAACTAAAGCGTTTTTCGAGACTATAACAGGCCGCAGATAGCGGCCTTTTTTGTGTCCATTTGACCGCGAACGCAATGGATAACTTTTTCAGCTAAACGAGGAGAGTAATTTGGCATTTTTGTTTGAATATGGGTTATTTTTGGCCAAAGCAGTGACTATTATATTTGCTATCGCAGTGGTTATTATGTTGGTTGTAGGTGCCAGCCATAGACCGAAAACAAAGAAAGGTGAAATTGAAGTCACTGATTTGAGTGAGAGCTTGGCAAAATCTAAAGAACAGTTTTTAGAACAAACCTTAGACAAAAAAGCACTCAAGGCACGCAATAAAGCGCAGTCGAGAGAACAAAAAAACCAAGATAAGCTTAAAGAAACAGTCAAAAATGTATTTTATATCGAATTCAACGGCAGTATGGACGCACATGAGGTATCAGGCTTACAGGAGGAGATAAATGCTATTCTCACAATCGCTGATAAAGCCACAGATCAAGTTATTGTCTCTGTTGAAAGTGGCGGTGGTGTGGTTCATGGTTATGGTTTAGGTGCATCGCAGCTAACTCGTATTAAACAAGCAGGGATCCCACTGACGGTATGTGTTGATAAAGTGGCCGCTAGCGGCGGATATATGATGGCTTGTGTTGCAGATAAGATTATCGCAGCCCCGTTCGCGATTATTGGCTCTATTGGCGTAATAGCACAGATCCCCAACTTCAATCGTTTGTTGAAAAAGAATAACGTAGATTTTGAGATGGTCACTGCCGGTGAATATAAGCGCACATTAACCTTGTTTGGTGAGAACACCGATAAGGGACGCGAAAAGTTTAAAGAAGAAATCGAGCAGACGCATGGTTTATTTAAACACTTTGTCGCTGAACATCGCGCTGATCTCGAGATCGAGAAAGTAGCAACGGGTGAACATTGGTTTGGTACACAGGCGCTCGCACTTAAACTCGTTGATGAAATCTCTACCAGTGATGATTTACTTATGTCATTAAACGAAAATCATCAGCTTTATAAAGTGAGTTATAGAGTGAAAAGGGGCGTTGTGGAGAAGTTTGGTCTGCAACTGGGCAATGCTTTGGAGCGTGTAGCCATCAAAACACTGTCTAAACTAAACCTCTCTAAGTATTCTGCATAGTACTCATTAATAATTGATAGGCGATAACTTATTATCACCTATCAATGCTTGCAAAGATAGACACTGGCACAGCAGCCTCCTTTAACAAACTCAATGTGGCACTGCCAATTAAGCTGCTGGCATAGTTGTTCCACTAACTTCAAGCCAAGAGCATATCCTAGAGTGTCAATCTGCGGTGTTAGATTGTCCATGGATTCGGTGTTTTTTATCGCGATCAGATCCTGGTGTTGGTGTATTTCGATAGTGCCACAAAATGTATGCTGCATCGCATTTCCAATGAGGTTACCAATCACGGTTTTAGCGGCGGCACTGGGAAGCCAAACCTGATAGCGGGATAAATCAAACGACATTTGAATATCACGCTCTGCAATTAAATAACTTAATGCTTTGACTTGTGATTGAATAAGCCAGTATAAAAAGTGGGGACGCGTAAGAAACGGGCTATAGAATAGCGACATCTATTGTTTTGGGCATTAACACGTAGTGACAAATAACAAATTTGCGCTAGATTATACTACTAACTTTGGTTAGTGTAGCTGTTGGCATTTTTAATTTAAGGAAAATTTTGATGCTTTACATAAGAACTTATCTAATAGGAATATTGTCCCTATTTTTGTGGGGATGTGGCGGGTCTAGTGACTCACAACCCTCCGAAACCCCAGCTACAACACCACCAGAAATAAAAAGCTATATAATTTCGACTTCTTTTAATGAGGGGGGATTTATTACACCTAAATCATTCGAACTAGCCGAAAACTCAGACAAAACGTTTGTGATCAGTGTCGATCAAGGCCATGAACTAGAGAGTGTTTCTGGCTGCAACGGGACGCTAAATGAAGATAATTTTACAGTCAGTAATCCTGCAGCAAATTGCACGATCAAAGTCAGGTTCAAAGCCTATCAATATTCAGTTAATGTTGCGACCTCAGTTGGAGGCTGGGTAGACAAGCCCAATTACCAATTGCCTTATGGTGAAACTGCGAAGGTTAATATTAATCCCAATAGTGACCATTTTATAAATTCGGTAACAGGCTGTGGTGGTAGGTTAAATGAACAACAGTACACAACAGGTGCTATCAATGCTGATTGTACTGTAGATGTCAATTTCAATAGCCATTTCCCGATCCCTGCTGAAGGTATTGAACGCATACGTCTACCTGTTGTCGTTCATGTGATAGAAAATGAATATGTGCAGATAAGCGATGAACAAATATATTCTCAAATCGAAGCGACAAATCGACATTTCAGAGCTCTAAATAGAGATGACCTTGAAACAATTGAGGATACACTTGTGCCGTATATTGCGGATACTGGTATACAACTTTATTTGGCAACTCACGATCCTGACGGTAACCCTCATTCAGGTATAAACAGAAAAACAGCGGCGTTGAGTATCATTACGCTCGATAATGCTTATGCAAAAGCTGAAAAAGGCGGCATCGATGCTTGGCCAAACGATCAATACATTAATGTATGGGTCGGGTATGCACGAGATTTACAAGGAAAGCTGGGATTACTCGGAAGAGCGAATATTCCAGGGCTTGTTGAAGATAGGTTGGTAGGAGTTGTTGTAGCGGACTCTGTGTTTGGTGTAATACCTCCACGAGAGCCCAGATTTGATGAGGGAAAAACGTTCACCCATGAACTAGGTCATCTATTTGGTTTGATCGGTCACACACATGGCGTACCTACCGATGAAAATACCCACCGTCATTTGACTTGTGATGGTCAACCGACAACACAATGTAAAAATAGCGACTTGGTAATGAATTTTATGAATGCTGAGTCAGATGATAAAGATCAAAAAATGTTTTCCATCAGCCAGTATAAAGTGATGCAAACATGGCTGAAAACAGGTCCCTTACAGGCACTTTATCTTAACAATCAGAACAATAACTAGAACAGCTCCGGGTGCTGACAAGATTAGTCTGCGGTGTATCGTTACGCTGTAGACTTTTCGCCGTCATCAATAGCATTTTTAGGTGTTGTATCGAGCTTTATCAGGCGCTCCATAACTACGCAGGCCGTCAGATCTCCTGTGACATTGAGCACAGTTCTACACATATCTAAGATCCTATCTACTCCCAAGATAAGGGCAATACCAGCTGCAGGGATCCCAAAGCTGGTTAATACTGAAGCCAAAATTACAATACCGACCCCAGGGGTACTCGGGGAGCCAATGGATGCACCTACAGTGGTGAGTATCAGTAACAAAATTTGACTGTCGGAGAGTGTTATACCAAAAACTTGAGTCAAAAATAGTGCTGCGATCACTTGATAGAGCGCAGTACCGTCCATGTTGATCGTCGCGCCTAAAGGGATGATAAACTGAACAATCGGTTTTTTAACAGATAACGGCTGCTCAGCTGTACGCATTGAAAGCGGCATTACTGCGGCTGAACTGGACGTTGAAAAGGCTAATAATTGCGCACCTTTAATTGCTGATAAAAAGCGCCAAGGGCTAATCTTTCCTGCGCTACTGGCTAAAAACAGGTAGACAAACATAAGTAATAGCAAACCCAGCAGCACAGTCGCAACATAAGCAGAAACACCCAACAGGGCATCGATGCCAATCCGAATAGTAATATCACAAAGTAACCCAAAAACCGCAAACGGAGCTAGCAGCATAGCCCAATTAACAATCTGTAGGGACAGCGTTTGTGCTGTTGTGGTGAGCTCCAGAAGCAGGGACTTTTGCTTTTGAGTGAGTGTGGTGATAGCAATACCGATAAAAATGGCATACATCACAATAGCAAACATATCTTTATCGAGAGTGGATTGAGTAATATTTGATGGAATAATTGCCACCATGCGCTCAGGAATGCTTTTTAACTCAACTGTAGCTGTAACGGTCGTGGTATGCTGGCTATTGAGGTTATCAAGTAGCTGACTATCCACATATTTCCCCGGCTCAATGTAGGAAGCAACCACCAAACCAATGATGACAGCAATAAAGGTGGTCATGACGAAGTAGGGGAAGATCCTAAGTCCAACCTGCTTCAAAAACGCGGTGTCCTTGTTACCCGCAATGCCAAGAATGATGGATGAAAGTACCAGTGGGATCACAACCATCTGGATCAAGGCTAAAAATAGGTTGCCAGGTAGTGCAACCCATTGTGCTATTTGTAGTGATAGCTCAGCACTAACCAGCCCTACTCCTTTAGGGGAAAGTAAAATACCCACGGTAATACCCAGTATCAAAGCCACAACAATTTGCAGCCATAGCATTTTCTTTTGTAAAAAATAACTAATGGAGTAGGTCGTTTTCATTCCTTTTCCTTGAAACTGAGATAGTTGTACAGACAATGGTTATTTATAAATAGCATATCAGGATAGGTGTGAAGATATGTTGATTGGTATCAAGTATAGAATGAGCGTAAAAAGCTGGTTGTGGTGAGGCGCGGCTAAACCAAATAAAGGGAGTCATCGCGGGTGAATATGTCACTAATTAGCCTTAATACTTGTTCAATTTGAAGGTGTAAGTCTGATGCTAACTGCGTTAAAAATTTCTTATTTAGAACAATTAAATAGCAACATTTTTACCTGCCTACAGGACGTAAGTACCTAGGCGTTTACGGGACGCGGTAGCGGTGTTATCGACAAGGTTTTCTCGCCTCGAAATAGATCACTTAATTAAGATAATTGGTATTTTTTAGAAGCGGCCTCGTACATATGGCAAAAGCCTGTACTAGACAGGCTTTTCACGACTAAAAGCGGCGTCGAAAACTAACCGAATAGTTCGTCTTCCAATGTTTTACCATTGACTAAGGATTTGTAATGCCAGCCTTGTGCTCTGCATAACTGTAAAACATCAATATCAACTTGTTGACCGCTACGGTATTCAATAAGTATTGCACCACTTGCATTAAGCGATACATTCTCAACGCCCTGTAATGTCTTTAATTGTTCAACATGGCCATAGGTCCCTGTTTCTTTTAGCTTGACGGTCAAGGTGGCAAGTTCAGCTTGAGCAATACGATCAACCGCAGTTAGCTTCCCTTGTTGCAGGTGAAGTACCTGATCGCACAAGTCATCTAGCTCGACTAAGTCATGAGAGCTTAAAATAAAGGTAGTGTCAGATTGCAGTGTTCTAACTAAATTTCTGATCTCACGCGCATTTACCGGATCAAGGCCAGCGGTTGCTTCATCTAGTAGCACCACTTCTGGGCGAGAAAGTAGCGTTTGTGCGATGCAAATGCGTTTGCGCATGCCGTGTGATAATTCATGAGGTTTTGAATGAAAGCAGTCTTTAAGGTCGACCAGCTCAAGCACTCGGTGGGTTTCGTTTTCAGCCGTTTTTTTGTCCAACCCTTGGAGTTGTCCGTATAGGCACAATTGATTGCTAACTGAAAACCTAGGGTCAAGTTGAGCATCTTGAGGAAGGGCGGCAAGACGGCCAAATAACCCATCACTACCTGGTTTATGACCAAAAATACTAACACTTCCAGAATCCGCATTGAGATACCCGCAAAGTGTACTAAATAGCGTGGTTTTACCCGCACCATTGGGGCCTACTAGTGCGATTGGTGATCCTGCGTTGAGCGTAAACGAGACATTATCTAGCGCACGTTTTCTGCCGTATGTTTTAACGAGATCTTTCACTTCAATTATCATGGTCATAATGCGCGCCTTCTTAATAGTTCACAGCTAATTGCAATGAGTACCACACTATGGATAAGGGGGGTTGCAAAGCGAGTCAGGTTAATATTTTGGGCTATTGTTTCAGCGCCTTGGTATCCCGGGAAAAGGTAAAACAGGTATTCTGCGTATGCGCTGTACTCTAAGGCAAAAGCCACAATAGTTGCGAGTGTGATGTAGGCCAAAATAGCATAGATCATGCTCATTTTACTTGAGTTTGCAAAATGATTTGATACGGACATTAAGGCGATAAATGGCGCAGTGATCAGGGTGAGCTCCAATACAATGAGTGTGGCACGATGTAAACCACTTAACCATAAAGTAGGATCTCGAAGTACCATCAGAAGCCATGCACCGACGGCAGATATGGTGATTAACAAGAGTGTATTAAATAATTGTCCGAAAAAACGTCCGATAACAATTTCAGCACGGGTAGTACGCAGTGTTAAAAATCTAAGCGTACCCCGAGTTCTATCTTCTACGGTTTGATCAGCGCTAGCAAAAATAACAAACATAGGAAATAAAAAGATGGACCAAACTAGGTAGAGTGCGAGCTCCATTTCAGGCCATAGAGCAATTTTCTGCATGCCGACGACACCTGAAAAGCTCTGGATCATATTTTTGAAGTTGGGATCGCTTACAATGGATATCGCCTCAGCAATGGCATACCTCAGTATGGCATACCACACCAGCACAAAGGCGGCGATGGCTATCCAGCCACGCTTCGTTGCAAACAAGCGCTGCAACTCAAAGATGGCAATAAGGCCAATTCTTTTTATATTCATAATGATCCTTACAAGTGACAACACAAGTCCTCACTACCGAGCGGCAGGCTGACTTTGCCTTGAGCGTATATGATTGAAGTTAAAAAAGGAAGTTATAGAACTGTAACAAAATTAAACCAATAAAAAACGGGCACGATTGAGTGTGCCCGTTTCTAGCTTTTAATGATTAACAATTACCAGCCGCAATTACGGCCTTTATTTTGCTCATCTAGGTAGCTTTGTAATGGCGCAAAGTAGTCTAGTACTGCTGTGGCATCCATTTCATCCTTACCTGTTAGCGTTTTAAGTGCTTGCTGCCAAGGCTTGCTACTACCCATTTCGAGCATTGCATTTAAGCGCTCACCGGCAGCCTTTGAGTTGTATACTGAACAGCGATGGATCGCTTCTTCGCTACCTGCAATCTCACACAGAGATTTGTGGAATTGGAACTGCAGAATATGCGCTAAGAAGTAACGGGTGTAAGGCACATTACCAGGAACGTGATATTTTGCACCTGGATCAAAGTCAGCTTCACTACGTGAAACGGGAGCAGTAACCCCTTGATATTTCTCTCTTAAATCCCACCAAGCTTGGTTATATTCAGCAGGTGAAATCTCACCTGAGAAAACCTGCCAACGCCACTGGTCAACAAGTAGGCCAAATGGAATAAAGGCAACTTTATCCAGTGCCATCTTCATCAGTAGACCAATATCTTTTGATTCATCTGGCACCTTGTCTAATAAGCCGATTTGTTTTAAGTAACCCGGTGTTACCGATAGGGCAATAGTGTCACCAATTGCTTCATGGAAACCATCATTGGCACTTTCTTGGTAATATACAGGCTGCTGGTTATATGCGCGCTGATAGAAGTTGTGACCTAGCTCGTGGTGGATCACCGAGAACTCTTCTCCAGTACGCTGAATACACATCTTGATACGTAAATCGTCTTTAGCATCTAAGTTCCAAGCTGAGGCGTGACATTGTACGTCACGATCTTTTGGCTTAGTAAACAAAGAGCGTTCGTAGAAAGTTTCTGGTAACGGTGCAAAGCCCATAGAGGTGAAGAACTTCTCCGCACCTTTTACCATTTTGATTTCGTCATAATTATGCTGAGCAAGAAGGGCTGTCACGTCATAACCCGGATCTGCATTTTCTGGTGCCACTAAATCGTAAATATTACCCCAGCTTTGTGCCCACATATTACCCAGTAGGTGTGCAGGAATTGGTTTATCTTGAGGTACTTTGTCTTCGCCATATTTTTCACCTAGTTTGGCACGAACGTGACAATGAAGTGAGTCATAAAGAGGCTTTACTTGACCCCAAATGCGGTCTAGCTCTTTTGCAAAATCATCCGCTGGCATGTCGTATTTACTGCGCCACATGGCACCTGTGTCTGCATAGCCAAGCTCGTTTGCGCCCTCATTCGTGAGCACGACTTGCTTTTCATAGAGTGGACGCATTGGCTTTGAAACCTCACGCCAACCTTGCCATATATCAAGCAGCTCTTCGTAATTACGACTGTTAGCCATGGTTGCGGTCATGTCGCCTAAACTTAAGCAAGTGCTATCAGCTTTACAGTACTTCCCTTTACCGTACATGCCGTCTAATTCAGCGGTTAGCTTGGCAAGGGCCGCTGTTTTATCTGCGTCTTTAGGAGCAGGTAATGTTAGGTTTAGTTTTAATTTATCTAATTTACGACGGGTATCTTCACTCAAGTTCATACCGTCGAACTGCGCAGCTTGGTTGGCAAGAGTCACCAACGCTGCGGTGTATTCTTCATTGACATCTGCTGAAAGAGAAGCGGTATCATGAGTGATAAAGTTGGCATAGATCCATGCTGCGCGGCTAGAGCGATTATTCAGATCTACAAGTTGCGCTGACGCTTTATCTAAAAATGCAATCGCATCAGCTTCTGTGAAAGTTTTATTAGTAGTATCAGTAGATTTACAAGCAGAGAGTGCAAAAGTACTGGCAACGATAAGCGCGCCAACACTGAGTTTAAATCTTGGTTTCATAGTGATTCACTTGTTGTTTTGATTAATACATAGACCGCTGTTTGAGTGACGTTCTATGGGGTCTTTTGTTCTGCACCAGTTGAATTAACCTGCTCGCTATACTGAGGGTTAAAGCAATTGGTGTAAAACGGTGAAAATTCATTTTTCACTGTGGGCAGGATAATAGCAGGCCGTTTTTAAAACGACAATTTTACGATAAATAAATGGCGCGTATTTATGTGTGCGAGAGCAGCGAATAGGGATAAAAGTTGAGTTAGGCTAATAATTAACCATACTTATATATTCTACAGTATTAGTTCCGTGTTACAGGCTATCAAAGGGAGTGTATATGACGTTTATTTTACTGGTTATATTAGCCATTGTGGTGATTTTTTGCGTTCGTGATATTCGGGTAAAACTGATAAGCAAGCCACTATTTGATTACTTCAAGTCAGCGTTACCCGAATTATCTCAGACAGAACGAGAAGCAATGGAAGCGGGAAGTATTTGGTGGGACGGGGCGCTGTTTTCTGGAAAGCCTAATTGGCATAAGTGGCTCAGCAATGATAAACCTAAACTCAGCGATGATGAGCAAGCTTTTATAGATAATGAATTAAACACACTACTCAACATGCTAGATGAAGAAGCAATTGCTCAAGCCAATGACTTGCCGAACGAAGTCTGGCAATACCTAAAAGAAAAAGGTTTCTTCGCTTTTATTATCCCAAAATCGTATGGCGGACTTGAGTTTAGCGCCCAAGCTAATTCGACGATTGTTGCGAAGATAGCGAGTCGTAGCTTATCAACGGCAGTCACAGTTATGGTTCCTAACAGTTTGGGACCGGCTGAGCTGCTACTTCACTATGGAACAACTTCGCAGCAAGACTATTGGTTGCCGAAACTCGCTTCGGGAGAGGTACTCCCTTGTTTTGCCCTTACTTCACCTGAAGCTGGCTCCGATGCTGGTAGTATTCAAGATTATGCAGTGGTGTGTGAGCGAGAGTTTGAGGGCGCAAAGCAGCTAGGTCTTGCTGTAAGCTGGCAAAAGCGCTACATCACGCTTGCACCTGTTGCAGATGTATTGGGGCTGGCATTTAAAGTATACGACCCTGAACAAAGATTGTCTGAACAAGTTGAACTTGGGATAACCTGCGCGCTTATACCAACAGTACATCCGGGAGTAAAAATTGGAGATCGACATAGCCCGCTGGGGCAAGGTTTTATGAATGGTACCACCAGTGGTGAGGATGTATTCATTCCACTGTCATGGGTGATAGGCGAAGAGGCCGGAATTGGTAAAGGTTGGCGTATGCTTGTTTCTTGTTTGAGTGCCGGGCGGGGGATCTCATTACCTGCGTTAAGTGCAGGCACCGCGCACCTAAGTACGCGAACCAGCTCGGCCTATGCTAATGTCCGTCGTCAATTTGGTGTGCCAATAGCTGCATTTGAGGGGGTTCAGAGTGCTTTAGCAAGGGTTTATGGATATACATATCTTATCGAGGCGGTGAGACAAACAACAGCGTTGGCCATTGATTTAAAACAAAGCCCGTCTGTGGTTACTGCGATTGCGAAGTATCATTTGACCGAACATGCAAGAGTGGCATTAAACGATGCGATGGATATTCATGGTGGTAAAGCTATTCAAATGGGAAAGATGAACTATCTTGCTCGTAATTACATGGGAATGCCTATCTCTATTACCGTGGAAGGGGCAAATATTTTAACTCGTAGCCTGATGATATTTGGTCAAGGAGCAACGCGGTGTCATCCTTTCATATTAAAGGAAATGGAAATTGTGCAGCAAGAAGATAAAATTATTGCGCTCAAAGAGTTTGATGAGATCTTGTGTAAGCATTTACAACATACCTCGATTAATGGCGTAAAAGCGTTTTTCAATGGTTTTACTTTTGCGAGTTTTGAGCGTTCACCTGTAAGTGGAGATGTTGCACCTTACTATCGCCGTCTGACGTGGCTAAGCCAAGCACTGTCAGTATATAGTGATATTGCAATGCTAAAGCTGGCTGGCACACTCAAGCGTCGAGAAATGATTTCAGCTAAATTGGGCGATGTGTTGAGCTATCTGTATATGGCTTCTTGTGTATTGAAAAAGTATGAAGATGATGGCCGCCAACAAGGAGATTTACCTTTGGTTAAATTTGCAGTAGAGCACTGCCTATACGAAGCGAGCAATGCGATTTACGCATTTTGTGACAATTTTACCATTACACCTGTGAGCTTCTTATTCAAGCGCATTGCATTTCCCATTGGTAATTGGATTAAAGCACCGAGTGATACATTGGCAATTCAAGTTTGCGAACATGTATCAAAAAGCAATACCACTCGTGAGCGGATCTCACATTTATGTCCAGTGGTCAAACATTCAGCGGTAGACACGGTTGAACATGCCTTTATGCTAGAAAAAGCACATGCCCCTTTAATGGCAAAATATCGTAAGTGGTGTAAGCAAAATGCTGTTGATTTGAGGGGTAAATCCCTCGATGAGAAACTGAGCATGGCAACAACTGCTAACGTGGTAGACAACAAAGCGTCAGAAACTATTTTTTGTATTGAAACTTTGGTTGCACAGGCGGTGGCCGTAGATGCGAAGGAGGCATCCTCTTGATATTTAAGCAAACTGGGTCCGCTTTAAGCAATGAGTTGTCTGTAAAGACCTGCTGTGAAGGTGTTAATGGTGATAAGGGAGTAGGAATTAGATAACATAGCTAAATATACGGAAATCGATTAACGCTCTTAGATGCTTACTCATATCGCAAGTCCCCGACTAGGTTAGTCGGGGACTTTGTCATTCTGTCTATCGTGCGAATGGGTCTGCCAACACTTTATCTACATACCACTTACCCTTTTTACGAACCATACTGACGCTACGCATATCATCCACTTGTTCACCATGTAGTTGGCCAGTAAAAATGAGATTTATTTTTGCTGTATTACCATATTGTTCGCGAAGGCTTTGATTGGTCATGTCGACTTCGATTGTTACTTCATCGTACTGCATATTCACGAGGTTTCTAGCAAACTGAGAGGCTGTGCCATAAGAGCGCATGATCCTAGCGTGGCGAGGAGTTGAAATTTCCATCGCAGCATTTAAGTTTTTTTGATTATATAACGCGTCAAAATACATAGTTGCAGCATAGCCTGGGGTGTCTTTATCACCGCGAACGGCATCTTCATCAGAGCCGCATCCAGAAAGAAATAAAATTGCTAAAATTAAAACAACGACTTGCTTTAGGAGTGGCTTTGTCATGCTAAAATACACCATATGCAATATAAAATTATTCACAATAGTTTAAGTTTGTCTGCAATTGGTCGATATGTAAAGGCAGTAGTTGAAATAAATGCGTTGTACATAAAGGGTTTAAGATGTTTCGGTTGATGTGTGTGGTGTGTTTTGCTTGCTTTTTAATAGGTTGTGGCAGTCAACCTGAGATAAGTAAAGGGGTAACCAGTCAGTTGACACAAAACGGTGTGATAATTGGGCACTTTTCAAAAGATGGTGAGTGGACAGTCACACTTGACGGTAACGCTGACATTCAGATACACGACAATGCCGATCAATCCATTGTTTTTAAAGTGCCAAAAGACAAAGTTAAAACCCCAGTCAAGGCGCTACTTTTGTCCGATGATAAGAGTATGCTTATCATTGCTGGTGAAAACTTGATATCAATTTGGTCTGTTCCCAAACAAAAGCTTGTCACGAATGTACCGTTTGCTGGGGTTAGTCCACTTGCCTCAATCTCGTCATTGGCGTTATCTCACGATAATAAAAGGCTACTTGTTGCGATGGACGATGGTTCGGTAAATATGGCTGATTTATTCACCAAAATAAACAATCGTTTTATGCCGCACTCTAGACCTATCGAACATTTAGCATTTCATGAAAATGCAGAGTATTTTGTCACCGGTGCGCAAGATGGTTTAGTCGCGATGTGGCAGTTCGCTTCGCCAGAACCTGTGTATCAACATCAGTTCAATCACAGAGTTACTAGCCTGACAGTGAGTCCTGATGGTAAGCACCTTTTTGTTTCCGATGGCTTAAATGCGCAACATGTACTGGACTTTGAGTCAGGTAAGCTGATCAGCGAATTAAAATATATGGCGCGATTTAAAATGTTTAGAAAAGCTAAATTTATTTCTAATTCAGGCCTACTGGCTACTTCATCGTCTAAATCTCACTTGTCAATTTGGCGCTACGATAGTGGTGAAGAGCTTGGTACTTGGTCAATACGTACCGCTAATGAAGGCGCTACAGTTGTGGATATGTATGTACCGAACTCAAACACGCTGGTGACATTAAATAGTGATGGTATGTTGGAGACCTGGGCTGTTAACTTACTAGCTGAAAAGTAACAGCGCGCTGGACTGATTTATGGGTTAACAAAGTTTCGTGAGTGAGTTTCTGCTGTAACGTAAGCGTTTATTACTATTGCCCTCAAGTAAACGAGTGTGGTGTTAGCTCAAGTCTAAAACCAATTAACTTGAGCTAAGTGTGTGCGGTTATTAGGCTTGTTGAAACTCGTAAACACTGCCCAAATTAAGCAGTTGTGTCAGTTCGTCAAGCGCTGCGTAAGACTCGTGCAACAAACTGGGATCTGCTAAGTCTTGCTCTGTTACGCGATCACGATAGTGCTTGTTGACCCAAGCGCTGAGCTGAGCAAATTTGTCATCACTCATCATGATTTCAGGGTTAACAGCACGCAATTCTGTATCGTTAAGCGCCACTCGTAATCGTAAACATGCAGGTCCACCACCGTTTTGCATACTCTGACGCAAATCAAAAAAGCGTACTTGCGAGATAGGGTTATTCGCACCAAGCATATACTCTATGTAGGCCGCAACATTGGTATTTTTTGCACATTCTTCAGGTGCAACTAACATCATTTCACCTGATGGTAAGGTGATCAACTGTGAGTTAAATAAGTAACTTTTTACCGCATCTTCCACACTTACGGCGTGACTTGGCACTTCAACAATGTGCAACGGCTTTTCACCAATGTATGCTTGTCTGATTTTGGTCAAACTATTGGTTTGATCGATAAAGGCTTGATCATGACAAAATAGTACATTCTCATTACCTACAGCAATCACATCATTGTGGAACACGCCTTGGTCAATAACATTTGGGTTTTGCTGGATAAAAATTGCTTGTTTTTCATTTAATTGATGTAGCCTTGCAACAGCTTGACTCGCTTCAAGGGTTTGTCGTGCAGGGTATTTGCTGGGGCCTTTAATACTACTGTTAAAACCACTTGAGCCATAGACAAATAACTGAACACCTTGGCTTGCATGATCATCAGCTAAACGAGTATGGTTCGCGGCACCTTCGTCGCCAAAAAAGAGCTGTTCAGGTAAATGCTGATGGTGTGAAAAGTGTTGTTCATCAGCGAACATAGCGCGTAGTAAATTGGTTGTGGTGGTTGGTTCTATGGAGCGATGAAACTTACAGTTTAAATTAGCGCTGGTAAAATGAACTTTACCATCATTTGAGTCAATAGACGGTGACACAGTCGCAGCGTTTGCAGTCCACATTGCCGAAGCAGAATAGCAAGCACGTAGTAAAATTGGGTCGTGCTTATATGCTTTTTCTAATACTTGGGCATCAGTGCCTGAAAAGCCAACTCGGCGCAGTGGTGACAAACTTGGGCGCGCATGAGGGGCGAATATCCCTTGTTTTAAGCCGATGTCGTGCATCGCTTTCATTTTTTCAAGGCCTTGTAACGCCGCCTCTTTTGGATTTGAAATGCTGGTAGCGTTAGAAAGAGAGGCCACGTTACCGTAAGATAAACCGGCGTAGTTATGAGTTGGTCCTACTAAGCCATCGAAATTGACTTCATAAGTCATGAGTGCGATTCCTGTTGCAAATGGTTATAGACCTCTAGTATGAGGCGGTTTCGTCAGTTTTTAAAGTGATATGAATCAAAACAACAGCATAGCTAACAGCACTTTGTCATTTAACCTCTTGCTAGGCAGACTTTGATTGCAAATTCAGACCTCGTTGCCCACAATAGAGAGAGTTTTTGTTTTACCTCAGGGCAAACCATGGAAGTTGAACATCAGGAAATTGCCAACTTTTTAATCGCTTATCCGCCATTCTCGGATTTACCGCAGGAGGCACTACACCGCCTTGCAAGCCAAGTTGAAGTTGGCTATTACCGTGAGGGGAGTCGCATTCTGGAGTATGGTGAGCAAATCACTTACCTGTATGTGATCCGCTCTGGTGCTGTGGAATTATTCCGCCGCTCGGGTGAATTATACAATCGTATATCAGCAGGGGGGATCTTTGGTCAACGCGGTTTATTGATGAATCGTAAGGTTCGCTTTGGGGCGCAAAGCCTCGAAGATACATTAGTGTATTGCATTCCTGTGGGTGTATTTGATGAATACTGCGATGTCTATGAGGCATTTGCTGATTATTTTGAAGCTGATGACAATGCTAGGCTCAAAATAACAGTATCTGAGCAAGCAGATAGTAACGACTTAACCACTGCTAAAGTACGTAAACTATTGCTACGTGATGTGGTATACGTCGAACGTAATGCAACAGTGCAACAAGCTGCACAAGTGATGGCAACAGAGCAGGTTTCATCTTTACTAATTTATGATCCTGAAAAGCCTGTGGTAGAAGACCCCGATGAGGACGATGGTCAAGTTGTCGGGTTGATCAGCGATAGAGACTTGCGGGTAAACGTTGTTGCTAAAGGGCTTGACTATCAAACGCCGGTTTCTGAGATTATGTCTACCGATTTGGTGATTGTAGATTCTAATGCGTACGTATTTGAAGCCATGATGTTGATGCTCAAAGACAATGTTCATCATCTGCCTGTAGTTCATAAACGCAAACCAATTGGAGTTGTGGCGCTTTCTGATATTTTGCGTTATGAGTCACAAAGTAGTTTGCTATTTGTAAGAGGCTTGATGGATCAGCAAAGCGTTGAGGATCTTGCCAGTTATGCTAAACAGCTCCCTGCAATATTCACTCGCATGGTCAATGAAGATGCTAATTCACATATGATTGGCTCTGCTATGTCTATTATTGGTAAAACATTTAAACATAAATTGCTCGAGTTAGCAGAGGCAAAATTAGGACCCCCCCCGATCCCTTACTGTTTTATTGCTCTGGGCTCAATGGCTCGGGACGAGCAGCTAATTGTAACGGATCAGGATAACGCGTTGATCTTAGATGACGATTATAAACCTACAGAGCATGGAGTGTACTTTGAGCAACTCGCAAAATTTGTGTGTGACGGCCTTGCAAACTGCGGATATAAGTACTGTGATGGTGGCATTATGGCGACCAATCCTGCTTGGCGGTTAACATTTAGTCAATGGCAATCACAGTTTGAAAGTTGGATTGATAAGCCTAGTCCAGAAGCCTTACTCAATAGCTCAATTTTCTTTGACTTGGAAGGGGTATGGGGGGAAGTAAAGTGGGCGGAGAAGTTAACCGCATTTGTTAGTAAAAAGGCAAAAAGTACACCTAAATTTTTAGCGGCAATGGCGCATAATGCGCTAAGAAGAACACCACCACTTGGCTTTTTTAATGGCTTTGTTTTGGAGCAAGATGGTGAGCACAGACGGTCGATGAATATTAAACGACGTGGCACAGCACCACTTTCGGATTTGGTTCGTGTACATGCGCTTGGTGTTGGCTCTAAAAAACAAAACTCCTTTGAACGACTCGAAGATATTGACGAAGCAAATATACTTCCTAAAGGTAAAGTATTAGATCTACAAGCGGCACTTGAATACATCGCTATCATGCGTATTCGCCATCAAGCCTGGCAAATTGAGCAGGGTGAAAAGCCAGATAACAGTTTACCACCTGAAACACTCTCTGATTTTGAGCAGCGCAATTTGAAAGAAGCATTTGGTGTGTTAGACAAAGCGCAAAGCTTTTTAAAGTTTCGCTACCAAAATAAATCCATGATGAAATAGCGGTGTAAAGATGCAGGGTGAGATTATGTCATGGCCAAATCGCTTCGAGCATTTGGCAAAAGTGGCGAGAGATCCAAGACTTAAGTCATTTTATCAGCAAGGTGTGGTTGACCCCTATCAGCAATTGGGTCAGTGCGAATTTGTTGCGCTTGATTTTGAAACCACGGGGCTCAATCCAAATATCGATGACATAGTGAGTGTTGGCGTGGTGCCATTTGATTTGCGGCGGATCCGCGTAGCGCAAGCAAAGCACTGGTTAGTTAAACCAACGAGTCCACTTGCTAAAGAGTCTGTGGTACTTCATCGGATAACCCATTCTCAAGTTGAAAGCGCGCCAGATCTGGAGGATATTCTTGAGGAGGTGTTTGCGTCGCTTCATGGTAGAGTCATCGTGGTGCATTATCAGTTTGTCGAGAAGTCATTTTTTAACTCTGCGCTTATGGCAAGAGTAGATGAAGGAATTGAGTTTCCGGTCATTGATACAATGGAAATTGAGAAGTCAGCAATAAATAATACTAGAAACTGGCTTGATAAGCTTAAACGTAAACCCATTCCTTCAGTACGCTTAGCTGATTGCAGAAAGCGCTATGGGCTTCCATATTACCAGCCCCACCATGCTTTGTCCGATGCCTTGGCAACGGCAGAGTTACTTCAAGCCCAGGCTCAGTATTGTTTAGATCCATCAGATATGGTGAAGCGCTGGTGGAGCTAAATCCAAATAACAAAAAGGCGGAGCATACATCAAACTCCGCCTGTAATGGCATTAACGACTGTTAGCTTTTAGGCTCAGTCCTTAGCCCAAGGATCAAACTTACACACATCAGCAGTAGTACAAAGGTAAACGGCAAACCTGTAGAAATGGCACCCGCTTGCAGTGCTTCAATCGCCTCTTTACCACCGATCCACAGTAGCGCAGCCGCAATCGCACCCTCAATACTCGCCCAGAATATACGTTGTGGTACTGGCGCATCGATTTTACCGCCAGCGGTAATACTATCGATAACTAAAGAGCCTGAGTCTGACGAAGTAATAAAGAAAACCAGTACAAGTAAAATCGCAGTGAACGAGAGTAAATCACTCATAGGTAAGTTTTCAAACATCTGGAACATAGCTAAAGGCACTTCAGTTAAGCCATTTGTGCCAAGCGCACCAATGCCATTTTTTACCTGATCGATAGCAAGGCCACCATAAATTGACATCCAGATCACGGTTACCAATGTCGGGATTAATAATACTGCGGTGATAAACTCGCGTATGGTTCGTCCCTCTGACACACGAGCGATGAACATACCAACAAACGGTGACCAAGATATCCACCATGCCCAATAGAATACTGTCCAGCCTTGGAACCATGCCTCATCGTCACGCCCATGAGGGTTACTTAGCGGAATGATATTTTCAATATAAGCCATTAAAGTTGTCGGAATATTACCCAAGGCAATTGCAAAACCTGCGATACCAACGAATAGTAATAATGCAAAGGCTATTAGCATATTAATGTTACTGAGTAATTTTACTCCGCCATCAATACCGCGGACAACGGAAATAATCGCCAAGACAGTTACGCCCGCGATCACGGCAATTTCAAGGCTAAGTCCTGCCTCTATACCAAATACATGCTGGATCCCAGCACCAGCTTGTTGTGCACCCAAACCAAGTGACGTCGCAAGACCAAACAAGGTAGCAAGTACAGCAAGAATATCAATGATATGCCCAGGCCAACCCCATGCTCTATCTCCTAAGATAGGATAAAAGATAGAGCGGATCGACAGCGGTAGTCCCTTGTTGTAGGCAAAAAATGCTAGGGAAAGTGCAACCACTGCGTAAATTGCCCAAGGGTGTAAGCCCCAATGATACATGGTCGCGCCCATGGCAAGTTCGGCAGCTTCAGGGGTATTAGCTGCAACATTCAATGGCGTTTCATACCAGCCAGTATAATATGCTACAGGTTCAGCGACGCCCCAAAACATTAGGCCTATCCCCATACCTGCGGCAAATAACATAGCAAGCCAAGATGCTCGGCTATAACTAGGCTTGGCATTTTCACCGCCTAAGCGTATCTTTCCGTAGGGGGAAAGCACAAGTACTAGACAGAATAAGACAAAGAAGTTCCCCGACCACATAAATAGCACATCAAAATTACCTATGATGTCCCACTTGATGCCATCAAGCGTGGTTTTCGCTGTATTTGCATCGACCAATAATACAGCAATTAAAAAAGCTAATATTAATCCTGCACTTACGCCAAACACGGGGTTATGTACATCAAACCCCCACTTTTGCACGTTGTCTTGCCCAACGGTGTAGTCCGTATTATCGATGCTGTATTTATCGTGGTTATTGCCCATGATACCCTCTTGTTGTTCTCATCGTGATAAGACATCAAGCTGACATAGTAGTTATACCACTTTGTCTTACTACTTGCTCAATTTGAAGAAGTAAGTCTGACGCTAACCGCGTTAGAAATTTTGTACCTACATGGATGTAGGTATCTTGGCGATAGCAGGGCGCTGTAGCGGTGTTATCGACAAGACTTTCTCGTCTCAAAATAGCAAGTTTATTAAGATAATTGGTATAAGTTAAAAATTACGCACTATACAATAACAATTCGACATAAACTAAATAGGCAGTGAAACAAAGAAAACTGTGACCTTTAACACCAGTCAATAGCTATTTGCAATGGCTTCGTTAACCACGAAACCTACTATCACTCGCTGTTACGTCATACCCTTTAAGTTACAAAAAATTTTGCCCAGTCTAGATTATTTGGCGTTCTCACTCGATCAATACATTTCAATTGCATCAAAAGAATGGCTCCACGCACCTGTGATGGGTTTATGTTAGTTACAGTGACAGTATATTGCCTCAATACTTGTAATTAAGATAAACCAACCGAACTGCTATGCTAATGAGATTAAAACATCAATCTACTTACCAACTCGCCTTATACAAGAGCATGTAATTAAGCAAATTGGAATTACGTCAACTTGATAATCAGTCGATGCTAATACCAATTAGACTTAATATTTGCTCAATTTTGAGGAGTAAATCTGACGCTAACTGCGTTAAAAATTTCTTATTTAGAATAACTAAATAGCAAAACTTTTGCCTAGTTATCGACAAAATTTTCTCGCCTTAAAATAGACCACTTAATTAAGATAATTGGTATGAAAAGCAACAACTCTTTACGTCTTGGTCGTACCGGAAAGCAAATGCGCAATACCAGTAAAACCTACGCTTACTAGTTTAGGGGGTGAGATTGAAAAGTAAATGGTTACTGAATTTTTTATTTAAAAATCATCGTATTCATCAACTAGACATACAGAGTGAGGTAATACCAATTTGACTTAATACTTGCTCAATTTGAAGGAGTAAATCTGACGCTAACAGCGTTAAAAGTTTCTTATTTAGAACAACTAAATAGCAAAATTTTTGCCTTGCCTACAGGACGTAGGTACCTCGGCGTGAGCAGGACGCGGAAGCGGTGTTATCGACAAGATTTTCTCACCTCAAAATAGACCACTTAATTAAGAAAATTGGTATAAAGTGAAGTTTTTTTAATGAGAACAAGAAAAAAAACCCCTCTTGCGAGGGGTTTTGGGTAACTCAGCGCCTTTGGCACTGGGAATGAGGTCGGTACATTTTTGGGTAATGTGGCGGCTTATTAAGCCTCAAACTGCATCTCAGGAATATCGCCATCAACGATAAGTTTACCCGCAGTTTTGCTGATTATTTCATCAACACTAACACCCGGTGCGCGTTCTAGCAAATGGAATGCGCCATCTTTTACTTCTAACACAGCCAAATCAGTGACAATTTTCTTTACACAGTTCACGCCAGTAAGCGGGAGTGTGCATGATTCAAGTAGCTTAGAGTCGCCGTGTTTACTAGCATGGGTCATGGTCACTATGATGTTGCGCGCACCAGCAACTAAATCCATTGCACCACCCATGCCTTTGATTAATTTTTTCGGGATCATCCAAGACGCGATATTGCCTTGCTGATCAACTTCAAATGCACCTAGTACCGTTAAGTCTACATGACCACCACGGATCATGGCAAAGCTTTCTGCACTATTAAAAATTGCTGCACCCGTCGCAGCTGTCACGGTTTCTTTACCAGCGTTTATCATATCAGCGTCAACTTGGTCTTCGGTTGGGTAGGGACCCATGCCTAGCAAGCCATTTTCTGATTGCAGCATTACTTCAATGCCGCTAGGTACATAGTTAGCAACTAAGGTTGGAATGCCTATGCCTAAGTTTACGTAGTAACCATCTTCTAGCTCTTGCGCCACGCGCATCGCAATTTGTTCACGATTTAAACCCATGATTGCCTCCTATTTGCGCGTTGTGACACGTTCAATACGTTTTTCAAAGTCACCTTTGATCACGCGATTGACATAAATGCCCGGGGTGTGGATTTGGCTCGGCTCAAGCTCGCCGGGCTCCACAATCTCTTCTACTTCCGCTACCGTGATTTTCCCAGCTGTTGCCGCCATCGGGTTAAAGTTCATTGCGGTATGGCGAAATACTAAGTTGCCATAGCGGTCAGCTTTCCACGCTTTAACAATAGCGAACTCACCGGTGATCGACTCTTCTAAAATATACGGCCGGCCATCAAATTCCTTTACTTCTTTACCTTGTGCGACAGGTGTGCCATAACCTGTTGCTGTGTAAAAAGCTGGGATCCCAGCACCACCAGCACGCATTTTCTCTGCAAGCGTCCCTTGTGGTGTCAACTCAACGTCGATAATGCCGTCAAGAAGTTGCTGTTCAAACAGCGCATTTTCACCGACATAAGATGCAATGATTTTCTTAATCTGACGATCTTTAAGCAAAATACCTAGGCCAAAATCATCGACACCACAATTGTTCGAAACTACAGTCAATTCTTTTGTTTGCATGCGCTTAATTTCTGCAATTAAGCCTTCTGGAATACCACACAAGCCAAAGCCACCTGCGATGATGGTATCACCATCTTTCAGACCTGCCATCGCTTCGCTGTAGCTTGATACGACTTTATCGAAACCGGCCATAAGCCCACTCCTAATGATGTTATTGTTTTAAGATTGACAAGTTTGTTTGAGTGCCAACGACACTTTACTGCTTGGTGTCTTGCCTAGTGCATCACAAATTGTCCATCCTGCTTTTGCTAGTCTTTCTAAATCAATTCCACACTCAATGCCAAGCCCTTGCAGCAAGTAAACTACATCCTCAGTGGCAACATTTCCTGACGCACCTTTGGCGTAAGGGCAACCACCGAGCCCTGCAACGGCGCTATCAACAGTCGCGATCCCCATTTGTAGAGCAGTGTGAATATTCGTTAAAGCTTGCCCGTAAGTATCATGGAAATGCACTGCAAGCTTGTCAGCTGGGATATGTTGTAGTAACAAGGTGAGTAACTGTTGAACTTTTTTAGGCGTACCAACACCGATAGTGTCACCTAGGCTAATTTCATAACAACCAAGTGACAACAATTGTTTACATACCGCTAAAACTTGCTCTGGTTGTACAGCTCCTTGATATGGGCAGCCAACAACACAGCTTACATAACCTCTTACTTTTATGTTGTTTTTTTGTGCAAGGTCAACAACGGGGCGAAAGCGCTCAATACTTTGTTCAATCGTGCAGTTGATGTTTTTTTGGGTGAACGCTTCACTGGCTGCTGTAAAAATAGCAAATTCGTCAACCTGATTCTCAAGTGCAAGCTCGGCGCCTTTGAGGTTTGGCGTCAGCGCACTTATTTCAACTTCATCACTACGCGTAAAGCCTTGAATAACCGCAGCTGAGTCAGCCATTTGTGGCACCCATTTGGGTGACACAAATGCACCAGCTTCAATGTGCTTGAGGCCAGCGTTTTTGAGTGCATTAACCAGCGCTATTTTAGCTTCAGTGGCAACACTGACCTCATTTTGTAAGCCATCCCGTGCACCCACTTCTACAATTTTTACGCGAGCCGGATAGTCAGCCATTAGTCTTGCTCCTCAACAATCGCCAGCATATCGCCATGACTGACCAACTCGCCTTCTGCAAAGCAGTATGAAGTCAGCTTGCCATCGAAAGGTGCATTGAGGGTATATTCCATCTTCATGGCTTCTATAATCACTACAGCATCACCTTTGCTGACTTGGGTGCCGACGGACAATAAATGCTTAACGACAGTGCCGTTTAATGGGGCAGCCAAAGGCGCAGCTTCGTGCTCATGATCGCTAATATAATGCTTTGACTTAAGCTCAACGGTATGTTGATGAGGGCCATACATAATGGTAATGGCGGTTTCGGTAACAACCGCACTTGCGCGTAATCGGGCACCATCAATGACTACCGTTAACTGGTGTCCTTCTAATTTACATTCAACATGATGGATTTGCTCGTTAAACGAAATCTTCCAACCATCTTGAGATTGATAGGCACAGGCAGCATGATCCACAAATGGCAAATCAACTTTCGCGGTTTGATTAAGTCTAAAGCCTAAGTTTCCCCACACCGTCTTTTTACATGGTTGTTGGTGGCTAAGATAGGCTGCACCTGCTAGTAGCACCATTTTATCCAACGGCGTATTCGATTGAGTTAGTACCTCAGTTTGCGTATCAATAAAGTGGGTATCTGGTGCACCGGTTGTAAAAGTAGGGTGTCCAGCTAGGTGGTGCAAAAAGGCGATATTGGATTTTAAACCACACAGATGGACTTGCTCTAAACTCGATTTTAGTTTGAGTAATGCTTGCTCGCGGTTTTTGCCGTGAGCAATCAGCTTTGCGATCATAGGATCGTAAAACGGGCTGATCTCATCGCCTTGCTGCACGCCTGTGTCAATTCTTACGCCATCTTTGGCTTCAGGAAAGCTAAGGTGAGCTAGTACACCTGAAAACGGCATGAAGTTCTCTTCAGGATCTTCTGCGTAAATACGTGCTTCAAAGCTATGACCAGATAACGAAACCTGCTGTTGAGTCAGCGGTAGCGGTTCACCCGCCGCGACCATTAATTGCAATTCGACTAAGTCAAGACCAGTTACCATTTCTGTTACTGGGTGCTCTACTTGTAGCCGAGTATTCATCTCCATAAAGAAAAATTCATCACCACAGAGTAAGAATTCCACAGTACCAGCGCCGCGGTAATTAATCGCCTGCGCACAGCGTACTGCTGCTTCACCCATGGCTTTGCGCATCGCATCACTTAAACCTGGTGCGGGCGCTTCTTCAATCACTTTTTGGTGGCGACGCTGTAGTGAACAGTCCCTGTCACCGAGATAAACACAGTTACCGTGGCTATCAGCGAAAACTTGTACTTCAACATGACGAGGTTTATCTACAAAGCGTTCAAGCAGTACTAAGTCATTGCCAAAACTTGCCGCCGCTTCACGTTTAGCCCCATGTAGAGCGGATAGAAACTCGCTACTCTCACGTACCACGCGCATGCCTTTACCGCCGCCGCCGTATGCGGCTTTGATAAGTACCGGAAAACCGATTTTTTCCGCTTCGGCTTGTAAGAAATCATCTTCTTGTTTGTCACCATAATACCCAGGAACTAGAGGCACATTGGCGTCATTCATGATTTCCTTGGCACGGGTCTTTGAACCCATCGCTTCGATTGAACTTGCCAGCGGACCAATAAACGCAATATCCGCCGCCTCACACGCTTTGGCAAATACTTCATTTTCAGATAAGAACCCGTAGCCTGGATGAATACAATCCACATCAGCAGCCTTTGCCACTTCAAGGATTTTTTCTGCCACCAAATAAGACTCTTTACTTGGTGCCGGACCAATGTGGTAAGCTTCATCAGCGGCCTTAACGTGCATCGCATTGGCGTCAGCATCAGAGTAAACCGCTACAGTGGTTAGTCCCATTTTCTTCGCGGTACGCATCACGCGACAGGCAATTTCACCCCGGTTTGCGACTAGAATTTTAGTTAGCATATTGACTCCTATTCGTGCGCGGCGTTTTGCCAGCGTGGCGCACGTTTATCGAAAAAGGCACTAAGACCTTCTTGCCCTTCTTCACTGACTCTAATCTCAGCAATACGCTTTGCTGTATGGGTGATCAACGCTTCGTTGATTTCGTTGCCTGCAACTTCGTTGATAAGTGCTTTGGCATTTTTAACCGCAGCAGGGCCATTATTTAGCAGCAGCTGTGTGAAGTCAGACTCACTTTTAACTAAATCGTCACTGAGCTCATGGATTAATCCCATTTCAAGAGCTTTTTCAGCGTTGAATACCTCAGCAGTTAAAAAGTAGCGTCTTGCTTGGCGCTCACCAATGGCTTTTATAACATAAGGACTAATCACAGCCGGAATAAGGCCAAGCTTGACTTCACTTAAACAGAATTTGGAGTTGTGCTGTGCAATGGCGATGTCACAACAGGCGATTAATCCTAGTGCACCGCCAAAAGCAGCCCCTTGCACTAGGCATAATGTCGGGTGGGGACAAGTAGCTAAAACCTGCATTAATTTGGCAAGTTCTAGTGAGTCTGCGACGTTTTCGTCGTAGTTATTGTCTGCCATGGATTTCATCCATGCCAGATCAGCGCC
The DNA here is from genome assembly GCF_013366255.1 of Pseudoalteromonas sp. McH1-7. Taxonomy (NCBI): domain Bacteria; kingdom Pseudomonadati; phylum Pseudomonadota; class Gammaproteobacteria; order Alteromonadales; family Pseudoalteromonadaceae; genus Pseudoalteromonas; species Pseudoalteromonas sp. McH1-7. The sequence continues at coordinate 18,042 of NZ_JABWPQ010000002.1, read as the reverse complement.
AGCTGAAAAGTGTTTGCCTTCGGTTTTAAATATCAAAGCGCGCACATCCAGGCCGCTGGCATAGTCGATATTTTTGATAAGTTCGGCAATCACCTCTGCATTAAAGGCATTGTGTTTTTCTGGGCGACTTAGCTCTAAGATCGCCACTTTGTTTTTTGTTATCGTTAAAGTGACAGGCATCGGTGCTCCTTACATTCTGAATACGCCAAATTTAGACTCTTTTTGCGGCGCATTACTTGCTGCCTCTAATGCAAGACCAAGTACAGTGCGTGTATCCGCAGGGTCTATAACGCCATCGTCCCAAAGCCGAGCACTCGCGTAGTAGGGGTGGCCTTGTTTTTCGTATTGCTCAATGATCGGTTTTTTAAACTCGCTCACTTCGGCATCACTCATGCTAAGCCCTTTGCGCGCTAAACCATCTTGTTTTACCTGTGTTAATACACCTGCAGCTTGTTCGCCACCCATCACAGAGATCCGTGCATTTGGCCACATCCACATCATGGTTGGTTCGTATGCTCTACCACACATACCATAGTTACCAGCACCGTATGAGCCGCCAATTAATACCGTAAATTTAGGCACATCAGCACAGGAAACCGCTGTAACCATTTTGGCGCCATGTTTGGCAATACCTTCAGCTTCGTATTTTTGGCCGACCATAAATCCAGTAATGTTCTGTAAAAACAGTAGTGGAATATTGCGCTGTGCACAGAGCTGAATAAAGTGTGCTCCTTTTTGTGCAGATTCAGAAAAGAGAATACCGTTGTTTGCTACGATCCCCACAGGGTGACCATAAATCTCGGCAAAACCAGTCACTAGCGTTTCACCAAAGTAGCGCTTAAATTCATCAAACTGCGAGTCATCGACGATACGGGCAATGACTTCACGGACATCGAACGGTTTTTTCAGATCTGTGCCGACAATGCCATATACCTCACTGATATCATAACGTGGCGGTTTGGCATCTTGGAGTAGTGGCCTCGTAGGGCGCTGATGATTAAGTCGCGATATACATTGTCTTGCGATAGACAGTGCATGTTCATCATTTTCTGCATAGTGATCGGCAACGCCTGACACTTTACAATGCACATCTGCGCCGCCTAAGTCTTCTGCACTCACTTCTTCGCCTGTGGCCGCTTTAACAAGTGGCGGGCCTGCTAAGAAAATCGTGCCTTGTTCTTTAACGATAATACTTTCATCAGCCATTGCTGGCACATAGGCGCCGCCTGCGGTACATAATCCCATAACCACAGCAATTTGCGGGATCCCTTTAGCAGACATACGAGCCTGATTATAAAATATCCGACCAAAATGCAGCTTGTCTGGAAATACTTCATCTTGCTCTGGCAAGTTTGCGCCACCTGAGTCTACTAAATAGATACACGGAAGGTGGCAGCGCTCAGCGATTTCTTGTGCTCGTAGGTGTTTCTTGACCGTCAGTGGAAAGTAAGTCCCACCTTTGACTGTCGCATCATTTGCCACAATCATACACTCAACACCTTTCACGCGTCCGATCCCTGCAACGACACCGGCACAGGGAATATCTTGTTCATAAACACCAAAAGCGGCGAACTGGCCGATTTCTAAAAATGGTGAGCCTTCGTCGAGTAAAGTTTCAATGCGGTCGCGGACAAATAACTTACCACGACTTTGATGACGAGCGATGAGTGCTTCACCGCCACCTTGGCTTAGTGTCGCCACTTTATCTTTAAGATCAGCAACCAGCGATGTCATGGCATCGCTGTTTGCTTTGAATTGCGGATCATGAGGATTAACCGCAGAATTTAGTACCGTCATACAGCGCTCCTAGCGGCTTTCGTTGAACAGCTCACGTCCGATAAGCATACGGCGGATCTCAGACGTACCAGCGCCAATTTCATAGAGCTTGGCATCGCGAAGTAGGCGGCCTGTAGGGTATTCGTTGATGTAGCCGTTTCCACCTAGTAATTGAATGGCATCAAGTGCAAGTTTGGTTGCAAGCTCTGCGGCATATAAAATTGCCCCTGCGGCATCTTTACGCGTGGTTTCGCCACGGTCACAGGCTTTTGCTACAGTATAGACGTATGAGCGTGCTGCATTCATTTGCGTATACATATCAGCAACTTTACCTTGCACTAGCTGAAATTCACCGATTGACTGGTTAAATTGTTTACGCTCATGAATATATGGGACTACTACGTCCATACAAGCCTGCATGATACCCAGCGGGCCGCCGGCCAATACCACACGTTCATAGTCAAGGCCGCTCATCAGCACCTTTACGCCTTCGTTGTATTCACCAAGGATGTTTTCAGCGGGTACTTCGCAGTTTTCAAACACCAGCTCACAAGTGTTTGAGCCACGCATGCCAAGTTTGTCTAACTTTTGTGCTGTTGAAAAACCGGAGAATGTTTTTTCTACGATAAAGGCTGTGATCCCACGAGGTCCTGCATTGACGTCTGTCTTTGCATAAATAACAAAAACGTCTGCATCTGGGCCGTTAGTGATCCACATTTTATTTCCGTTCAGGATGAACTTGTCACCTTGCTTTTCAGCACGCAGCTTCATTGAAACGACATCAGAACCTGCATTTGGCTCACTCATTGCCAAGGCACCGATGTGCTCACCACTAATAAGCTTAGGTAAGTACTTTTCCTTCTGCGCTTGGTTACCGTTGCGGTTAATTTGGTTTACACAGAGGTTTGAATGTGCACCGTAACTTAAGCCGATTGAGGCACTTGCACGACTGATCTCTTCCATTGCAATTACATGCTCAAGGTATCCCATATTTGAGCCGCCAAATTCTTCAGGGACGGTGATCCCAAGTAGACCCATTTCACCAAACTTTGGCCACATCTCGTTCGGAAACGCGTTTTCCTGATCTGTTTTTTCAGCCAGTGGGGCAATTTCGCTGGTAGCAAAACTATTGACATGATCTCGGATCATGTCTGCTGTTTCACCTAGTCCAAAGTTCAATTCTTTATATAAAGATACTGTGCTCATCGGTATTCATCCTGTTGTGAGAGTTTATTTTTCGAGCTCGTGTAATGTATCGCGACAACGACGTTCAGCCGTTACCAATTCCATTAAGACAACTTTGATGTCGTCCATTTGTTGGCTTAAATCGGCTTTTTTCTCTTCAATGAGTTGCAACATGGTTTTAAGCTGCTTTTCACTCGACTTGTCGGCATCATAAAGCTCAAATAAGCGGCCAGTTTCAGCAAGTGTAAAGCCAAGGCGTTTTCCGCGAAGGATAAGTTTTAAACGGACTTTGTCGCGTTTGGAGTAAATACGCGTTTGTCCTTGACGCTTAGGAGAAAGTAGTCCTTGATCTTCGTAAAAACGAATACTGCGAGTAGTAATATCAAATTCTTTAGCTAACTCGCTGATTGAATAGGTTGGTTCATTTATTTCTTGCATTTCTATTTACACTTACAACGTCACTGATTAGACCAATATAAGTGAAGTTTACGTAAAGGTAAAGTAAGAATGATAGATCCTGCTTTAGTCTTATAAAAGCAGCAATTAGGCTTGTATGAAATGTCATCAAACCTTAACTGGAGCTAGCCAGAATAGGCGTTGGCAATAAATATGTGCAATTAATCTTTACAGTTGTAGCAATCTCATTTGCCTTGATTTTAGATTTACGTTGGCGTAAACGTAAATATTATGTATGCTCGAATACAGAGTTAAATATTAATGAGCCAAAGCATGGCTTGTCTACAGGAGTTTTGCAATGAGTAACGAAGCTGTTGTCATCGTCGCTGCTAAGCGTACACCAATGGGTGGATTTATGGGAAGCCTATCTGGCGCTGCTGCCACAGAATTAGGCGCCACTGCTATTAAAGCAGTGATGAATGAAACAGGTCTCAATGACGCCAGTATAGATGAAGTGATCATGGGGTGCGTGTTACCCGCAGGTCTTGGTCAAGCGCCAGCACGTCAAGCGATGCTACACGCAGGTCTTGCCCGTTCAACAGGAGCGACGACAATCAACAAAGTGTGCGGTTCAGGCCTGAAGGCGGCGATGTTCGCGCATGATCTCATCCGCTCAGGTAGCATTAATTCTGCCATCGCAGGTGGCATGGAAAGCATGACTAATGCACCTTACTTTATTCCAAAAGCCCGTGGTGGCATGCGTATGGGTCATGGCGAAATCAAAGACCATATGATGGCTGATGGCTTAGAAGATGCTTATGACAACAAGGCGATGGGCTGCTTTGCGCAAGATACAGCAGACCAATATGGCATTACTCGTGAGCACATGGACGAATTTGCCTTGGGCTCATTGAGTAAAGCAAATGCGGCAATCGAAAATGGCAGTTTTGCCAATGAAATTGCTCCTCATGTGATTAGCACGCGCAAAGGGGATGTTGAGGTAAATACTGACGAGCAACCAGGTAATGCCCGCCCAGATAAAATTCCATCACTTCGTCCAGCATTTAAAAAAGATGGCACGATCACCGCGGCTAACTCATCATCTATCTCAGACGGTGCCGCAGCGCTTGTTCTAATGAGTGAAACAGAAGCGAAAAAGCACGGTTTGACACCACTTTGTAAGATTGTTGCTCATGCGACTCATTCACAAGCGCCAGCTGAATTTACCGTTGCGCCAGTCGGTGCGATGAATAAGCTGCTTGAAAAAGCAGGTTGGTCGACTGCCGACGTTGATCTTTGGGAAATCAATGAAGCGTTTGCCATGGTGACTATGTTGGCTATCAACGAAATGCACTTAGATAGCAATAAAGTCAACGTCAATGGTGGTGCTTGTGCGCTTGGTCATCCAATCGGCGCGAGCGGTGCACGTATCTTAGTTACACTTATCCATGCACTGAAAAACCGTGGCTTATCAAAAGGCGTGGCGTCACTATGTATCGGTGGTGGTGAAGCTGTCGCACTCGCAGTAGAAGTGTAAGTCTCAGCAATTTATTTCGTTCCAAGGGGCGCTGCGTCTTTCATAATTCTAATCATTCACGCAGCGCATTAACTCGTTTTATGGGGAGGAGTGCTTCATGCACCAAGTACCTTTATACATCAACGGTGAATTTTCACAGTCTCAGTCTGACAAATGGTTAGACGTTGTTAACCCTGCTAATCAAGAAGTATTAGCAAAAGTGCCTTGTGCGACTAACGAGGAAGTACAAGCTGCAATTCATTCAGCTCAAGAAGCGTTTAAAACGTGGCGTAATGTGCCGGTAACCGAGCGTGCGCGAATTATGATGCGTTATGCGGCGCTACTTAAGGAGCATCAAGAAGAAATCGCAACCATAATCTGTCATGAATTAGGCAAGACGTTTGAAGATGCAAAAGGGGATGTGTGGCGCGGTATCGAAGTGGTCGAGCAAGCATGTAATGCCCCTTCAATGATGATGGGCGAGACGGTAGAAAACGTTGCCCGAAATATCGACACCTATTCATATACCCAACCACTAGGCGTTTGTGCTGGTATTACGCCATTTAACTTCCCAGCGATGATCCCGCTGTGGATGTTCCCAATGGCAATTGTATGTGGTAACACGTTTGTACTTAAACCATCAGAGCAAGACCCACTAACGCCAATGCGCTTGGTTGAATTGTTTGAAGAAGCCGGTGCGCCAAAAGGCGTACTTCAGGTTGTGCACGGAAGTAAAGATCAGGTTGATCAAATTCTTGAAGCGCCGGAAATTCGTGCGGTTTCGTTTGTGGGGTCTTGTGGTGTCGGTCAGTACATTTACAGCAAAGGTACGCAGAATCTTAAACGTGTTCAAGCGTGTGTGGGTGCGAAAAACCATATGGTTATCATGCCAGATGCGAAAAAAGAGCAAGTGATCAATAACCTTGTTGGTTCTTCGGTTGGCGCGGGTGGTCAGCGCTGTATGGGGATCTCAGTCGCGGTATTTGTAGGGCAATCACAGCAGTGGGTCGATGAACTAAAAGACGCCATGGCGAAGGTTCGTCCTGGCGTGTGGGATGATCCAGAAGCTGCTTATGGTCCGCAAACGACACCGCAGGCTAAAGCGCGTATTCTATCGCTGATTGACAGTGGTCAGCAGCAAGGTGCAACGTGTTTGCTAGATGGCTCTGAGTTTACCGTTGAGGGTTATGAAAATGGTAACTGGGTAGGTCCAACCCTGTTTTCAAACGTCACAACTGACATGGATATCTACAAAGAAGAAATCTTTGGCCCAGTCCTTTGTTGTGTATTTGTCGATAGTTTAGATGAAGCAATTACCCTTATTAATAACAACCCGTACGGTAACGGCACCTCATTATTCACCGCAAGCGGCGGCGCAGCACGCAAGTTCCAGCGTGAAATTGAAGTGGGTCAAGTAGGGATTAATATTCCTATTCCAGTGCCATTGCCGTTCTTCTCATTTACCGGTTGGAAGAACTCATTCTACGGCGACCAACATACCTATGGTAAGCAAGGCGTGCGTTTCTATACCGAAACCAAAACGATTACCTCACGCTGGTTTGACGATGAGGCAGTCAGTGGTCCAAATATGAGTATCAACCTTAGATAACTTATATTGCGCAGCGTGCTCTGCAGGGGGAGCACGCTTATTTTTACCAAAACGATAAGAATTACCGACACACATTCAGGGTGTCAGAACAGCAAGAGAGGTCTAGCGTGGACTTTAACCTAAACGAAGATCAACAAGCATTTGCCGACATGGCGCACCAATTTGCAATGAGCGAGCTTGCTCCACATGCTGCAAAATGGGATCAAGAGCACATTTTTCCAAAAGACGTAATTCAAAAAGCAGGTGAGCTTGGTTTTTGCGGTCTATATACGCCAGAAGAGGCAGGTGGTCTGGGTTTATCTCGCCTTGACTCAAGTATTATTTTCGAACAGCTTTCAATGGGTTGTACAGCGACAACCGCCATGTTGACTATTCATAACATGGCAACGTGGATGATAGCGAGCTTTGCAACGGAAGAAACCAAAGCAAAGTATATGGAGCAGTTAGTAACGGGTGAATTATTGGCCTCGTACTGTCTAACAGAGCCTGGATCTGGCTCAGATGCTGCATCACTCAAAACAAAAGCGATAAAAGAAGGTGATGAGTACGTTTTGTCTGGCTCTAAAATGTTTATCTCAGGGGCCGGTGAAACGGACGTATTAGTGGTAATGGCAAGAACAGGTGAAGCAGGCCCTAAAGGTATCTCAGCCTTTGTTGTTCCTGCCGATGCTGAAGGCGTTATTTATGGCAAAGCAGAAGAAAAAATGGGTTGGAATGCACAGCCTACGCGCCTTATCACGCTTGAAAATGTCCGGATCCCTGCTGCAAACCTGTTAGGCCAAGAAGGCGAAGGCTTTAAATTTGCGATGCAAGGCCTTGATGGTGGTCGCATTAATATTGCAACTTGCTCGATTGGTACAGCCCAGCAGGCACTCAATACCGCCAAGCAGTATATGCAGGAACGTTCTCAGTTTGGTAAACCGTTAGCGGCGTTCCAAGCACTACAATTTAAAATTGCAGATATGAATACAGAACTTGTGGCTGCGCGCCAAATGGTTCGATTGGCGGCATTTAAACTCGATAGCAATGACCCAGAAAAGACTACTTATTGCGCTATGGCAAAGCGATTTGCCACTGATGTAGGCACTAAGGTGTGTGACGATGCACTGCAAATTCACGGTGGTTATGGGTACATCAAAGAGTATCCACTGGAGCGCCACCTACGTGACGTACGTGTTCATCAGATCCTTGAAGGTACAAACGAAATCATGCGTGTAATTATTGCACGTCGGATCTTAGCTGAAGGCGCGGCAAGCGTCCTATAAGGAGAGCATCATGACTGCACAATTAAAACTCGAAAAACAAGGCCATACTGCTGTTGTTACTATGTCAAATCCACCTGCGAATACGTGGACGAAAGACACACTAACTGCACTTAAAAATCTAGTAATCGAATTGAACGCGGATAAAGAAATCTATTCTTTAGTGATCACTGGCGAAGGCGAAAAGTTCTTTTCAGCCGGTGCGGATCTCAATGTATTTGCCGACGGTGACAAAGGAGTTGCTGCGGACATGTCTCGAGTATTTGGCGAAGCGTTTGAAACACTCAGCGACTTTAGAGGCGTATCCATTGCCGCCATCAATGGGTTTGCAATGGGTGGCGGTTTAGAAGTCGCACTAGCGTGCGATATCCGCATCGCCGAAGCTCAAGCACAAATGGCACTTCCTGAGGCAAAAGTTGGATTGCTGCCTTGTGCTGGCGGCACACAAAACTTGTCATGGCTTGTAGGCGAAGGCTGGGCAAAGCGTATGATTTTATGCGGCGAACGCTTAAAAGCCGACAAAGCACAGCAAATTGGCTTAGTTGAAGAAGTGGTCGAGCAGGGTAAAGCGCTGGAAGCTGCGCTCGAATTGGCAAAGAAAGTAGAAGATCAAAGCCCTGTTGCAGTGACGGCTTGTAAAGCTCTTATCCAAAAAGGCCGCACAGGCACAATCAATAGTGCATTGCCTCTTGAACGTGAACTCTTTGTAACCTTATTCGATACCCAAGATCAAAAAGAAGGCGTAAACGCATTTTTAGAGAAACGCAAAGCGAATTGGGTAAATGGCTAATGATTGAATTCGAGTTAATAAATCACGAAGAGGCACCGGTTTTATTCGAGCAAGCAACATGCCATAACGGGATGAAAATAGCGCTGGCGACATTAAATGTACCAAAAGCGTTAAATGCCTTAAACCTCGATATGATCCGTTTGCTTGCACCACAACTGGATATTTGGGCAAACGACCCACAAATTGCAATGGTGGTATTAAAAGGAGCTGGAGAAAAAGCGTTTTGTGCTGGCGGCGATGTAGTGAGTTTATATCGTGAAATGTCATCAGATACGAGTAACGCATTAATCGAAACTTTTTTCGGTGAAGAGTATCGGTTGGATTATCAAATCCATAACTATGATAAGCCAATCCTACTTTGGGGTAATGGCATCATCATGGGCGGCGGACTAGGCTTAACGGCTGGCGCAAGTCATAAAGTGATGACAGAGACTTCACGTATTGCTATGCCAGAAATCACCATTGGCTTGTACCCTGATGTTGGCGGTAGCTATTTCCTCAATAAGATGCCAAAAGGTGTTGGATTGTTTTTGGGACTCACAGCTGCAAACATTAACGCTTCGGATGCCAAGTTGGTTGGACTTGCCGATCACTTTATGGACTCAGAAAAACTCGGCTTACTTTTACAAAACTTAGGTGAAGTCAACTGGGGAAAAACCAACGTGCTAAACCACGAAAAGCTGACTCAGTTGTTGTTATCTCTAGATGAGGCTTCCCATGCACCACCAAAAAGCGAAATTAAACCACTGATTAAAGCGTTCGAAGCGCTTGATGAGAAAGGTGATTTATCAGAGCAGGTTGATTTTATTTTAGGACTGGATAGTACTGACAACAAGTGGTTGAGCAAAGCTCAAATGGCGTTAAAACATGGCTCACCATTGAGTGCCGCACTGGTAAAAGCACAGCTTGCTAGAAGTGAAGGTAAAACACTTAAAGACTGTTTTAAGCAAGAATTAGGAATGTCGGTGACTGCTGGCGAGTTTGGTGAGTTTCAAGAAGGTGTTCGTGCGCTGCTTATCGATAAAGATGGCAAACCAAATTGGCGATTTAAATCGGTTGCAGAGGTTCCTAATGACGTAATAGAACGTTTTTTCGCACCTCGATGGGATGAAAACGATCATCCTTTGCGTGACTTATAAGGAGTGACATAAATGGCACAAGTAGGATTTATCGGCTTAGGTAACATGGGTGCTCCAATGGCCCTTAATTTATTAAAGGCTGGCCACCAAGTATGTATTTTTGATTTGAACCCTGAGGCTGTAGCGGCACTTGAGGCAAGTGGTGCAACAAAGGCGGCGGTTGTTAGCGATGTGTGCCGTGAAGCAGATTATGTGATAAGCATGCTACCTGCAGGCAAACACGTGCGTACGGTATATACAGCTGAAGATGGACTCATTAACTATTTGTCTAAAAACACACAGGTGATTGACTGCTCTACCATTGATGCTGCATCCGCTCAGTTTGTTGGGAAAACATTAGCAGAATCGGGTATTTCATTTGTCGATGCGCCTGTGTCTGGCGGTGTGGCAGGTGCAGCGGCCGGTACCTTAACTTTTATTGTCGGCGGTAATAAAGCAGACTTTGAACGTGCGCATGTGGTACTGACCAATATGGGTAAGAACATTTTCCATGCAGGCGACATTGGCGCAGGACAAGTCGCTAAGATATGTAACAATATGCTGTTATCAATACTGATGGCGGGCACAAGTGAAGCGCTGCAAATGGGTGTAGATCATGGTTTAGATCCTAAAGTATTGAGCGAAATTATGCTAAACAGCTCTGGTCGTAACTGGACGCTAGAGCTATACAACCCATGTCCTGATGTACTAGAAAATGTGCCTTCTTCGAACGGTTATAAGCCGGGCTTTATGGTTGATTTAATGGCTAAAGATCTTGGCCTTGCGATGCAATCTGCGCAGCAAACAAATTCAGCGACGCCGATGGGGGCACTTGCAAAGAATTTGTATAACCTGATGCAAAATCAGGGTAAAGGCAATGAAGACTTTAGCGCGATTTTTAAGCTTTATTCAGAGAAATAGAACATTATGGATATTAACAGTAAAACAGTTGTGATCACCGGTGGTGCGCAAGGCTTAGGGCTTGCAATGGCGACTGAAATGGCAAAGCAAGGTGCAAATCTTGCGCTAATTGATATGCAAGAAGATGTACTTACAGAAGCGAAAAGCGAACTGACGCAATTTGGTACAAAAGTCAAAACTTATGTTGCCAATGTGAGTCAAGAATCGGACGTGGAAAATGTGTTTGACGCCATTGTCAGTGACTTTGGTGAGATTTCAGTATTAATAAACAATGCGGGTATCTTGCGTGATGGTTTGTTACTCAAAGCGAAAGATGGTCAAATTATTGATAAAATGTCGCTATCGCAATTTCAGTCCGTTATTGATGTTAATCTAACCGGTGTTTTCTTGTGCGGCCGTGAAGCTGCTGTCAAAATGGTAGAAGCTGGTAATGGTGGTGTGATCATAAATATGTCGAGCGTTGCACGCGCTGGTAATATGGGGCAAACCAACTATTCAGCGGCAAAGTCAGGTGTCGTTGCGATGACAACGAGCTGGGCGAAAGAATTAGGTCGCTTTGGTATTCGAGTAGGGGCAATCGCCCCAGGTGTTATCCGAACAAAGATGACTGATGCAATGAAGCCTGAAGCAAAAGAACGTTTGGTAAAAATGAAACCAGTCGGACGTCTTGGTGAAGCGCAAGAAATTGCCCATACCGCAAAATATATTATTGAAAATGATTTCTTTACAGGGCGTGTCGTCGAAATTGATGGCGGTATTCGTTTGTAACGAAAAGGCTTGGTTTTACAGCGTGTATTCCAAGTTCCTATTTGAGTGTGTGAAGCGGTAATGTAAATTACCGCTTTTTTATTTTAAAGATATTGGATGCTCGAGGAGAAATGTTTGAAATTGTCTGGAATACATCATGCCGCCATTATTTGTTCCAACTACCAAAGATCTAAAGTGTTTTACACCGAAGTACTTGGTCTTCGTATACTTAATGAAAATTACCGCAAAGATAGAGAATCATATAAATTAGATTTGGCGTTACCTGACGGCAGCCAAATTGAGTTGTTCTCGTTTCCAAATCCACCAAGACGGATATCACATCCAGAAGCGCAAGGATTGAGACACTTAGCGTTTAGGGTGAATGATATAGATGCTTGTATTGCGCATCTTTCACAGAATCAAGTCGCTGTTGAGCCCATTCGAATAGATGAATATACACAAAAACGTTTTACCTTTTTCAGCGATCCAGACGGTTTACCACTGGAGCTTTACGAACAAGGTTGCGACCACTACCTCTGAAAAGATACACAATTATGTATAAAGTCTTAATGACAGATATTAGTAGGATCTTAAATAAAGGAACAAATTGGGTAAAGTTTATTCTGTCTTTGTCGATAAAAGGTAATGGCGCTTGCGCCAACCGATTTTGTAATAACTTCATTACGCAAACGCATTAATTTGAAATGAAAAAATAGTTTTAGTAGCAATGGTTTTTTGCTCTTCAAGCGCTAGCCTAACCAGAGTTATATTGCCGATAGTTACGGTGTTTTAAATAAGACGTTTTTAACGGGGTTAGCGTGTGATTTACTTGCGCAAATGGAGCAAGTATTGAGATAAAACCGTATTGTTTTCAAAGTTGAGCAGAAAATTAATGCAGTTGCTACCATAACAAGGATCCAAGTTATGAACATTAAGCCACAACTCCATACAAGTAATGTGAAAGTGAGCGCGTCGAATTCATCAGACAAAATGACTGAGGCACTGACAGCATTCGCAAATGATAAAAAAAATGACGATAACTCTGAGTTATTGAAAAGTAATAGCAATTTAACTATAGACTTTTCTTACACTCAGCCTCCAGTTACTTATGATCCTCGAATGATCCGTGGTATTGAGCTTAGGACAATCGGATTACAGCATTATGGTATTCATCGAGAGCACATTGGAACAGATGAAAATGGGCGCGTTTATAAAGATACCTACGGTGACTTTGAAGGGCGAGAAAAAATTGATGAATTCTTGTCAATATTCGATCGTTTAAGTGAAGAAAGACAATTTGAATTTGCGCACTTCAAACCAACACAAGCGCTTCTTGATGTTGCCAATAGACTGAGTGATGAGGAGCTAGGACAACTAACGGATTTTATTGTCCAGTCTCTATCGGTAAATAGCTTTGAACAACGTAGAAATGACTATTCAACAGAGTTAATAAACAAACTTAACGGTATGAGTGATGAGGTGTTACAAGACACCATTCAGACGATGTCTAAATTAATGGAGCAAGCCGATAATAAAGTGTTTGAGGATCCCGTTTTTCCACCTTATTTACTTGATGAAGATGGCCGAGTAGACACGGACTTACAATATACCGAAAGTGGCATTTTTGAACATGTAAATACATATGGGGATATGAACAATCAGCTTTTAAATGATTTTGCTCAATTTGTTATTAGTAATAAGTTTTCTGACGGAGAAATTTTAGACCTCAATGCTAAGTTCGTTAGTGCTGATTTTGACACGAGTCGAGGTCTATTGGATATGGCGACTTTAGTGAAGCCAAATGATCGTACAAGTTTTATGGAAATGTTGAGCGAAATAGATACTGAGGAGCCCGGTAATTTATTTGCAAGACTCAGTAAGCTCAATTATGAAAATGAGAATACAGAGTATTTTAAAACAAATAATCAAGAGTATATAAAGTTTGAGGGTAAACCCGCCGATGACAACGAAAAAAGCCGTTTATATAAACAGTTAATTAAAGCCTATGAAAACCAAGGATTAGGCTGGATGAATGACGTGATGGAAGAGTCACAGGGAATGCCTGTCAGGGCTGAATTAGACATGTGGTTATCTGTATTAGAAGATGTTGAAGAAAATCCAGAAGCATTTAAGCGCTCTGATTCAGTGGAGACCTGGATGGAAAACAACCTAGCAGGAATTGTTAGTAACTATTATCAGGGTATTAAGGAAAAGCTGTTCAGGCATAATGATGAACAGGATCTTCCACTTATCATGTCGGGACTTGAGAGAATTACACTAGACAGTCAAAGTGATGAAGAAGCTGAACTTGGCGATGCGGCGAATACATCAGTGAACGAGTAGAAATATACTGTATTTCTTTATTCATGTTCTACACTTACATAAAGCACAAAGTGCACTACCTTTTGAAAGTCACGCTTTTAATGTGGCACTGAGTGCTTTGCTAAAGAGTGAGTAGAATTAAACCAATGAGTCAATCAAGTTGATGAACAGAATGTGCCAAAGTCAGTAAAATTGGCAGAATAAAGCATTAATCTTACAGTGCTTTTCACTGGAATTTACCTTGTTGATAGTACTGCGCTGTGTCTGACTAAAGACGGGTATATATCTCTTTCTAGTGCAGCAAAAGGCATGCTGTTTGTTGGTTGTATATGTCAACAGTAATACACTTGGTATCAACACTACTCTCTTAACCTGACAAATATTGAATTAAAAAACGGTATAACCTTGTGATAGGAGAGCGTGATGCGCGGTGTTGTGTTCAGAGGTCTAGAAGAGTTAGCCATCGAAACCATCGGTATGCAGGAGTGGGATGAATTACTTGAAACCTACGCGCCACAGGGGAGAGTATATGTGTCGCCCACGGCATATCCAGACGAGGAATTATTTGCATTAGCTCAAGGAGTCGCAAGTAAACTTGATAAACCATTAACCGAAGTATTAGCGATATTTGGACAGTCTTTGTTTGGATTTTTGGCTAAAAAGCATGTGGGGATTTCGTCTAAGTTTAGTTCATTTGAAGAGCTGGTGGTGTCGATTGACAGCGTCATTCACATGGAAGTTAAAAAGCTATATGACGAACCTAACTTGCCTTCCATCACCACAACTATTGAGAACGATAAAACCATCATACTCAAGTACAAGTCAAACCGAAAGCTATGCTTTTGCGCGGAAGGCCTCCTCCATGGTGCAGCGCAACATTATAATAGAGTACTCAGAATAGAGCATCCCCAATGTATGCACGAAGGCGCCGATCACTGTGTACTGATTTTGCATTTGGATTAAGTTGATGTCTGATCCTAATGACTACAAAAAAGCGTACCTTCGCGAAAAGCAAGCGAGAGATGAAGTAGAGTCTTTACTTGAAGAAAAAACCAGAGCCTTATATCTTGCCAATCAAACACTAGAGCGCCAATTGGAGCAGCTAAAGAACCAGCAAGCTGTGCTTATTAATAATGAACGTATGGCGACCTTGGGTTCTTTGTCTGCTGGTGTTGCTCATGAATTAAATAACCCTCTAGCCTACGTTAGAGGTAACCTTGAGTCTCTAAATCACTACTTACCTGCATTACAAGAACTACTTAATTTAGCGAGTATGGCAGGACATACTGACAACGATCAGATGCTAAGTACGCAACTAAAAGAGGCGTATGTTACTCAACGGCTCAATGATATTTCGGAAGATCTACCAGATCTCATCAACGATACGCTACACGGTTGTGAACGTATAAAAATCATAGTTAGTGATTTGATGAATTTTTCGCGTTCAAATAATGATAGCTTCTCAAGCATTGCACTAAAACCTATAGTAGAAGACACGTTACGCTTACTGAGTGGACAGCTTAAAAGTTACGATTTAGTCATTGCTATTGAAGATGTTGCGCCAATCCTTGGTAAGGATGGTGCTATAAAGCAAGCCATCATTAATTTACTTGCAAACGCCAAGTATGCGGTTGATAGGGATCATAAGCCCCATAAAACAATAGAAGTTCTGCTTGCACCGGGCAATGACAAAGAAGTCATTTTGAGTATCAGTGACAATGGTATTGGCATTGACCCAGATATTATAAATCGACTATTTGACCCATTCTTTACTACCAAGCCTGTGGGTGAAGGAACGGGGATGGGGCTTGCTGTCACACATGCAATTATAAAGGAACATCGTGGAAGTATTACGGTGCAAAGTGAAGAGGGGATAGGGAGCCGCTTTACTATTACTTTTCCTACTGAACATATCGAAGCTGAGTAGTTTGGAATTACAAATCGTCAATTACTCGTGGCTTTTGCGTTTTTATTATCGAAGCGCCACAATACAGCAGCGCTTGTTGTAGAGTTAGTACAAGTTAGTCCGTATAAGGGTTTTCTGACTTTGCTGCAAACACTTCTTTTGCCGCCAGAGCAGCATTGTAAGCAGCTGGCATGCCAGCTAAAAATTGCATATATATTACCATATCCATTATTTCCGCTTTAGTTAAGCCTACTTGTATACTTGTACCTAAGTGATATTGAAGTTGAGGTCTTGCTGTACCCAGTGCGGCGAGTGCACTAATTGTCGCTAATTGCCGCTCTTTAATTGTAAGCCCTGGTATACCAAAAGCATCACCAAATAGTTGGTAAGTCGTATCTGTTAACCCTACTGACATAGGTTTAAATGCTGTAATAATTGTTTGATACCCATTATTATCCAGCTTAGTATACTCTTCTACTCCTTTCTTATATCGCGCTTTACTTGTATCGGGTGGTAATGTGAGTGATAAATGTTTATCAATTGAAGAAGCAAGTGCATCAATGGATTTTTCTGCCCGGGGAAAGCCATAGTATGAAGTAAGCTGAGTTAAAATTAGCACCACATCTTGCTGCCCTATAAATTTTTTTTCTAATGATGTAGCGACAACTTGTTGAAGGGCTTCTGTTAATTCAAGAGCCGACAGCGCAGATATTTTTACAATAGCCTGCTGGCGTTGTGTAAGGGTTAATACCTTTTTAATGTCCCTCTCCGCCCTAAATTTGGTTATTGAAAAGTTGCCCTCAGTGGCATGTGACGAGGAAATTGAGGTTATCAATAAGGAAATGGCTAGTATCTTTTTAAACATAAATATTTCTCTACTTTGGTTTTCTAATATCGTTTTTAAGCCTGTTTTTTATTGGGTAATACAGCTATTAAACAACGCAGCTAACTGCCCCGTTGGCCACCTATGGTGTAGCCACTATCAACATGGATTGCTTGGCCGTTAACAAAACTTGCACGTTCGCTAAGCAACCAACAGGCGAGCTCGGCAACTTCAGTAGGCTCACCTAAACGTTTTGCTGGATGCTGTTGTGAAAACATATCTAGAATAAGTTTGTCATGGTTAAATGCTTCTCTTGTCATCTCGGTATTGATGCCACCAGGATTCACACTATTTATACGTATGCCGCTGTTGGCAACCTCAATAGCAGCTGCGCGAACAAATGCGTCAATGCCAGCTTTGGATGCTGAATATACGCTCGAACCACACAAGGCACCGGAAGCTAACCATGAGGACGTGTTTACAATCGAGCCTTTGATGTCATTGGTCTGAAAGTATCTCATCTGCCATTGACTGCTGAACCAGACCGATTTTAGATTCACATTTATCGTCTCATCCCAATCTTGCTCAGACTGATTCAACATTGGGGAAAAATTGCCTATGGTACCTGCATTATTAAATGCGCCATCAAGACCAGCTAAACGGTTAACTGCTTGCTCCATCATTTCTGTAACACCTTTAGTTCTAGATATATCGGCCTCAATCGCTACTGCGATGCCACCTGCGCTTTTTATTTCTGCAACTAACGCATCTAACTTATTTTTTCTACGTGCCGCTAGTGCGACAGATGCGCCTTCTGAAGAAAATAACTTAGCTGCTGCCATACCTATTCCTGAACTTGCGCCCGTCACTAAAATCTTTTTACCTTTTAATAGCATCGTCCATACCTTGTATATGTTTTATTCAGCTCCACTCTATCATTTACAGTAAATGCGTGTAATATGTTGGATTAAATATCCAATATAACGGAAATTCGAGAGTTAATATTATGAGTGATGGTTTAAGTTTCGATTACATAGGCAAGTTGATCCGTAGCTATCGTTCTGCTGAATGCACAAGCTTACAAGCATTGGCGGATAGATCTGGTGTTAGTCGCTCAATGATAGCTCAAATTGAGTCAGGTCAAACCGTACCAACAATTGCGGTACTGGCAAAACTGGCAGAAGCCATGAACTATGAGCTAGCAACATTAGTTCAACCGCCCGGACGAGCTTTGAATATCAGTACCTCTAGAGCAACAAAAGATAATATTATCAGTAAAGTTGACAGCCCATTTACCTGCCATATATTGAAAAAGCAAAGTGGTTTATTTACTACTGAAATTTATCAATTTTATTTTAATGAGGCTGGCAAAACATCCTTTTCAGCTAATGTGAGAGGTTCCATCAAACACCTATGGTTGCAGCAAGGCAAATTAGATATTTATGTAGCAGGCAATAAAATAAGTGCACAACAAAATTGTTTAACTACTTTTAATGCAAATATCCCGCATAGATTAGAATCTAGATCGGAGCCACTTGCTAAGGGACTTTTCTTTGTTGTTTATTAACTAAGTTTGCGTTTTGGCTAGTGCAGGCGCGAATTCAACTCCGAAGTGCACCACTCGCTAAATTAAGCTGCTTTACGTACTTTGCGTAATTTATTGAATACAAC